>NZ_JBHSMZ010000001.1:577242-957288 GCF_042656905.1 Massilia aerilata
GCCCGAACCCGAATTGGTGCCGTCGACGTCGAAGCCGATGATGCTGACGTAGTTGCCGCGGTTGTCCCAGGCGTTGTTGTTGCTCGAGCTCGAAGGCGGAACGATTTTGGCGCCCCACTTGGTGGTCGAAACCCAGTAGATGCGTGCCGCGGCGGTGCCGTTGGCGGTGGTCTTGATGCCGCCGGCATAGGTGCCCGGGGCCACCCAGACCGTGGTGCCGGCCTTGGTCGCGGCTTTTGCTGCGCGGGCCAGGGTCTTGAACGGCGCGGCCTTGGTGCCGGCGGCGGTATCCGAACCGGTCGGCGACACATAATAGTTATAGGTGGTGGCCGGGGTCGTGGTCGCGGCGCTCACGGTCGGGCTCGATGCCGAGATCGACGCCAGCAGGCGCGGCGAGCCGTCGGCCGGCGCATCGGCTTGCGAGGAAGCGGCGCCGGTCGAGGCCAGGCTGCCATCGTAAGCGCTCAGTTCGAAGCTGCCTGCAGCGGCTTCGGTCGCCCGGGCGCCGGCGGCGTCGGCAGCGTTCGGCGTGGTGGCGGCACTATTTGCGACGGTGGTGTCGGCGCTGGACATGAGCGCGGCGGCGGTCTGCGATTGCTGGCCGCTGCAGGCGTCGCTCATGCCGCCGCCACAGGCGGTCAGGAGCACGGTGACGCTGGCGCACAGCAGGGCGTTGACACGGCTATCCGAAGCAAAAGTAACGAGTTTTTTCATAAGAAAGTTCCTAGCAGCAAAAAGAGAATGCACCCCTTTGAGCGTAGGAAACTTCCTTGGTTCAATCTTTTTTAAAGAAAATTTTCTCGTTGCAATTAAATATTTACAGAAAATATTTCTGTAAACCGTATAACGCAAAACGGATCAGCTTGTGCGAACAAGGTTATGAGCTACATCGTATTGCGCGCAGCAACTGACTCGCAGTGAAGATGGTCTTAGTACAGAGACCTAAGACCACATGCGAGGACGACGCGATGGGCGAATACCTGAGAATTCAAGAAATGCTCAAGGAAGGCGAGGATTATGCCGGCCTGATCCTGGGCAAGGACGGGGAAGCGGACTACCACCTGGTGCTGCTGCCGGACGACGTCTCGGACGTCAGCTGGCCGACCGCACGCGAGTGGGCGGGCTCGCAGGAAGGCGACCTGCCCACGCGGCGCGAGCTTGCCCTCCTGTTCGCCAACCTGCGCGAACGCTTCGACAGGGTGTGGTACTGGTCGAGCGAACAGCACGACACGCGGCCGCAGCTGGTGTGGGGGCAGAATTTCGCCAGCGGCATCCAGACCGTGTATGGCCGGCCTTTCCGCGGCCACGCGCGAGCGGTGCGGCGGATCGTCGGCGGCTGAGCCGCCGGACTATCCGCGCACCGGGCGCAGCGGTGCGCCGGCAGGGCCCGCCTTATTTGGCGGATGCCGCCGGTGCTGCCGTCACGGGCACGGCCACGTTCGAACGGCCGATTTGTTGGTCCATGTTCGCCAGGAACCAGGCCGTCGTTGCCATGACGGCCGTGTGGCGGCGCAGGTTGTCGGGATCGACCTTGTCGAAGGTGTCGGCCGGCGTATGGTGGTAATTGAAGTAGCTCGCCGAGTCGATCCACGGCTCGAAGCTCGGCACGCCCGAAGTTTCCAGTTCGTGCAGGTCGCCCGACGCAATCACGTCTTCGCGGCGGAAGGCGCCTGCGCCGATCGGGTAGAGCGCTGCCTGCAGCGGGGCCATCAGCTTGGCCGACTGCAGGCCGACGCCGGCGCGCAGGCCGAAGGGGCGGCCCGAGCCGCTGTCGTCTTCGTAGGCGGCGAAATGCTGCTCGGCAGCCGATTTGTAGGCGTCGTTATAGCCCCTGCCGCCGCGGCCGCCGTTTTCTTCGTTCATCCACGCCACCACGCGGATGGTGCGGCGCGGACGGTAGTCGAGCTTGCGCAGGGTATCGATCACGCCCATGGCGCTGACCACACCCGAGGCGTCGTCGTTGGCGCCCGTGGCGAGGTCCCAGGAATCGAGGTGGCCGGACACCAGCACGATCTCGTCCGCCTTGTCGGTGCCGGGCCAGTCGGCGATCACGTTGTAGCTGTCGGCGTCGGGCAGGATCTGCGGGGTCAGGGTCAGGTGCAGGCGCACCGGGCCGCGCTTGGACAGGCGGGTGATCAGCATCGAGTCCTCGATCGTGATCGCGGCTGCCGGGATACGCTTGCCTTCCGGCAGGTTTGTGGCGCCGGTATGGACGATGCGATAGGCGGCGCCGCCGACGGCGCGCACCAGCGCGGCTTGCGCGCCCATCTCGGCCGCCATGCGCGGACCGGCGCCACGGAAGGCGACGGCTTGTCCGTAGGCGGTGCCGGCCAGGCCGCGGTCGGCCATGTCCTGGTCGAAAGGCACGTCGAACAGCACGATGCGGCCCTTCACCTCGGCTGCGCGCGCTTTCAGTTCGTCGAAGGTGCGCACCACGATCACCTCGGCCGTGATGCCGGCCGCCGGGGTCGCGCCCGAGCCGCCGAGGGCGGTCAGCACGACTTTCTGGGTCACGCCGGCCGGACGGCCCTGGTAGTCGACCACTTCGCCTGTCTCGGCGCCGCGCACCCAGTGCGGCACCTTGACCGGCTGCAGGGTGACCTTGGCGCCCAGCTTGCGCAGCTCGCCGGCCACCTGGGTGACGGCGGCGGCGGCGCCGGCGGAACCGGACAGGCGCGGGCCGACCAGGTCGGTCAGGTCTTCGAGGCGCTGGTAGGCATAGTCGCTCTGCATCGCCGTGTCACGCACCTTGGCGAGCGCGGCCGGGTCGTTGCCAGGCGTGGCAGCATTGACGCTGCTGCCCAGCAGGCTGGCGGCGATCAGGGTCAAGGCGGGAAGGCAGATGCGGCGGTTCATGCGTTTGTCCTTTGGTTCGGGTCGAAATGACCGAAACAATAACGCAATCGCCGCCGTTTTAGGAAAATTATTGCGGTAAATACATTGTTGATGGAAGCTCAAGCCGGGACCAGCCGGACCAGGGTGATTTCCGACGGCGCCCCGAAGCGCTTCGGCGGTCCCCAATACCCGGTGCCGCGGCTGGTGTACACCCACAGCGAGCGCACCCGGTTCAGACCGGCAACGAAGGGCTGCTGCAGCGGCACGAAGAAATTCCAGGGGAAGAACTGGCCGCCATGCGTATGGCCGGACAGCTGCAGATCGAAGCCGGCGTCGGCGGCAGCCGGCGCGCTGCGCGGCTGGTGGGCCAGCAGGACCTTCACGGCCACGCCGGCCGGCGCCCCGGCCGCGGCCTGCTGCGGATCGCTCCTGTGGGCCGGGTTGAAATGCTGGGCCGTGTAGTCGGTCACGCCGGCGATCATCAGCGAGGCCGCGCCGCGGTGGCGGATCACGTGCTCGTTCAGCAGCACGCGCAGGCCCAGGCGGCGCACCTCGGCGATCCACTGTTCGGCGCCGGAATAATATTCGTGGTTGCCGGTCACAAAGAACACGCCGTCAGGCGCAGCAAGGCGGGCCAGCGGCGCCGTGTGCAGGGCCAGCCGCTGCACGCTGCCGTCGACCAGGTCGCCGGTCACGGCAATGGCATCCGGCTTGAGCCCGTTGACCTTGTTGACGATGGCATTCAGGTAGGCGCGCTTGATGGTGGGGCCGACGTGGATATCGGAAATCTGGGCGATCGCATAGCCGGCCAGTTCCTCGGGCAAATTGACGATCGGCACGTTCACAGTAACCACACGCGCGAGACGGCGTGCGTTGACGAAGCCGATGACGGACACGAGCAGCGCCAGCAGGGGCACGGCCAAGGCGCTATCGTGCTTGATGGCCGGGCTGCCGGCGCCTGCAAGCGCGATCACCAGCAGGATCACATCGCGCAGCAGGGTCAGCACCAGCAGCGAGGAAAAGAAACCCATCGCCAGCAGGCCGGCCCAGGCCAGCGGTCCGGACCAGCGGCTGCGGCGCAGGCTGGGCGCGACCAGGCCGAGACGCACCAGCACGGCCGAGGCCGCGAGCAAGACGATGCCCAGCAGCATGCCGAACAGGCCGACGTCCATGCCTGGAAGCAAGCGGAGACCGATATACAGGTGCACCAGCACCAGGATTGCAAGAACAGAAATGGAAGATCGTCGGCGCGCCATGGACCTGAGGAGTGAAGGATAGACAGCTGTTAGATGGGGCAAGCGGAAGCGAGTGCAAGTGCTGCACGTTCGAAATGTTACGTCCTCTGATGCAGGTGTAAGAATCTGTATTAACGCGTGGCAGCCTCGCCGGTGGGGAATATAGTACGTTCATGCCTGGCGTCGTTGAGATCATCCTGATCCCCCGTTGAGGCTAAGGAAATAGCCATGTTGAACAAAAAATGCTTTGGTGCGGTACTCCTGGCCGCGGCCGCCGTGTCCTCCACGGCAATGGCTCAAGATCGGGGAGCGAACACTGTCATCGGCGCACTGGCCGGTGCAGCCATCGGTGGCGGCGCGGCAGGTCGCGACGGCGCCCTGGTCGGCGCGGCGATCGGCGCGGCCGTGGGTAACTCGGTGCGCACGAACGACGACTATTATTACCGCGACCGCGGCAACTACGGCTACGCGAACAATTACTACTCGGGTAACTACTACCAGCCGGCGCCGGCCGCCGTCTACGTGGAATCGCGTCCGCGCTACTACTACGAACCGCGCCCGGTGTATGTCGAATCGCGCCCGTACTACGACCGTGGCCGTTACTACGATCGGGGCAGCTACTACGACCGCGACCGCGGTGACCGTCACCACGACCGTGGCGGCTGGGATCGCCACCGCTGATCGGCTCCCGCTGACAAAAACCGCGCTCCGGCGCGGTTTTTTCTTGCCTGCCCTTTCCATCTCCCCCCGCTAGCCGCTCACGGCGGCGCCTGTGCCGCCTTGACGGGAGGACACATGCTCGAAGCGGGCGACATCATCACCCTGACGGCCGGCGCCTGGCGCCTGCGTGAACCGCTGGCCAGTTCCAGCTATGGCCTCCTGTGGCATGCCGAGCCCTCGGGCGGCGGCCCGCCGGCCGTGCTCAAGCTGGTCAACACCGAACAGATGGCGCTGGCACTCCCGCCGCAGCGCGTCCGCTGGTCGGCCTGCCTGCATGCCGAAATCGCCTTCCTGGGCGCCCTGCGTCCCTGGGACCAGCGCCACATCGTGCGCCTGCTCGACAGCGGCGAGCACCTTGGCCAGCCGGCGATGGCGCTCGAACGGCTCGACACCGACCTCGCGCGCCACCTGGATGCGCTGCGCAGCCGCGGCGACGCGCCCTCCTTCCTGCAGGCGCTGGACTGGGCCGCCCAGGCCAACCAGGCGCTGGCGAAAGTCCACCAGTACGGCTGGCGCCACCTCGACCTGAAGCCCGCCAACCTGCTGCTGGACCGCCACGGCGCGCTCAAGCTGGCCGACTTCGGCACCAACCGCCCGCTACTGGACCGCAACGCCCATTCCTATGCGGGCAGCGCCAACTGGCAGGCGCCCGAACAATTCTTCCCCGGCGCCGACGGCCTTTACCTGACGGACGCGCGTAGCGACTACTTCGCGCTCGGCGCCCTGCTCTACCATGTGGTCTCCGGCGCGATGCTGCGCTTCTGCAGCGCCTGCGGCGGCGCCTGGCGCGAGCACGGCCCGGACGCCGCGGCGTCCCTGCGCGCCCGGCACGCCGGCGGGCTACCCGCCATCCTCGCGCCCGACGAGGCGGCGCTCTACCTGCGCCACGCCGGCCTCGCCACCGCCGCTGCCGCCGACGCGGCACTCGGCCTGCTGCGCGCCCTGCTGGCGCCGCGCCCGGAACGGCGGCCCCGCCATGCCCTCGAGATCAGCCGCCTGATCGAACGCGCGCGCAGCGCCTGCGCCAAGGACACGATGCGGAGCGCGGCATGAGCGGCGCCGCCGTGTTGCGCGGCGCCGCGCGCGAAGCCGCGGCGGCTGCCAGGCCGCGCATCCGGATCGACAGCGGCCGGATCATCGCCGGCGCCCTGCTCCTGCTGCTGTGCGCCCTGCAGCTGCTTTGCCTGCTGCGCGCGCCGGCCGCGTGGATGCCGGCGCGGGTCGCGGTGGCGCTGGATGCGGGCAAGGACATGCTGCTGGACGGCGCCGCCCTCGGCTTGCCGCCGGCGGAGGGTGCGCGCATCCGGCTGCGCCGCGATGCCGCGGGAAGCTGGTGGGCCGCGGCCGCCGGACCGTCGCCGCTGCAGGTCCAGCACGGCGACACCCGGCGCCGCGCCGGCAGCGTGCTGCTGGCGCAAGGCCAGCGCTTCCAGCTGGGCGCCTCCAGCTTCAGCGTCGACGCCGCCGACGCCGTCAGCGTCGCCTTCACGCGCGGCGCGACGCGTTGGCGGTACGACGGCGCCGTCTTGTCGAAGGACGGCCTGGCCCAGCCCAGCTGCCCGGACGCGCGGCTGGCCGCGCGCCTGGCCGGCGCCTGGAACCGCTGGCTGCCGTCCGCACTGGGCATGCCGCGACCGCTGGTCTTCGGCGGCAACCTCGATTGCGGCAACCGCATCGCCATCGCCGGCGTGCCGGCGCCGGCCGCCACCATCAAACCGACGCCGGAGGGGATGCTGCTGGCCGGCGGCGCCGGCGCCCAGCAGGCGCCCCTGCTGCTGCAAAGCGCTGGCCGGGCGCAGGATGCCGTCCTGCTGGCGGAGCGCGAGGAAGGGCTGGACCAGGCCGGCGCGCTGCAGTTGGGCCGCACCCGCCTGCTCCTCGAACGCAACGGCGACCTGCTGCACCTGCAGCCGGCATCGCACGTCGCCCTCTACCGCGAAGCCCAGCTGCGCCTGCCCGAAGGCGTCAGCTGGACCTGGTCCCGGCGCGCGGACTGGCGCCTGCCGGAACAGGCCTTCCTGCCGCTTGGCCTGGTTTTCGGCGTGAGCGCGATCGCCGGCGCAGCCATGCTGCTGAGCGGCGCCGCAGCTCGCCTGGGCCGCACCCGCGCGCTGGCTGCGGCGGGCGCCCTGCTGCTGTGCGGCGCCGGCCTGACCCTGCTGTATCTGCAGAAGAGCGGCGCGCCGGCCGGCGCCGGCGTCGGCCTGCTGGTGGCCTGGGCCGCCCTGTGCTGCCTGTGGCTGGCCGGCGGGCGCTCGCTGGCCGCCGGCGCCGCGGTGCTGCTGCTGGCCGCCGGCCTGCTCTCGCAACTGGAGCTGGGACTGGGCGCGCCGGAATCCTCCTGGCTGCGCCACGCCGGCAAGACCGGCGCCCTGCTGGCGATCGGCGCCGGCGCTTTCGGCATGCTGCGCGCGCTGCGTCCGGAACGCGACGCGCGTCCGCTGCCGCAGGCCCGCGTGGAACTGGCCCTGCTGCTCATGAGCGGCGTCGCGCTGCTGTTCCTGCTGCTGCAGGTGGCCTTCGGCGACGAGACCGGGGTCTTCGACCTGCAGCCGGTGGAATTCGCCAAGCTCGCGCTGGCCGCCCTCAGCGCCCACTGCCTCGCGCTGGCGACCGGCGGCCAGCCCGCGCCCGGCGGCGCCCTGCTGCGGGTGCTGCGCCTGGGCGCGCCGGCCCTGCTGTTCCTGGTGCTGCTGGCGGTGGCGCTGGTGCAGGTCGACGATTATTCGCCGCTGGTCCTGCTGACGGTTTGGGGCTGCGCGATGGCGCTGGCCTACGCGCTGGCCAGCCGCAAATACCTGCTGCTTGGCGCCGTGCTGGCCGCCGCGCTGGCCGCGGTGGCGGGGGTGGCGCTGCTGCGCGCCGCCGGGCCGGCCGAGTTCGCGCGCTGGAATTTCTACGCCGACCGCTTCATGGTCTGGCTCGATCCGGGCTCGCATCCACACACCGGCCAGCAGCTGCTGCTGGGCGCGCAGGCCATCGCCGGCGGCGGCTGGTTCGGCGCCGACCACGCCTTCGGCCTGCTGGCGCTGGGCCAGGACCCCGGCGCCGCGCTGCGCATCCCGGCGGTGCAGGACGACTTCGCCCCCTCCTTCTTCCTGAACCGGCACGGCCTGCTCGCCGCCTTGCTGCTGTGGATGCTGCAGGCGCTGTTCCTGGCCGGGCTGCTGCACACGGCGGTGCGCTGCTGGCTCGCGAGCGCCGGCGCGCGCGACTTCCGCCTGGCCTGGTTCGCCCGCTTCCGCTGCTTCCTGCTGTGCGGCGGCGCGGCCTTCGTCGCCGGCCACTTCCTGCTCTCGTGGGGCACTAACCTCGCGATCTTTCCGGTGATGGGCCAGCCGATGAGCTTCCTGTCGGCGGGCGGCTCGCACCTGCTGTTTTTCATCTGCCCCCTGCTAGTCGCGGGTGTCGCCAGCGAACCCGAACATCATTGAAGGAGAACGAATCATGCCAGTCTACGTGCAGCACGAAACCCTAGCCCGGATCAACGATGTGTTCAGCCCCGAGGCGATCTGGCAGGCGCCGGGGCTGGCCCTGTTCTCGCGCCGTCCGCTGCTGCGCGACCTGCTCGAACGCGCGCCGCGCGAACAGCGCGGCCGCGCCGCCACCCGCTGCTTCTCCCACGTGACGCTGGCGCTGCCGCAGGAAGAGGTCGACGACGACCGCCATCTCACGCGCGGCGCCCGCGTGCGCGACCTGGCCGAGGGCCTGGCGGCGCTGCACCAGAAGGATTTCGGCGACCTGTTGAAGGGCGACGAGGTGCGCTACCACGTGGTCGGCGCCGAAGCGCTGGCCCCGGGCGAGGTCGAGGTGCGCTTTGGCCACGCGGTCTACCTGCCGGCGCCCGGCGAAAAGGTCCAGTACACGGTCAGCGTCTCGCGCGACAGCGCGGTCTGGAAAACCGTCTGCCCGATCTACCCGAACCAGCGCCTGACCCTGATCGGCCACGACGAACACGAAGCCACCCACGTCGCGCCCGGCTGGCCCTTCGGCGCGGACGGCGCGATCCTCCTGATCAACGACGGACCGGAATCGCCGCTCGAAATCCAGGTGCGGCCCAAGGACGCCTTCGAATGCAGCTGGGAACAGGCCGGCGGCTACTACGCGATCCGGTCGCGCCGCGGCGGCGTCGACGCCACCGGCGCGCCGCTGCGCCTGCTGCTGCGCGTCACGCCGGCGCCGGGCGCGCGCAGCGTTCCCGCGCCATCCGCACAACCCGCGGCACAGCGCGCCGCCGCGCCGATTCCCGCACCGCTGCGCACTCCGGCCGCACCATCGGCCCGGCCCGCCGTCTGGAAGCCGCGCCAGGCCCTGGCCGCCGACATGACCGCGGTGCCGCTGGCCGCTCAGCCCTCGCCGGCGCCAATGCCGGCAACCGCGGAAGCCGACGCCACCTACGCGCCGGTCGCGCGCCAGCGGGTCGCGCTGGCGGCGCTGGCCCTGCCGCGCCTGTCGCGCTACCGCGAAACCGGCGCCCAGGCGCTGGAGATCGGCCTGAACCGCGCGCTGACGCCGTCCGCACCGGGCCATGAAGCGGTGCTGGGCTTCGCCATCGACGATGCCGACACCATGCACGCGGTCACCAGCGCCGGCCGCGAGCCGGTGGCGGCGCCCTCCTCCTTCAGCCCCCTCGACGGCGCCCGGGTCGACCTGCTGGCGGTCGCGCCCGAGATGGCCGAGCGCTACCTGGCCCTGCTGCGCCTGCCGCAGGCGCCGGCGCTGCCGGTGGCGCCGGGGGCGCGCTTCCTGTTCGGCCGCAGCGCGCCGATGCTGGCCGCGCTGCGCGTGCTCGATTCGCCGCGCTTCCTGCGCGCGGCAGGCGGCGTTGCGCCCTCCAGCGCCGACCGCCTCGGCCTGTCGCGCAATGCCTTCAGCTTCGAGGCGGGGCCCGACGGCTACCGCATCGCCCGCGCCAGCGCCACCCAGGCCCTGTACCACCTCGACGAACAGCTGGGCTTCGTGGCGGCGATTGGCGAGGCCACGCCGGAGCAGCCCTATCTGCTGCCGCCGGGCCACCACCTGGTCGCCGGCCACTACGTGCTGCGCTTCGACGCCTGACGCGCCATGCCTCTCAGCGCACCGACCCCGGCCGCAACGGCGGCCGCCTACGCCCTTGGACTGGCGCTGACCCTGGCGCTGGCCGGCTGCCTGACGCCGCGCCATTGGTGGCGGCGGCCGACCGCTGGCAATGTCTTGTTGACGGGCGCCGCCACGCTGGCCCTCGGTGTTTTATTCTGCCTGATGTTCGCCGCATTGATGCCGCCGGCGCGGCCCGCAAGGCTGGGGGAGCCGCTGCCTTTCGCGGAGAAATTTCCGCCGCCCCCTGCGCACCTGGCGCCGGCAACGCGCTACCGCGTCATCGACGACCTGAACCTGCGCGCAGCCAGGGCCACCGGCGCCCCGCGCCTGGCGGTGCTGCCGGCCGGGACCCTGGTCACGCCGACCGGCGCCCTCGATGGCGACTGGCTGCAGGTGCGCGCCCGCGTCCGGGGACAGCCCGTCGAAGGCTGGGCCAGCAGCCTGTGGCTACGCCGGGTCGACGAGCGCAGGCTGGGCGAGGACTAGGCGCATCGGGTTGTAGCGCACGATGCCGTCCTGCGTCGGCGCGGTCGGCACGAAACCCAGCGAGGCATAGAAGGGCAAGGCGTGGTTGGATGCGTTGACCGTGAAGGCGCCAGGGTGACCGGGTCCGAGGGCGGCCTCGCGCGCGGTCTCCCAAAGCTTGCGTGCGACCCCGCGCCGATGAAACCGGCGGTCGACATAAAGGCTGTAGACATGGCTGCGCTGGCGCATCGCGATGAAGCCGGCCAGCTCGCCCTCGACCTCGGCCACGTGATAGACGAAGCCTTGCGCGAGGAAGCCGCGCATGCCGTCCTCGCCCTGCTCAGCCAGGAATACGGCGGCATCCGCCGGCGTCGATTCGTGCAGGATGAACGCCTCCGCGGCGCGCCGCAGCAGCACGCAAGCAGAGGGAATGTCGTCGGGCGTGAGGGAACGGATCTTCATGGTCTGGTAAGTGTAAGGGAAAAGTGCCGCTAATCGTCGCTTGGCTTTTTGCTATTTGCGGTTAGAGTAAGGGGATGCTGACTCCAGAAGTTTCGATCGCTTCCTCCCTGCGCTTCGGCGCCCTCGACGTCGCCGCCGCCTCGCGGCTGGGCGCCGGGCCGCGCCTGCGCGAAGAAAACCAGGACAACTTGCTGCTGATCGACAGCGGCGGCCGGGCCGTCTGGCTGCAGAACCAGCAGCCGCAACGCCGCCAGCTGGCGCGCTGGCGCCAGGGCCATGCGCGCCTCGCCGTGCTGGACGGGATGGGCGGGCATGGTCACGGACGCGAGGCGGCGGAAGCGGTGGTGGCCGGCCTGCTGGCGATCCCGCCGATGGATTCCGCGGCCGAGCTGGCGCGCCGCCTCGACAGCCTGCACGCCGAGCTGCAGCGTCATTTCGCCCAGCTGGCCGGGCCGGGGCCGCGTCCCGGCACCACGCTCACCATGCTCGAGCTGCCGGAAGGCGCCGACCCCATCCTCTACCACGTGGGCGACTCGCGCCTGTACGAGATCACCCGCGAACGGGTGGCCCCGCTCACCGCCGACCACGTCCCGGCCACCGCCTTCGCGATGGGCGGCCTGCTGGGCGAGCAGGAATGGTGGCAGCAGGTCCACGGCGAGCACCGGCCGCAGGTGTCGCAAGCCTTCATTCTCGGGAACGCCTTCGCCAATCCGGCCCAGTTGAATGATCCGCTGTTCGAACTGACGCCGCTGAACCTGCCGTCCTGGCTGTGCGCCCTGCCGGACCGCCGCGCGCTCCACCTGCGTCCGGACGCCAGCTACCTGCTGGCCACCGACGGCCTGTGGTCCTGTTCCGATCCCTATGGCTGGGTGGGCCAGTGGCCGCAGCTGCTGGGCGGGCGGCTGGATGCGGCCGGCATGCTGGCCACCTTGCTGCGCGCCTACGAATCGCACCCGCCTGCCTTTTTCTACCCGGACAACGTGACGGCCATCCTGCTGCGCACGCCGGGCGCCGGCGCGCGCGAGGAAACCGTGCTGCCGGGCGCCTGAGGCGTTCCGCTTCAGTGTGGCAAAAAAATGCTTTTTAGCAAAAAATCTTGCCGAATGATGAATACGGCGCGCCGCCTCGGCTTAAAATCACGTAAGCTCGACCCGACCGTCCACCGTGTAACCCGCCGCCCATGAAACGCTGCTGCAGCCCCGACCATCCGCACTGTACCGCCTGGGTCATGCCCGGCGATCAGGCCTGCGCGCATGGCCACGGCCAGCCCGCTTTGGCGCCTGCGACGGCGGCGGACGCCCTCGGCTCCAGCTTCGACATGCTGCAATCGGTGCGGGCCCGGCGCGACGCCCCCGACGCCATCCGTCCGAACGCGGCGCCCGCCGCGCGTGCGGAAATCCGGCCGCACCTGCACATCAGCGGCTTCGACCCGCGCGCCGCCGGCGGCCGCCAGGCCATCAAGCTGGAGTTGCGCGGCATGCCGGACGATACCCCGGCCGAACTCACGCTGCTGCTGCAATCGGCCCTGCTGCCCCAGGGCGGCGGCCGCCAGACCTTCACACGCAGCCTGCGCGGCGGCTGGCGGCCACTGGTGGTCGAATTTTCCTCGCGCGGCCGCGAACATGGCCAGTACCGCGTGGACGTCGAGCTGCACGCCCGCGATGAGCAGCACAGCGGCAGTGTCCGCACCTGGGTCGCGACCGTGGTGCTGCTGGTGCCGCGCGCGGACGCGTCCCTGGCCGAGATCCACCAGACCTACCTGGCGGCGCGCAAGAACGTGCGCATCCATGCCGACGACGCCTCGATCGCCCGCCTGCACGGCCTCGACGGCGCCGGCCCGCTCGACATCGCGATCGACGCCCGCAACGCGTCGATCGCCCAGCTGAACTTCGGCGCCCGGCAGGGCAAGATCGACATGGCCCTGCCGACCATCGCCTGGGACGAAGACCTGATCGAAATCGACCTGCCGGCCACGCGCCCGGCCCACCCCTGCCCGGCTTCGAGCGCCTGCCTGGTCTACGCCGAGCCGGATGCGGGCATGCAGCGCCACCTGCGCCTGTTCGCGCTGGACGAGTGGGTCGTCGGCAGGATGGAAGCGGGGCCGGGCGGCAGCCTGCTCGAAGCCGAGGCCGACGTCCTGCTATGCCATTACGGCGAGCACGGCCCGGAGCACGAGGGCCTGACCCGGCGCATCTCGGGACGCCATGCCGTGATCCGCCAGGGCCGGCAAGGATTCGAGATCGAGGATGTGTCGCGCTACGGGGTGCTGCTGGACGGTGTCTGGCCCGGCAAGCACAGCCCGGTCGCGTTGCGGCTCGGCATGCGCATCGAGCTGACCGCCAGCATCAAGGGCGTGGCGGCGCTGGTGGTGACGGCCTTGCTGCCGCATGCCGTGGTCCTGCACCGCATCGACGCCGGCGGCGCCGCCGAGTGCATCATGCTGGTCGCGCCCGACACGGCCCCCTCGGCAAGCGCCGGCGCAGCATTGCCACGCGCAGCCGTGCTGCCGCAACTCTTCCACCGCGACGGTGGCTTCTGGCACCGCGATCCATCCACCGGCGCCGACACCCCGCTCGGCCCGACGGCCGCACTCGAGCGCCTGGCCGGTTTCCACGGCCGGGTTCGTTTTACGGCAAGTCCCTATCCCGACTACCGGGCCGCCCGCGGCGCCGACCGCCGCGCGGCGCTCCAGCTGTCGGGCGCCTGACTCAGCCCGGCCGCAGCACCAGGAAGATCAGGGCCGCACCTGTCAACAGCACGGCCTGCAGCGAAAATACGATCAAGGGAATGCGGATATCGTCGGGGATGCGCATCGCAACCTCCAGTCACAGAAATTACCTGACCGATTATCCCACCATCAGCTCGCGCACGACACGGAAACCGACGATGTCGTTCGACAAGGCGCTCGAAAAGCCGTTGCGCAACGCCGAGCGCAGATAGCGCGGATTGTAGAGCCAGGAACCGCCGCGCAGGATGCGGCGGGCCTGGTCGCCCCCCTCTTCCCAGGCGCTGCCGTCGAGGGGTGCGCCCTCGTAGTTGTCGTGCACCACGTCCTGCACCCACTCCCACACATTCCCGTGCATGTCGAACAGGCCCCAGGGGTTGGGCGGGAACATGCCGGCCGGGGTCGTCCCGCGCCGGTATTCGCCGCGCACGCCGCCATTCCAGGTGAAGTTGCCGTCGTAGTTGGCCTGCTCGGTCGAGATGCTGTCGCCGAAGCTGAAAGCAGTCCTGGTGCCGGCGCGGCAGGCGTATTCCCACTCGGCCTCGCTCGGCAGGCGGTAGTTGCGCCCGGTGGCGTCCGACAGCCAGCGCAGGTATTCCAGCGCGTCGTACCAGTTGACGCCGACCACCGGGTGGGCGTCGGTCTGCGGGAAGCCCGGCGCTTCCCAGTTCACTTCGCCGCTCTGGCGCCAGCCGGTGGCGCGCACGAAGACGCGCCATTCGCCCACCGTCACCGGATAGCGGCCCATCGCGACCGGCTTCTCGATGCCGACCCAGTGCTGCGGCAGCTCGCGCGCCAGCCAGCCCTTCTGCGAGCCGGCTTCCATCGCGATCTTGCGTTCATGATCCGGTGAACCCATCTGGAAGCGCCCGGTCGGCAGCAGCACCAGTTCCGGGCCCTTGCCCTCGCCATCCAGGAAGCGGTCGCGCAGAATGCCTTCGAGGTCGGCCACCGGGCTGGCCGGGGTCGGCAGCATGACCTCGAGCTCGGCCTGGCTGCGCGCCGCCTGCTCGGCGCGGGCGCGCTGCTGCTGGGCGAGATAGGCTGCGGCGGCCTTGGCCTGGGCCAGCTTGCGCTGGGCCTGCTCGGCTTCCTGCCGCGTTTTTTCCGCTTCCTCGGCGCGGCGTTCCGCCAGCTGGCGCCGCAGTTCTTCCTTGCGCACGCGGCGGGCTTCCTCGGCCGCGAGCCGGACCAGCTTTTCCTGCTCGCGGCGCTGGCGGTCGACCGCCGCCTGGGCGGCGGCCCTGGCTTCCGCTTCGATGCGCTTGCGGGCCGCGGCTTCCTGGGCGCGGCGCCGGGTTTCCGCCTCGCCGGCCGCGCGCGCGGCTTGTGCGGCATCGCTTTGGGCGCGCTGCTCGTCCTCGCTGGGTCCGGTCGCCTGCTCCAGGCGGTCGAGCAGCTCGGCGACGCTGCCGGGCCGCTCGGCGGCGCTGGGCGCGAAGCCGGCCTGCAGGGCTGCCCACTGGCCCTCGTTCAGGCCTTCCGGCCGCGCCGGCGTTCCGCGTTCCGCCTGGCCGGGATCGAAAGGCAGGCGTCCGCTCAGCATCCGGTAGACCATGGCCGCCACCGCGTGCACGTCCAGTCCGCGCGCCGGCGCCTCCTGGCCCTGTCCCGCCTCGGGCGCGCGATAGCCGGCGGTGCCGGAACTGGCCGGGGCCTCCAGCGCACCCTTGCCGCCTGCGCCGCTACCGCGCGCGCGCGCGGCGATGCCGAAGTCGAGCAGTTTGACCTCGCCGTCATGGGTCAGGAAGACATTCGCCGGCTTGATGTCGCGGTGGACCAGGTGATGGCGCTCCCAGGCATGGTCGAGGGCAGCCGCCACCGGCCGCAGCAGGGCCAGGGTGCGCGCCAGTCCCAGCCTGCCCTCGCGCGCCAGCAGGCTGTCGAGGTCCTCGCCCTCCAGGCATTCCATGATGATGAAGTAGCTGGACGTGGCCGGATCCTGGGCCCAGTCGTAGACCCGCACGATATGCTCATGCGCCAGCTGGCGCGCGCGCGCCGCTTCCTCGATCAGCAGGCGCGCATGCGCCGTGTGCTGGGTCAGCTGGGGCGGCAGGATCTTCAGCGCGACCTGGGCGCTGTGGCCCAGTTCCGCCTGGGTGGCGAGGTCGGTGGCCTGCCAGACCTGGCCCATGCCGCCGTGGGCGATCAGGCGCTCGAGGCGGTAGCGGCGTTCGAAGGGGCCGACTTCCTGGCCGGCCATCAGGCCGATCTCGGTGCCGCGCAGCGGCGCCGGCGCCGCAACCGCTGCCGGCGCGGACGCAGACGCGCCTTCCGCCTGCGGCGGCGCATAGGCGGCGTCGAGAATGGCGTTCTTGCGGCTGTCGAATTCCTGGCGGCTCAGCAGGCCGTCTTCGTGCAGGGCGAGCAGCTCGCGCAGCTTGTCGATCGCGGTCTGCATCATCCCCGTGCCGGCAGCGCGGCGCCGCAGGCCGCGCAGAAGCGGTCGCCCCGATGCGCGCTCTCGTGGCCGCAGGCCTGGACGGCGCCCGCGAGCGCACCCGCAAGCCCGGCGCCCAGCTGGGCCTGGGTCGCCAGCGCGGTCTTGTTGACGTCGTTCTGCAGCGCCAGCAGCTCGAGCTGGTGGCGCCGCTCGCGCTCCGCTTCGGCAGTGCGGCGGGCGCGTTCCTGCTCGACCTGCTCCTGGGCGAGGCGCCAGGCATCCGTATTCGCGGCGCCGACCACCCCGGCCAGGGCCGCCAGCTGCTCGGCGCTCATGTTGCCATGCTCGCGCGTTTTCATCACGTCCGCCAGCAGGGCCGCGTTGGCGGGGTTCACCAGCGCCAGCTTTGCGCTGTCGTCGAGCGCGCCCAGCGCCTGCGCGCGTTCGATCTCGGCGCGCGCAAGGTCCAGCTCATGGGCCCGCTGTTCGCGCAGGCCTTCGCGCTCGTAGCTGCCGGCCAGCGCCTCGGCCTCGATGGTGCGCAGCAGCTTTTCGTGCTGGGACAGGGCGTCCTGCGAGGCGCCTTGGCGGCGCAGGCTTTCCACCTGCTGGCGCACCTGTTCGGCGTCCACCGACAGGCGGCCCGCGGCCTGGGCTTCCTGCCAATCGAGCACGCGCTCGGCCTCGCGCCGGCGGGCTTCGTTCTCGACCTGCAGCAACTTCAGGCCGGCCACGTGTTCCTCGTCCTCGATCTCTTTCGCGCGCCGCGCCGCGGCCTGCTCGGCTTGGTGCAGGCGGGCGAGTTCCGCGCGCTGGCGGCTGGCGTCCTCGATGCCGCGCGCCTGCTCGATCTTGTTGCGGATCTGCTGCTGCAGCAGCTGGTGCGTGAAGCGCTGCTGGGCGATGGCGCGCCCCTGCGCCGCATCCTGCTTCGCCACCTCGAGCTCGGTGCGCATGTGGATGCCGGCCAGTTCGCGCAGTTGCTGCCATTGCGCGGCCTCGTCCTGGCGCGCGCCGCGCTTGCCGGCCAGCTCGTGCTCCAGCGCCGCCACGGCATCCACGGCGCCGCGCTCGATCGCCTGCTTGCGCGTACGCGATTCGACGATGCGGCCGTACAGCTCGATCTGGCGGCCGCGGATCGCCTGGGCGCGCTCGGCGTTCTTCAGCGACAGGCCGGCGCGTTCCAGGCTCGCGTCCTGGGCCAGCTCGGCGCGGCGGTGGCGCAGGCGTCCTTCCTGCTCCTCGCGGCGGATGCGGTTCCATTCCTGCTCGTCGTACAACTCATCCAGCTGCTTCGCGTGCTCGATGCGTACGCGCTGCTCGTCGGCGGCCAGCCACAGGGTGCCGATGCGGGCGCGGTTGGCGTCGAACTTGTCGTGGCGCAGGGCGATGGTGTCGACCCGCGTCACCGCCAGGCCGTACTGGGAGAGCAGCAGCGCCAGCCCGCCCTGCAGGTGCTGGTCGAGTTCCAGGCGCAGCTCGCTCTTGCCGGCCCGCTGTTCAGCCATATCGCGCAGCGAGCGCGCGGCGACGAATTCGCGCGCCAGTTGGGCGACTTGCGGTGCGATCAGCTCGCGCAGCTGCACGTCCTTGATCGTGCCCGGCATGGTCATGAAGTGGCGCGCGAAGGCCGGCACGTTCTCGATCTTCACCGACAGGGTGAGCGTGGCCTCGACCTGCAGGTGTTCGCAGGTGGCCAGGCCTTCCAGGCTGAATTCGACCGGCAGCGCGCCGCTGCGCGTGACCAGGATCTCGGCATGCTGGTCGCGCAGCAGGTTGTTCAGGCGCGTGAAGAAGCCTTCGATCTCGTATTCGCCCTGCGGCACCTCGGTGGCCTGCTCGCCCTGCAGGATGTAGGCGCGCGCGGTAGCCGGCACGTGCAGGGTCTTGACGAAGATGCCTGACAGTTCGCGCACGCCGAAGAACACGGCCAGCTCGTCCGGTCCCGGCGCCCAGCGGTTATCGACCAGCACGGGCTTGTGGCGCGGCGCGCCCAGCAGCAGGCCGCAGCCGGCGCAGTAAGCGGCTTCGCCGCGGTTCCCGTGCTCGCAGCGGGGACAGGCGCTTCCGCCGATTCCGAACATCTTGAACATACCCTACTCCTTCTTCTACCCACTCAGCAGCCCGACGATTCTAGCAGCCGCCGGACCAGGCCGTTTTGCGCACGCCTATCGTGCGACACCTTCAAATGATCCCGATCCGCTCCACGCAGGCGAGGCTCGCCCCCTGCATGCGCAGCTGTTCCGCAAAGCCGGCCGGCAGCTGCTCCTGCCAGGCGCGCGGCAGCAGGATGCGGTCCCCTGGCCCGGCTTCGCGCAGCAGCAGCGCGCACTTGGGGGGCAGGCCGTCGACCGTGTCGACCCGCCCCGCGTGCCAGGCGCTCGAGCAGCCGCTGGCGATCAGGCGCCCGCGCGGCACGAATTCCCTTCCCCGCGCCAGCCGGTCGGCCATCACCAGCGCCAGCTCCCAGGAGCGGCCGGCGAACTCCCCGGCGCCGAACCGCACCACGCTGCGCCAGCGGCCCAGCGCGCGGCCGTCGAAGTGGCGCGCGCCGCTCAAGACCTGGCGCACGGCCAGCTGGCGCGCCGCGTCCTGGCCTGGCGCGGCGATGGTCTGCTCTTCCTCGACCGCGTCCTGGCCGGCGCCGCGGGCCAGCGGATGTACGCTGACCTCGACCCAGCCCATGCCGCCTTCCGCGCCGCTGTGCAGCGGGAACCAGGCGCGCGCGCTCGATACCGCCGCCGACGGATCCGCATGGCCGCTCAGCAGGCCCAGATGCGGTAGGCCGTCCGGGCCGCCGAACAGCAGCCCGCCAGCCGGCGCCGCGTCCAGCGTATGCCCGTCGATACGGCCGCGCTCCCAGGCGTCCGACCAGCCGTTCGCCGCCGGCGCCGCATCCGGACGCAGCAAGCCGCGCACCATGCGGTCGGCCAGCACCGCCGCCAGCTCCCAGCCACGGTCTCCTTCCGGCGGACGGCGGTCGATGCTGAGCACCACCTGATCGCGGCTGTCGAAACCGGCTTCGGTCAGGCGCGCCAGGCGCAGCACCTGCTGCATGCGCTCGGCCAGGCGCGCATCGTCCGGCACGCTGCATTTGACGTCGGCGCGGTTCATGCGCGGACGCCGGGTGGCGGTCACGGTCAAGCTGGCGCCGTCGGCCAGCGGGCAGCGGCATTGCACGGTGTCCGGCGTCATGGCGTCTCCTCGTCGCTGGACACGCTGCGCCGTCCCGCGCAATCCGCTTCCAGGTTGGCGACGATGCGCTCGGCTTCGCCGTACAGCTGGGGCAGCGCCGCTTCGCCGGCCTGGCGCAGGCGCGCCAGCAAGGCCCAGGCTTCGCCCAGCGAGACGCAGGCGCGGCGGCTGTGGCGCGCGCGGCGCAGCTGCTCGTCCGCCGGCAAAGCCTGCCCGGGCGCCGCCAGCGCCAGCGCCGGCATCGCGTTGACGCCCACCGACACCAGGTCCAGCCGCTGCAGCAAGGCCTGCTGGCGGTGGAACTGCTCCTGGGCGGCCGGCATCGCCGCCAGGCGCAGGCCGCACATCAGGCAAGGCAGTTCCAGGAACAGGCGGCGCAGCGCTCTGGCATCTTCCAGCGCCGGGTCGACATACCCGGCCGCGGCGGGCCTGGCGTCCACGCTTGCGGGCGGCGCCTCGGCGACAGCCAGCGCACGCGCCGAAAGTTCGCGCGCGAAGTCGAGGGTATCGCCCAGGTCGACCGGCACGCAATCGTCGACGGTCACGCCGAAGCGCATGTAGAGCAGCTGGTTCAGGCCCTGGCGGAAGGCGTTCCACTCGTCCAGGGTCGTACAGGGCGGCAGTTCGAGCCCCCCCAGGGCAAGCTCGTGGCGCAGCGCGGCTTCGATCGCCGTTACCAGCGCCGCCAGTTCCAGCCGGCCCGGCACCTCCGACGACAGGTAAAGATCGAAACGCTGCTGGGAAGCCTGCGGGTCCGGCGCGTCGATGGCGAAGCTGGTGCGCAGCCCGATCTCCGGCGCCGTCTCGAAAGGCTGCAAGTCGGCGGTGTACGGGCCGGGGTGGAAGACGTAGGCCGTCTCGCCCTCGCGCGCCTCGATGCGGCGCGCGGCCTGCAGGCGCCGCGTTCGGCCATCGGCGCCGACGACGACCGCCTGGCAGCCTGGCGGCGGCGCGCCGCCCGCCGGCAGCGTCAGCGCGACCACGGTCCGGCCCAGCTCACAGGCATCGACGGCGGGTGCGGCGCGCTTGAAGAAACCCAACCTCATGTTCTCATCCTGTCCTCATCCGGGCAGCGCTTCGACGCTGAAAGCCGCGTCGTGCGCCTGCAAATGGCTGGCCGGCGAGGCGGCGAAGGGCCAGGCCGCTTCGCACTCGCCGTCCGCATCCAGCCGGCCTTCCAGGATCGTGCGGCCGGCGCCGTCGCGTACGCGCAGCGGCGCGCGGGCCGCCAGCAGCGCCGGCGCGAACGGTGCATCGGCGGCCAGCTGGAGGATGGTGCGCCAGCCGCTGCCTTCGGCGAGCAGGTGCAGGGTGAACCAGCCGTCGTCGGTGCGCAGGGCATCGACCTCGCCGCTGCTGGCCGCGCGCAGGCGCCCGTGGCTGCCGCGCCACCCTTGCATGGCGACCTCGCCCGCTTGCGACGCGCGGCGCTCGATCGCCAGCTGGCGCAGTCGCCTTGTGGTCAGCGGCGAGGCCTGCAGGGCCGCGCGTTCGTTCGCCGTCAGCGGCCGGGTGCCGTCCAGCGCCGCCAGCAGCGTCGCGTCAAGCAGCACCAGGCGGTCGCCCTCGACGCGCCGGTCCAGCAGCAGGCTTTCCTGCACGCGCTGCTCCAGCGTGGATTGCGCTGCGGTCTTCGTGTTCATCCGGTTCTCCTCATGGTTGCCGTCTCCAGGCGGGCGATCGCCGCGTCGCGCCGCTTGCGCAGCGTCGGCAGCGATACCTGGGCCAGGCCGGCCAGCTGCTGCATGGTCGGCAGCTCGCCGCTGGCCGGATCGCGCCAGGCGTCCGGGTAGGAATCGTCGCCCGGCCCCAGCAGCTTCGCATACACGGCCAGCCTGACGGCCAGGCCATCGCCGGCCAGCTCGCGCGCCACCCAGCCGGCGCGCTGCTCGGCTTCGCCCGCTGCCTGGATGTAGCCGGGGGGGAGTGAAACCGCCGCGGCCAGCACGTCCAGTTGCGGGTCGTGGACCGGCGCTTCAAGCGGCTCCGGTTCGGGCTCCGCCACGCCGCCAGCGTCCAACGCATCTTCGCATGCTTCGAGGATGCGGTCGGGCCCGGGCGTCGAAGCCTCTTCCGATTCCTGCAGCACGCGCCAGTAATCTTCCATCCACAGCGCGGCATCGTCGCGGTCCCGCAGCCAGTCGCGGTCCTGGTTCGAGGACAGCGCTTCGTACTCGCCGATCTCACGCAGCATCTCACAAATCTTGTCCGGCGCGGTCTTCAGGCTGGCGAAACGCTTGGAACGGGTGTGCAGCGGGCCTGGGCTGCCCGTAAAGGATTCGAGCGTCCCGCTCCAGCGCATCACCCACTCGGCGCGGCAGTCGGCGATGCTGCGCAGCTGGCGGACCTCGATCGGCGTGCCGTGCAGCTCGCGCCCGAGGACGGCGCCGACCTGGGCGCGGTGCTGTTCCCAGTCCGCGAACAGGCGCGCGATCTCGCCATAAGCCGTGTCCAGCATGCGGTAGGCGTAGATGCGGTTGGCGCTGCAGGGACGGCCGCACGCGGCCTGGTAATGATCGGCGTCGACCTTGTCGCGCAGGACCGCGTACATGTCGTTCAGCTTCTTGCGCAGCAGGGCTTCGCCGCCGGCCTCACGCCAGAAGGCTTCGATGCGCGCATGCTCGGCGGCGGCGGCCGTACAAAAGGCGTCCCAATCGGCGCGGCGCGCCTGCAATTCGTAGAGCAGGCCGAGCGCCAGTTCCAGCACGGTGTCGCCATAGCTGTTGCCCGCTGCCACTGCGCGCGGACTGCGGCGGGCCTGGCGCAGGCGCTCGCCGGTCAGCTCGACGTAGTCGGCCAGGAGCCCGTCGCGCGCCTCGGGATCGCGCAGGCGCGCGGGATCGCAGGTGCGCAAGGCCGCCAGCGAGCATTGCCCCAACAGCTTGCGCACTTCTTCCCAACCAGGCTCCTGGTACCGGGTTCCCGGCAGACGCATACCTTCCTCTTTCGTGTGTTCAGCAAATGATGCCATACAAACACAAAAGCGAGGCGCGCTGAAGGACGGTAATCACCCTTCTATTAGTACTAAGGCGTCCATTTGCTGCCTTGCATGGCGCGCAGCACGGCGGCGGCCACCGGCGCGGCATGGGCGCCGCCCGTCTCTTCCGAGCGGCTGACGAACACCGCGAAGGCCAGGCGCCGGGTCTGTCCGGGCAGGCTGCCGGGTTCGAGCCAGCCGGTGAACCAGACCGTGGCCAGCTCGCCGTCGCCGACCGGGGCGGTGCCGGTCTTGCCGTACAGACCGGGGCGCAGCGCCGCCAGCTCGCCACCGCGGAAGGCGCCGGCGGCAGTGCCGGTGTCGATCACGCCCTTCATGCCGGCGCGGATGCGGTCCAGGCGCACGTCCAGCGCCGGCCCCGTCGAGGCCTGCGCCGCGCGCCCATCCAGGCTGGCCAGCAGGCGCGGCGCGACGACCCTGCCCTCGCCCACCGAGGCCGCCACCAGCGCCATCTGCAGCGGCGTGGCCTGCATGCGCAGACCGATCGCCATCTGGCGCAACTCGTGGCGGGTGTGGACCGGGTCGATGCCGCTGGGACTGGCCTGCAGCGCGTCCCAGGCCGACCACGCATAGTCCGCGGGCAGCAGCCCGCCGTCCAGCCGCAGCGCCTGGCCGAAGCCCAGCCGGCGCGCCATCGCGACGATCGGCCGCACCTGGTCCAGCGCCCCCGGGCTCAGGGGCTGCAAGTCGGGCGCGCCGCCCTCGGGCCGGCCCAGCAGGCTGCGGTCGGAAAGCTCCCCGGTCCAGGCGAACCAGGTATTCAGGCTATAGGTCAGAGCCTGCTGCAGGCCGAGACGGCCGTCCTGGGCGCGGCGGTCGAGGCCCTGGTCGCGGAAATTCGTGATGCGCGCGCGGCCGTCGACCGGATAGGTGGGCGCATCGGTGCGGAAGGCGTAGCCGCGCGACGCCGCGCCGGCGTTGATGGCGGCCAGCGGCTCTCCGGCCAGCAGGTTTTCCAGGCGCGGATCCTGGCGCGCCGCCAGCTCCAGTCCGAGGGCGCTGACGATTTTAAACGTCGAGCCGGGACTGCGCTCGGCGCCGCCGTCGTGCTGGAAGGCCGGCAGGCGCAGCGGGCTGGCGGCCGGATCGATGCGGTCGAAGTCGCGCGCCTCCGCCCAGTTGGCGGCGTCGACCTGGCCCGCGCCCGCGCCGGCCGCGGCCAGGATGTCGCCGCTGGACGCATCCAGCAGCACCATGCCGGCCTGGCGCCCGGCCGGGACCGCGGCGCCGCCGCTGCAGCGCCGCCCATCCCAGGCGCCGCGCCGCATCGCGATGCAGTCCAGCGCCCCTTGCGCCTGCGCCTGCAGTTCGAGATCCAGGGTCAGCCCGGCCCGGTGGCCGCCGGCGCCGGGCAGGCGCGCCAGCATGCCCGCCACGCTGTTGGCATGCCCGGCCTGCACGCCCAGCAGCGGCGCCAGGCCGGCCAGGCGCGCGGCTTCGCTAGGGGCGCCATCGGCCCACAGGCTGCGCCCGCGGCGGTCCGCCAGCGCCACTTCGGCCTGCGCGCCGCCGCGCCGTCCCTGCGCCGCCGGCAGTTGCTGCCAGGCGAGCGCACCGTCCTTGAGCGCCAGATGGCGGTAGCGCGCATCGCCCGGCGCCGCCAGCGCGTCCATGCCCAGCGGCGCGGCGTCCAGGACCAGTTCGCGCGCGCCCGGCTCCAGCGCCAGGTCGAGGATCTGCACTTCGCCGGCGCCGGTGCAGGCGCGCCCTCCGCAGGCCGGTGTGGCGGAACGCAGACGCGCGCCGGTCACGCCGGCCAGGCGCCCGACCAGCATCAGCTGCAGCGCCTCGCCCTCGCGCGCCGGCGAAGGCAGGGACAGGCGCAGGCGGGCAAGCTCGCCGCCGAGCGGCCAGGCGGCGACCCGCTGCCAGCCGCCCCAGCCCTGCGGCAGGCGCGCGAACAGGCGGGTCGCGGCGGCCGGCAGGTCGCGGGCCAGCGGCGCCGGCGCACCGGCGGCTTCGACCCGCCAGCTGGGCGCATCGAAGCCTGGCGCGGGACGCAGGCGCCAGGCCAGCAGCCGGCGCTCGCTGTTGAAGATGCGGACCTGCTCGCGCACGAAGTCGCCGTCGGCGTGGCGGTAGAGACGCTCGAGCAGGCGCTGGGTGTCGGGGCCCATGTCCACCTGGTCCCAGCCGGTGCGGCCCTGTGTGCGCCAGGCCGCCAGATCGGGCGGCGCCAGCTCGGCCAGGCCGTCCGCTGTCATGCGCACCAGGCCATGCGCGAGCAAGGCCTCGAACAGGCGCTGGTCTTCCATGGCCGGCGCGGCCTGCCGGGGCACGCGGTAAGCGCCCGGCGCCAGCCAGGCTTCCACCGGCGCGCCCGCGGCCGGGAAAGCCAGCACCAGTGCGCGGGGGCCGGGCGCGCCCGATGGACGGAACAGCTGCAGCACCAGTTCGCCAGCCGCGCAGGCGCTGCTCGGCCGGCGCAGGATGCGCATTGCCTTGCGGTCCCACAGCAGCCAGCCCTGGCGGCCAAGCCGCGCCTGGCCGGCGGCCGCGGCCGCGAACGAAGCAGCGCCGGCATCGCCGGCCCAGCGCGCCGGATAGCCCTCCCAGCGCAGCTCGGGCGCCGCGGCGCTGCCGCTGACCAGCACGTGCGGCATGGCCTCATCCGCCAGCATCACATTGCGCAGCGCGACCGGGCTGCTTGCCGTGGCGTTGCGCGCCGCCAGCGCCGCGACCTCGTCGAAGCGGTAGCCGATCCGCAGCGGCAGCAGGCGTCCGTGCGCCGGGTCCGGCATCTGGCTGCACAGGTCGATGCGCTGGGCCGGTTCGGGACGCAGGCCGGAAAGGATCAGCAGCGCGGCGCCGGCGTGCGGCTCGAGCACGGCCGCCGGCCCGGACGGCACCGTGAAGGCGGCGCCCGGCAGGACAGCCTGCAGCGCTGCCAGCCCGGCTGGTCCTGCAGCCGCCGCTTCGCCCGAGGCCGCGATCCAGCGCGCATGCACGGCAATCGCAGCGGCGCCGGCCAAAGCCAGCAGGCAGCAGGCCGCGCCCAGCCAGCGCAGGGCGCGTGGGCCGCCCGGCAGCGCGCGCGCCGGCGCCTGCTTGCGCGGCCCCGCGCCTGCCTGTCCCGCCCGCAGGTTGCGCGCGCGCCGCCAGCGCGCCTGTCCCGCCGCCAGGGCCTCGAACACCGTCCCCATCATGCCCGCTCTCCCACTCGTCTTTGTCGAGCGTCCCTAGCCGGGGGCGCCGGAAAGGGCGTGGCTTCGGCCGCGCTTTTTCGCATTTCATCCCGCTTTTTTGACCGCCTGTCGCAAGCCGCTGGAGACCAAAGGCCGGCGTGGATACAGTGCTCACATCGAAACACGATTTACCACCCCAACCGAAAGGAGAATCATCATGAACGTCCTCAAGCACATGGAAGCCGCCTTCCTGTTTTCGCTCAGCGTCGCCGGCGTGGCCAGCGTGGCTGTCGATGCGATCCCGCCCGCCCAGGCCGGCGTGCCTGCCAGGATCGAAGTCGCCGTCCAGCCAGACATGCCGATCGTGCACGTGTCCGCCAAGCGCATGACCGAGGCCGAAAAACGCGCCTCGCTGCAGGCCGAACGCGCCGGGAGCAAGATTTGAACGCCGGCGTCCGCGGGCGGCACCGGCATCCCTGCCGGACCCTGCCCGCGGCCGTTTGAATCGCCGCCTCAGCTTCACCGCCCTACCTCCTCCGTCTCACCTCCCCGTTTCATCCCCTTTCCACCGCGCCTCCAGGCCGCGCAGGTTTCCGTACGCTCATTTCCATACGCAATGTGGCTGCCAGGCATCGCAGAACGGCTGAATTCTGTTTCAGATGTAAGCGAGTCTTTCAAGCACGCACAGCCGCTGTGCAGCGGGCTATAGTGGAATCGTCGCAAACGCATCTTGATCCGCACTGGACTGGAGACCGAACATGAAATCTACCTATACCCTCGCAGCATTGATCCTTGCCGGCGCAGCCGCCGCTCCCCTGCCTTCGCTTGCCGCGAGCAACGTGAGCCTCTACATCGGCAGCGCGCCGCCGGCGCCCCTGTACGAACGCGTCCCGGCGCCGCGCCACGGCTATGTCTGGGCGCCGGGTTACTGGAACTGGAACGGCCACCGCCACGTGTGGGCGCCGGGCTACTGGATTGCCGAACGCCCGGGCTATGTCTACAACGCGCCGACCTGGTACCAGGACCGCGGCGGCTGGGCCATGCGCCCGGCAGCCTGGAGCGCCTATGGCGGCTACGACCGCGGCTACCGCGACCGTGACCGCGACGGCATCCCGGACCGTTACGAAGTGCGCCGTGGCTACGACCGCGACCGCGACGGCATTCCCGACCGCTACGAGCACGGCCGCCGCGGCGGGCGCGGCGACCAGGACCATGATGGTGTCCCGAACCGCTATGACCGCGATCGCGACGGCGACGGCGTGCCGAACCGCTACGACCACCGTCCGGAGAACCCCTATCGCCGCTAATCGGCTAGAGCGATCCCTTCCCTTGAAAGCGCCGCTTTGCCGGCGCTTTTTTCATTTTCAGGTATCCTGCCGGCATGATTGAGCATTACCGTCTTCAACAAATCGCCTACAAGGGCGAACGCGCGGCCAGCCGGCGCCTGGCCGCCGCCCAGGGCCTCAGCGACGAACAGGCGCTGCGCCGCACACTGGAGCTCAAGGCCGGCCAGGCCGGTCTCGCCGCCCTGGTCGACGCCCGCACCGCCGACCAGCAGGCGCAGGCCAGCCGGAACGCCGCCCGCGACGCCCTGCGCGAACAGTCGCGCCAGCGCCAGGCCCGCCGCCATGAGGGCGCCGCCAGCACCTGGCGCGCCTGGTTCGACGGCTCGGCGCGCCCCAATCCGGGCCGCTGCGGCATCGGCGCCCGGCTGGAAGGCCCGGACGGCAGCGTCGAGATCTCCCAGCCGGCCGGCTACGGCAACAGCAGCGAAGCCGAGTACCGTGCGCTGATCGCCCTGCTCGACGCCGCGGTCGCGCGCGGCGTGTCCAGCCTGACGGTGTACGGCGACAGCCAGGTCGTGATCGGCGACGTCTCCGGTTCCGATTTCGAGGCCGCGCCGTCCTTGCACGATTACCGCGCCGCCGCGCGCGCCCTGATGGCCCGCATCGACGGCCTCGCGCTGCGCTGGATCCCGCGCCACAAGAACACCCAGGCGGACGCGCTGTCGCAGCGCGCCTTCGACGACTCAACCACTTCCAATACTGATGCAGCTGAACACCCCTGAACTGGACGCCTGGCGCACACGCCTGGCCGCCCTTGCCCTCGAATGCGCCGCCGGCGACACCGACGGCGCCCATGACGCCAGCCACCTGGACCGGGTCTGGCGCAACGCGCAATCGCTGCTGGCCGACCACCCGGAAGCCGACGTGCTGGTGGTGCTGGCCGCCTGCTACCTGCACGACCTGGTCAACCTGCCGAAGAACGACCCGGCCCGCGCCACCGCCTCGCGACTTTCGGCCGAGCTGGCGCGCGAACGCCTGCCGGCGCTCGGCTTCCCGTTCGAGAAAATGGACGCGCTGGCCCATGCGATCGAGGCCCACAGCTTTTCCGCTGCGATCACGGCGCGCACGCTGGAAGCGCAAATCGTGCAGGACGCCGACCGCCTCGACGGCCTTGGCCTGGTCGGGCTGGCGCGCATGTTCTATATTTCCGGGAAAATGGGGCGCGGCCTGGCGCACGGCAGCGACCCGCTGGCGCGCGACCGCCCGCTCGACGACCAGGCGTATTCGCTCGACCACATCATGGTCAAGCTGGCGCGCCTGCCGGGGATGATGCAGACCGCGGCCGGACGGCGGCTCGGCGAAAAGCGCCTTGCCGCGCTGATGGACTTCCGCGACGATTTTGCCGCCGAGTGGTGCGGCGGCTGACTCCTGACAGGATCTGTCGTTGACAGTGCTACCATTAGGGGATGACCAGCACCGCGACCCTCACCAAGCCCTCGGCCGGCAACCTGAACTTCGTCCTGATCTGCGTGTTCATCGACATGCTGGGCATCGGCCTGATCGTGCCGGTGCTGCCGGCGCTGGTCGGCGAATTCGTCCACGGTAACGAGCAGCAGTCGCTGTGGTACGGCTTGATGGCGGCGGTGTTCGGCCTGATGCAGTTTTTGTTCATGCCCATGGTCGGCGCGGCCAGCGACCGCCTCGGACGCCGGCCCATCCTGCTGTATTCGATGGGCGGCATGTGCATCAACTTCCTGGCCACGGCCTGGGCGCCCAACCTGGCCTGCCTGTTCATCGGCCGTGTGATCGGCGGCGCCTCCTCGGCCAGCATGTCGGTGGCCTCGGCCTATGCCTCGGACGTGACCCGCCCCGAAGACCGCGCCAAAAGCTTCGGCAAGATCGGCGCCGCCTTCGGCATGGGTTTCGTCTGCGGCCCGGTGCTGGGCGGCCTGCTCGGCAACGTCTCGCTGCACCTGCCCTTCTACGTGGCCGCCGCGCTGTCGGCCGCCAACTTCGTCTACGGCTGGATCGCGGTGCCGGAATCGCTGGCGCCCGGCCAGCGCAAGCCGTTCCGCTTGAGCGACATTCACCCCTTCGGCGGCCTGGCGCGCCTGCTGCGAAGGCGCGAGATCCGCGGCCTGGTCCTCACCTACACGCTGGTCACCTTCGCCCAGATGATGCTGCAATCGATCTGGGTGCTGTACACCACCTTCCGCTTCGGCTGGACGCCGCGCGACAACGGCATCGCCATGTTCTGCGTCGGCATCGCCAGCATCGTGGTGCAGGCCGGCCTGCTGTCCGCGCTGATCCGGCGCTTCGGCGAAGTGCGCCTTTCCCTGCTGGGTCTTGCCTCGGGCGCCATCACCTACCTGCTGTACGCCCTTGCCACCCAGGGCTGGATGATGTACGTCTTCATCCTGTGTAACCTGCTGGCCTTCGCCGCCGGACCGGCCCTGCAGGGCATCATCTCCAAGACCAGCGGCAGCGCCGAACAGGGCGAGCTGATGGGCTCCCTGCAGTCGGTCGGCAGCCTGGGCGTGATCCTGATGCCGCTGCTCGGCACCTGGCTGCTGGGCGCCGCCAGCCACCTGCCGCCGCAGGACTGGCGCCTGGGCGGGCCCTTCTTCCTGTGCGCGGCCATGCAGGCGGCGGCGATCGTCGTCGCGCGCCGTTACTTCCGCGCCCACGCCCACGCGTGAGCACCGGCATACCGGCTTATGTGATCGCCGCGGTGCTGGGCGCCGCGCTGCTGCATGCCACCTGGAACGCGCTGGTCAAGGGCCGCGCCGGCCAGGGCGATCCGCTGCTGTCCACGGTGCTGGTGGTGGCCGGCGGCGCGCTGGCGAGCGGGCTGCTGCTGCCCTTCCTCGCCGCGCCCGCCGCCGCCAGCTGGCCCTTCATCGCCGCCTCCAGCCTGACCCAGACCGTCTACTACCTGCTGCTGATCGAAACCTACCAGCACGGCGACATGAGCCACGCCTACCCGCTGATGCGCGGCAGCGCGCCGCTGCTGGTGGCGCTGTCGAACGGCCTGCTGACCGGCGAGCGCCTGAGCGGCGCACAGTGGCTGGCCGTCTGCCTGATCTGCGGCGGCGTGCTGGCGATGCTCCTTTCGGCGCCCGCGGCCGCGCAGCCGGCGCGGCACCAGCGCCGCGCCACCGTGTTCGCGCTGGTGACGGCCTGCGTGATCGCGCTGTACACCCTCATCGACGGCGCCGGCGTGCGCCGCTCGGGTGCGCCGGCCGCCTACACGATGTGGATCTTCCTGCTGACCGGTGCGGCGGTCCTTGCCTGGGCGGCGCGCGGGCGCATACGCGCGCTGGCGGCGCTGGCTCGCGCCCGGCCGCTGCTGCTGCCGGTCGGCGGCGTCAGTACCCTCGGTTCCTACGTCATCGCTCTGTGGGCCATGACGCTGGCGCCGGTGGCGGCCATCGCGGCATTGAGAGAGTCGTCGATCCTGTTCGCCACCGCGATCGCGGCGCTGTTCCTGCGCGAGCACGTGGGCCGCGGACGCCTGCTGGCGGCCGGGCTGATCGCCTGTGGCGCGATTGCCATGCGGCTGGCATGAACACGATGAATTCGTGACAATTTGCGTATTTTCGATTCGTCGGATTTGCTAAGGTCGTGTGGCGGGCTCTGCCGGCCCACCATCAACCCGACGGAGGTTTCATGCAAGTCCGTAACAAGCCCCTGCTTGCCGCAGCGTTCCTGCTGGCATCGGCATCGAACCCTGCCTTGGCGGCAAAAGACTATACGTATTCGTATCTGGGAAATCCGGACTATGCGAAATCGAGTCCCACCCCTATCTCGTGCGCGCAGGGCGACTGCAGCCCCTCGGTCGCGCTGGTCGGCGGCGGCTACGACGTCGGCGAGGCATTCCGCTGGATGATTGCGCGGGCCGGCATCACGAAAGTCACGGGCGGCCGCTTCGTGATCATCCGCGCCACCGGATCCGATGCCTACAACCCCTACATCTACAGCCGCCTCGGCGAGGTCGATACGACCACCTCGCGTAATTATGAAATGGTCGGCGGCGTCGACCTGGGACTCACCTCGGTCGAAACCCTGGTCATCCCCAACCGCGCGGCGGCCGAGGATCCCTTCGTGCTGAACGTGATCGCCCGCGCCAGCGCCATCTTTATCGCCGGCGGCGACCAGGCCGATTACTACAACAAGTGGCAGGAAACCTCGCTGAACAAAGCAATCCAGAAAGCCATCCGCGCCGGCATTCCGGTCGGCGGCACCAGCGCCGGCACGGCGATGCTGGGCGAATATGCGTTCGCGGCGCTGAATGGCTCGGTCGAGTCGACGAAGGCCTTGAAGGACCCGTTCAACAAGTACATGACGATCGATCCCTTGAACACCTCGTCGGACAAATTCGTGCAAAAGGGGCCGTTCCTGAATGTCTCTTCGCTGGACAATACCATCACCGACCCGCATTTCAATACCCGCGACCGGCTCGGCCGCCTGTTTTCCTTCGTCGCTCGTATCGGCAACGGCTGCACCGGCGGCGTGGAGAATTTCAGTGACGTGGTGGGCATGGGCATCGACGAGGAGACGGCGCTGCTCATCTCCGGCAAGCCGGGCAAGGCGCGCGCGGAACTGGCGGTGAATCCCTACAATCCGGAAAACACGACGCCCGCCTACACCGCACAGAATTCCGCCTATTTCATCAAGTACAACCGGGCGCCGAGCAAGTGCGTGGACGGCAAGCCGCTGGTCGATAACACCGGCATCCAGGTATATCGCCTGAGCGCGCAGCCGGCCAAGCCTTCGCCTTATCCGGCGGCGCCTCAATTCAGCTTCCGGGTCGCCGCGACTTTCAATGTGGCGGATTGGGCGGCGCAGGCGGTGCAGACTTATGGGGATGGGTCGTCGCTGAGCGGCCCTTACTACTACGGTACTGCGGACGGGAAAGTGCTTGGCAATGCGGTGTACTGACAATCAAACCCTCTTGACGGTACGGCCATGAGCAACCCATTAGTAGAACAAAAACACGTCGAGTTTCATTCACAGACTCTCAACGCGTGGTACGCGTCCGCCCTGGAACACGATCGAAGCATATTGACGTTGGCTGCGGGCGCAACAGGCTGGCTGATAACGCTGTTAACGACCAGGGAGATGACGTCCTCCGGTATCCTTTCCCTATATGTCGCGGCGCTTTTATGCTTTGCCGGAGTAATTGGCGTAATCCTCGTTATGTTCCGTAAAAATCAGATTTATCTCGAAAAGGTTCTAAGGGGTCAGCGCGGCCAGGATCCCGTCCTGGGGTATTTGGATCGCGCTGTGCTCGTGCTGTTTGGGAGTGGGGTAGTTCTTTCGGCATTGATAGGAATAAGCGTCGGTTTAGATTCTCTTGAGAAAGGAAAAAACATGGCAAAACAACACGGTGAGCGCGAGGCAATGGCGCACGTACTCAATAACCCAAACGCCGTTCGGAAAAGTATGAATCGCGCGGGCGGACTGATCGACACAGCATTGAGCCCGGCGCCCACACCTGTGCTGCCAGCCGCGCTCACTGCTTCGCAAGCCGCAGATTCGCCTGACCCGGCTGAAGCGCAGCAGCGTAGCGGCCATACTGCGGGCGCATCCGGTACAAGAGAGCATCCTTAAACCGAATCCGCCACCACCGCCGTCACCTCGATCTCCACCCGGGCCCGATCCTCGATCAGGGCCCGGACTTCCACCGCCGTCATCGCCGGATAATGCTTGCCGATGATCTCCCGGTAAGCCGCTCCCAGATCGGCGGACGCCGCCAGGTACTCGCACTTGTCGACCACATACCAGGTCATGCGCACGATATGTTCAGGCCCGGCGCCTGCTTCGCGCAAGACCTCGACCACGTTCAGCAAAGCCTGGCGCGCCTGCATCGCAAAATCGTCGCTCTCGAAGCGGCCATCGGCATTCCAGCCGATCATCCCGCTCACGAACACCTGGCGGCCGCTCGCCGCGACGCCGTTCGAATAGCCGCGCGGACGCGGCCAGCCTGGGGGTTGGAGTACATCCATCACGTCGATTCCTTTGCTTCGCGCAGCAGTTCGCGCGCGATGATCAGTTGCTGCACTTCGGTCGCGCCCTCGTAGATGCGCAGGGCGCGGATCTCGCGGTAGAGCTGCTCGGCCGGATGCCCACTGGTGACGCCCAGGCCGCCGAACATCTGAACGGCGGCGTCGATGACCTGCTGGGCCGATTCGGTGGCCGTCATCTTGGCCATCGCCGCTTCCTTGGTCACCTTGCCGCCACGGTCGCGCTGCCAGGCGGCGCGGTAGGTCAGCAGCGCGCTGGCGTCGATCCGGGTCGCCATCTCGGCGAGTTTCGCCTGGGTCAGCTGGAAGTCCGACAGCACGCCGCCGAACATCCGGCGCGTCGTCGCATGCGCCAGCGCTTCATCCATGGCGCGGCGCGCGAAGCCGAGCGCGGCGGCGGCCACCGAGGTCCGGAACACGTCCAGCGTCGCCATCGCCACCTTGAAGCCCTGCCCGGCCCCGCCGATGCGCTGCGATGCCGGAATGCGGCAGTTGTCGAAGCGCAGGCGCGCCAGCGGGTGCGGCGCGATCACCTCGATGCGCTCGGCGATCTCGAAGCCCTTTGTTCCGGCATCGACGATGAAGGCGCTGATGCCGCGCGCGCCAGGCGCCTCGCCGGTGCGGGCGAATACGATGTAAAAGTCGGCGATACCGCCGTTCGAGATCCAGGTCTTTTCGCCGTCCAGCACGTAGGCATCGCCGTCCAGCCGGGCCGCGCACTGCATCGCCGCGACGTCCGAGCCGGCGCCGGGTTCGGACAGCGCGAAGGCCGCGATGGCCTCGCCGCGTGCGACGCGCGGCAGATAATGCTCGCGCTGCTCCGCAGTGCCGAACAGGCTGATCGCACCGGCGCCGAGGCCCTGCATGGCGAAGGCGAAATCCGCCAGGCCGTTATGCCGCGCCAGCGTTTCGCGGATCAGGCAGATGGCGCGCGTGTCGATCGCCTCTCCATCGCCGGCGATCGCATGGCGCAGCCAGCCGCCCTCGCCCAGCAGGCGCACCAGCTGGCGGCAGCCGGCATCGACATCATGTCCGTGCACGCCGCGCACGTGATCGCCGGCCCAGCCGTCGAGCGCCGCTTCCAGGTCGGCGTGGCGGCCGTCGAAGAAGGGCCACGCCAGATAAGATTTGTCCGCCATCTCAGTCTCCTTCGAACAGGGGCGTCTGCCTGGCCACGAAAGCGTGGTAGGCGCGGTGGAAGTCGTTGGTCGCCATGCAGATCGCCTGGGCCTGGGCCTCGGCTTCGATGGCTTCGTCGATGCCCATGTTCCACTCCTGCTGCAGCATCTTCTTGGTCATGCCGTGGGCAAAGGTCGGGCCGCCGGCGAGGCCGCGCGCCAGGGCCTGCGCTTCCGCCAGCACCGCGTCCGGGGCGCACAGGCGGTTGAAGAAGCCCCAGCGCTCGCCCTCCTCGGCCGTCATCGAGCGGCCGGTGTACAGCAGCTCGGCCGCCCGTCCCTGGCCGATCAGGCGCGGCAGGATCGAGCAGGCGCCCATGTCGCAGCCGGCCAGGCCGACGCGCGCGAACAGGAAGGCGGTCTTGCTGCGGGTGCTGCCGAGGCGCAGGTCGGAGGCCATCGCCAGGATCGCGCCCGCGCCAGCACACACGCCGTCCACGGCTGCCACGATGGGCTGCGGACAGGCGCGCATGGCCTTGACGGTGTCGCCGGTCATGCGGGTGAAGGCTAGCAGGCCGGGCATGTCCAGCTTCGTCAACGGACCGATGATCTCGTGGACGTCGCCGCCCGAGCAGAAATTGCCGCCCGCGCCGGCGATCACCACGGCTTTCACATCGTCGGCGTAGGCCAGCGCGCGAAACAGGTCGCGCAGTTCCGCGTAAGACTCGAAGGTCAGCGGGTTCTTGCGCTCCGGGCGGTCGAGGGTGATGGTGGCGACGCCATCGACGGCCTCGTACAGGAAATGCTCGGCGCGGTAGCCCGCCAGGTTATTGCGGTTGCGCGGCAGCGTATGCGGTTCGCCGGCTAGGTGTCGCATGGTCTTACTCCTTGTGCTCGTTCAGGTGCCGCTTCATGGTGTCGAGCAGCGATATCATCTTGTTCTTGTCCGAAGGCGGAATGTCGGCAAACAGTTCTGCGATCCAGCCTTCGTGGACGGTGGCCATTTCGGCAAAGGCGCTGCGCCCGGCCGGCGTCAGCGTCACCATCGACGCGCGCTTGTCGAGCGGGTCCGGCACCCGCGCCACCAGCTGCTCGCGTTCGAGCTGGTCGACGATGCCGGTGACGTTGCCGCCGGTGACCATCATGCGCTTCGACAGCTCGCCCATGCGCAGGCCTTCCGGTTCGCGTTCCAGCTGCGCCATCAGGTCGAAGCGCGGCAGCGTGATGCTGAAGGTGGTGCGCAGGCGGCTGCGGATGGCGTCCTCGACCCGCACCGTGCAGGCCAGCATGCGCAGCCACAGCTTGAGCGCCTGGTGGTGCTCGCCGGTCAGGCGCGCTGTCATGTCCGGCGATGCCTCGCCCTGCGGCTTCACATCACCTCCCCGCCGGCCACGGCGATGGCCTGGCCGTTCATGGCGGACGCCGCGGGCAGGCACAGCATCGTCACCGCATGCGCCACCTCGTCGGGCTGCACCAGCCGTCCCTGCGGATTCGCCGACGCCAGCTCGGCGCGCGCCTGTTCTTCGCTGCGGCCGGTCTTGCGCACGATATTGGCGACCGCGTCCTGCACGATGTCGGTGTCGGTATAGCCCGGGCAGACCGCGTTCACGGTCACGCCTTTCGCGGCCAGCTCCAGCGCCAGCGCGCGCGTCAGGCCGACCAGCCCGTGCTTGGCCGCGCAATAGGCGGCGACGTAGCGGTAGCCGGTCAGCCCGGCCGTCGAGGCGAGGTTGACGATCCGCCCCCAACCGGCGTCCAGCATGCCCGGCAGCGCGGCCTGGATGCAGTGATAAGCGCCGCTCAGATTCACGTCCAGCATGCGCTGCCACGTTGCCGCGTCGGTGCGCAGGAAGGGACTCGATACCGCCTGGCCGGCATTGTTGACCAGGATGTCGACCGCGCCTGCCAGCTTGAAGGCTTGTTCGACGCTGGCAGGGTCGGTCACGTCCACCGTCTGCCATGCCACGCCGCCGCCCAAGCCGCGCGCCGCCGCGTCCAGTGCTTCGGCGGAGCGCGCCATCAGCGTGACCCGCGCGCCCTGTTCCAGCAAGCCGCGCGCGATCGCCAGCCCGATCCCGCGGCTGGCGCCCGTCACCACGGCATGTTTCCCCTTGAGCGTTTCCATCAACCCTCCAGCAGCCGCGCCGCGACCTGCTGCGGCGACAGGCCGGTATTCGCGGCCGCCAGCTGGCGTTCGCGCTCCAGGTTACGCTCCAGCTGCGCCTTGCCGGCCAGGTACTGCTTCGGCCAGGCGATGGCGGTGAAGCCGATCTTCGCCGCCTCGTGCAGGGTCCAGGCCGGATCGGCAAGGTGCGGTCGCCCGACCGCGCACAGGTCGGCGCGGCCCGCCGCGATGATGCTGTTGGCGTGGTCGGCCTCGAAGATGGCGCCGACGGCGATGGCCGGAATGCCGGCTTCGTTGCGGATGCGGTCCGCGAACGGGGTCTGGTACATGCGCCCGAACACCGGCTTCTCCTGCTTGCTCACCTGTCCCGACGAGCAGTCGATCATGTCGGCGCCGGCGTCCTTGAACAGGCGCGCGATCTGCACCGCGTCTTCCGGCGTGATGCCGCCCTCGACCCAGTCATGGGCCGAGATGCGCACGCTCATCGGCTTGTGCTCAGGCCAGACGGCGCGCATCGCGCGGAACACGCGCAAGGGATAACGGCAGCGGTTTTCAAGACTGCCGCCGTATTCGTCGGTGCGGCGGTTGGTCAGCGGCGAGATGAAGGAGGACAGCAGGTAGCCGTGGGCGCAGTGCAGTTCCAGCCAGTCGAAGCCGGCTTCATGGGACGCCAGCGTGGCGCGCACGAAGTCGGCTTCCACACGGTCCAGGTCCTCCGCCGTCGCCGCGCGCGCCATCTGGGAGATGCCGGGCAGGTACTGCTGCTCCGAGGCGGAAATCAGCGGCCAGTTGCCGGCGGCGAGCGGCTGGTCGATCCCATCCCACATCGCCCGCGTCGAGCCCTTGGCCCCTGCGTGGCCGAGCTGGATCGCGATCTTCGCATCGGTATGCCCATGCACGAAACCGGCGATGCGCTTCCACGCGGCCGTGTGCTCCGGCGTGTACATCCCCGGACAGTCCGGCGTGATGCGGGCGTCCGCCGAAACGCAGGTCATCTCCGCGAACACCATCGCCGCGCCGCCCATGGCGCGCGCGCCCAGGTGCACCAGGTGGTAATCGCCGGGAACGCCGTCGACGGCCGAATACTGGGCCATCGGCGAGACCACGATGCGGTTCTTCAGCACCACCTCGCGCATGCGGTAAGGCGTCAGCATCGGCGGCACATGGGCGCCCGCGGGGAGCGGGACGCCGGCCTGCGCGCAGGCGCGCTGCGCGAACCAGTCCTCGAAGCGCGCCACATAGCCGGGGTCGCGCAGGCGCAGGTTTTCGTGCGAGATGCGCTGGCTGCGGGTCAGCATCGAGTAGGCGAACTGCTCGGCTTCCAGCGCGCTGTAGCGTTCGACGTTCTCGAACCATTCCATCGAATTGCGTGCCGCGGACTGGATCTTCAGCACTTCCACCGAGCGGCTGGCCTGGTAGGCGGCCAGGGCGGCTTTAAAATCGTCGGCGTGCGCGGAGAAACAGCGCGCCAGCTCGATCGCATCCTCCAGCGCCAGCTTGGTGCCGGAGCCGATCGAGAAGTGGGCCGTGTGCGCAGCGTCGCCCATCAGCACGACCGGCACGCCGCCATGCCAGTGCACCCACCGCTCGCAGACGATGCGCGGGAAGGCGATCCAGTTGCTCGATCCGCGCTGGTGGCGGGCATTCGACATCAGCGGGTGGCCGTCCAGGTGCTCGGCGAACAGGCGCTCGCAGAAGGCGATGGCATCGGTCTGCGGCATGTCGGCCAGGCCGGCCTTGCGCCACACGTCTTCCGGCGTCTCGACGATGAAGGTCGAGGTGTCGCCGTCGAACTGGTAGATGTGGGCCTGGAACCAGCCGAACGCCGTCTCCTTGAACACGAAGGTGAAGGCGTCGAACTTCTTCTTCGTGCCCAGCCAGACGAAGCGACAGCGGCGCGTCTCGACAAAGGGTTGGTAGGTCTCCGCGTAGCGCGTGCGGATGCGGCTGTTCAGGCCATCGGCGGCGATCACCAGGTCGGCGGCGTAGCGCGCCGCGATCGCCTGGTCGTCCCGCACATCGGTCTCGAACACCAGCTCGACGCCCAGCTCCTCGCAGCGCTGCTGCAGGATGTTCAGCAGGCGCTTGCGGCCGATGCCGCAGAAGCCGTGGCCGCCGGAGGTCACGCGCGCGCCCTTGTAGAAGACGTCGATGTCGTCCCAGTGGTTGAAGGCCTGCAGGATCGAACGCGCGGTCGGCTCGTCGCTGGCCTCCAGCTTGCCCAGGGTCTGGTCGGAGAACACCACCCCCCAGCCGAAGGTGTCGTAGGGCCGGTTGCGCTCGACCACGACGATCCGGTGATCGGGACTCTGCTTCTTCATCAGCAGGGCAAAATACAGGCCGGCCGGTCCGCCGCCTATGCAAACGATATTCATAAGATAGTCACTGAGCTCTCAACTTGAAACGCTGCAGCTTGCCCGTTTCCGTGCGCGGCAGCTTGTCGGTAAAGCGCACGGCGCGCGGATACTTGTAGGGCGCGATGTGCTGCTTGGCGTAGTCCTGCAGTGCGCGCACCATGTCGGCGGATGCCTCGTGGCCTGGCTTGAGCACCACATGGGCTTCGACGATCTGGCCGCGCTCCTCGTCCGCCCGGCCGACCACGCCGCACTCGAGCACCGCCGGATGGGTGAGCAGGACGTCCTCGACCTCGGCGCCGGCGATGTTGTAGCCGGCCGAGATGATCATGTCGTCGGTGCGCGCGCGGTAGTGGAAATAGCCGTCGCCGTCCATTTCGTAGGCGTCGCCGGTCAGGTTCCAGCCGTTCAGCACGTAGTTGCGCTGGCGCTCGTCCGCCAGGTAGCGGCAGCCGGTCGGCCCCTTGACCGCCAGGCGTCCTATCGTGCCAGGCCCCACTGGCTGGCCGTCCTTGTCGAGGATGCAGGCGCGGTAGCCCGGCACCGGCTTGCCGGTCGCGCCGGGGCGGATCTCGTCGCCGCTGGCGGAAATGAAGATGTGCAGGATCTCGGTGGCGCCGATGCCATCGATCATGGCGATGCCGGTGGCGGACTGCCACGCCTCGCGGGTGGCCAGCGGCAGCGCCTCGCCGGCCGACACGCATTTCTGCAAGGAGCCCAGGTCGAAGCGCGGCGCCAGGGGCGTCATCTGCCGATAGAAGGTGGGCGCGGTAAAGCAGACCGTGGCTTCGTAGGCCTCGATGGCCGCCAGCAGGCCCTCGGGCGTCAGCTTTTCGAGCAGCACGCCGGCCGCGCCGAAGCGCAGCGGGAACAGCAGCAGCCCGCCCAGGCCGAAGGTGAAGGCCAGCGGCGGCGTGCCGATGAAGACATCGTCCGCGCTTGCCTTGAGCGTGTGGCGCGGGAAGCAGTCGCAGATCGCCAGGATGTCGCGGTGGAAGTGCATGGTGCCCTTGGGGACGCCCGTGGTGCCCGAGGTGAAGCTGATCAGGCAGACGTCGTCGGCGGCCGTATCGACCGCCGCGAAGGGATCCGCATGCCGCGCCATGCGCGCTTCAAGCCCGTCCGCATTGCCGGGATCGTCGAACCAGACGACCGGCGGATGCCCCGCCAGCTGTTCGAGCTCGCCGGCCAGGGACCGCGCGCACAGCACCGCGTTCACCTGCGCCTTGTCGAAGATGACGCCCAGTTCGCGGGCGCGCAGCAGCGGCATCGTCGGCACGGCCACCAGCCCGGCCTTGAGCACCGCGAGAATCGAGGCCGCCATCATCGGGCAATTCGCACCGCGCAGCAGCACGCGGTTTCCCGGCACCAGGCCCATGTCGATGCGCAGCACGCGGGCGATGCGGTCGACCTGGCGCTGCAGGTCCGCATAGGTCCAGCGCAGGCGATCGCCGATGACGGCCGTGCGTTCGCCGCGGCCCGCGGCCACGTGGGCGTCCAGCAGTTCGGCCACGCAGTTCAGCCGCGCCGGGTACTGGAGTTCGGATAGATCGAACACGAGGTCCGGCCATTGCTCGCGTGGCGGAAGGTGGTCCCGCGCGAAGGTGTCGACGTGGGCCGTGAAACTTGATTCTGCAGCGGAAGAGCTTGTAACTGGGCTTGTCATGAAGCGGCTCCGGAGAAAAGATCGTTCGGTGGACACCGGCAGATACTTTAAGCCTAAAGCAAATTCAGGACAAGGGGAATTGCGTTTTTGCAAAAACCCGGCGTATCATCAAACGGTTCGCTGGTTCGCGAATCCTGCCCCACTCCATCGAAAGGTTAGCCCGTGGCTCTGAAAGATGAGATTCAAGCAGCACAAGACCGCCTTGCCGACGCCGTCGCGGCGCGCGACCCTGCACGAGCTGCGGCGCTCTACACCGACGATGCGCGCCTGATCCCCCAGGGCGCGCCCGCCTGCGCCGACCGCGCCGCGATCGCCGCCTTCTTTGCCGGCGCCTTCGACAAGGGCATCGCCGGCGCACGCTTCACCACCGACGAAGTGGACGGCGACGATGCGCTTGCTACCGAGCTCGGCCGCTACCAGCTCTACGCGGCGGCGCCGGGCGGCGACCGTGTCCTCGCGGCGGAGGGTCGCTACCTGGTGGTCTGGCGCAAGGTCGACGGCGCATGGCGCATGCACCGCGACATGTTCAACACAGCTTAGAACTTCATCTCCACCGTCGCCCGCACACTGCGATGCACCGGGTTCAAGGTACGGCTGGTCTGGGTCCCGGCCGCCGTCGTATAGCTGCTCTGGCTGATGTTGTCCTGGGCCAGCAGGTTGGCGGTCGCCACCCGCAGCTGCAGCTTGGGCGTGAACTTCCACAGCGCGTACAGGTCGAGATCGCGGCGCACCGACTGGTAGCTGATCTGGTTGCCCGAGACGCGCACGAAGCCGCCGTTCTTGAAGACATAGCTGCCGCCCAGGGTCAACGCGCCGGTCTTGTAGTCGGCGCCCAGGGTCGCGGACAGCGGGGTCTGGCCGTCCAGGCGGTTGTCCGGGCCCGGCACCGAGTCCACCGTCGACCAGTTGCGCGACAGGCTGGCGCGCAGGTCGAGGTTGGTCGTCGTTTCCATCACCGCCTTCAGCGGGAACTTGGCTTCCAGTTCGACGCCGTAGGTTTTCGCATTGCCGCTGTTGGTCGGGGTCGAGACCCAGCGCGCGCCGTCGAACACCACCAGGCTGCGTGTGTAGTCGGTGATGCGGCGGCTCGACACGCTGGCCGACAGCAGCGCTCCCTCGGCCCAGTAATGCTCGTAGGAGGCGTCGATGCCCAGCGCCAGCTCCGGCTTCAGGTTCGGGTTGCCGATCGAATCGGGTTCGGTCTGGCTGTTGTTCACCGAGGTGAAGCGGTGCGGGATGATCTGCTGCTGGTTCGGCGCCTTGTAGGTGCGGGTCACGGCCAGGCGCAGCTGGTCGCCTTTGGTGCCCGGGATCTTGTACAGGGTCTGCGCGATCGGGCTCAGGACCGAGGAATTGTTCTTCACCTGGGCATAGGTATTCCCTTCGGTCGAGGTGCGGATGCCTTCCCAGCGCGCGCCCAGGTACACCGACCAGGCCGGCGTCACGTTCCACTCGTCCTGGCCATACACGGCCAGGCGCGACACCGCCGATTCATAGAACTCGTCGCCGCCCGGCAGCGGGACCGCCGGCGCGGCGGCGTCGCGTTCGAGACGCCGGTCGTCGCCGCTCTGGTAGCCGCCGTCCCAGCCGAAGGCCAGCGCGTGGCCCTCGAAACGGCTGCTGGTGTACTTGCCGGTCGAGGTCAGGCCGCGGATCGCGGCGTCGGATTCGATGAAGGCGCGCAGCGGCGTGGCGGCCGGATTGCCGCCGCCGAAGCGGTACATCGAGTTGCCGGCGCCGACATACAGGCCGCTCAGCTTCGCATCCAGCTTGGCGCCGGATTCGAACTTGTGGACCCAGTTCAGCTCTTCGCGGAACACGTGGTTATGGTTGGTCATGCTCTGGTCGAGCCGCGGATAGGCGGGGATAGGACCGAGGAGCGTCTCGATACGGCCGGCTTCGACCTGGCTGAAGTTTGCCCAGTTGGCAAAAGTTTGCGAGGTCAGCGTATCGCCGTTCTCGAACGTATAGTTGATGCGCGGGGTCAGGTTCACCGCACTGATACGGGCGTCCTGCGGGGTTTCGCTCTGGCGCAGGCCGGTCATGACGCCGGCCGGATTGAAGAAGCTTTCAGTCGTCTCCGGCTCGTTGGTGAAACGGTTCTGGAACACGTTCATCGCAAACGAGTAGGAGAGCTTGCCGAGCTTGTCCGACAGCTGCAGGCTGGCGGTCGGGCTGTTCTGCGCCGCGCCATGGCCATAGCCCAGCTTCAGTTCGCGCTGCGCGGCCTTGACCGACTTCTTCAGCACCACGTTGATGGTGCCGGCGATCGACTGGGTCGAGAACTCGGCGCTGGCGGCGCGCAGCACCTCGATGCGCTCGATCACTTCCGGCGACAGCGAGCTGATGTCGAAGCCGGCCGGCGCGCGTTCGCCGTTCAACAGGATCTGCGTGTAGCCGTTACCGAGGCCGCGCATGCGGATCTCGCCGCCGCGGCCGCTGCTGCTGACGGTCACGCCGGGCACGCGCTTGAGCACGTCGAGCACGTTGGTGTCGCCGTATTTGACGATCTCCTCGTTATTGACGACGATCTTGCTGGCGGTGTCGTCGCGGCGCGGGTCGTAGGAAGCGGCGGCGCCTTTCACTTCGACCTGCTGGATTTTCCGGGATTCCCCGGCCGGCGCCTGTTCTTTCGAAACAGGCGCCTGCTGGGCGTGGACGGGAGCCATGGCGGCCGCAACGGCGGCAGCGACGAGGCTCAAACGGCATGGAAAGGCGGCTGGCATGTCAATCTGTTCAAAGTTGAAATGGAGCGCCATTTTCCGTCATCTTCACGGGCTTCAGTTGCCGACACGTAAATATTTTTGATATGCATGCATCAAATTAATATGCATGCATATCAAAAACGATGTCAGAATGCAACGCTGTTCCTTTGTCCGGGCCGCCCGTTATAATCAGACATCTTCTATTCGAGGTTTTACCGTGTCCGATCGCATCAAAGTCCTGCCGCAATATTTGCTGCCCAAGCAGCGCCTGACGACCTTTGCCGGCCGCGTCGCCGGCGCCAAGGGCGGCACGATGACGACCAGGCTGATCCGCTGGTTCGTCGGCAAGTACGGCGTCAACATGGAAGAAGCCGAGAATTCGGACATCGCCAGCTACACCAGCTTCAACGACTTCTTCACCCGCCCGCTGAAAGCCGGCGCGCGGCCGCTGGCCGATGCCGCCTTCGTCTGCCCGGTCGACGGTGCGATCAGCCAGTTCGGTGCGATCGACGACCACCACATCCTGCAGGCCAAGGGCCACCGTTTCACCACCACCGAACTGGTGGGCGGCGACGCCGAACTGGCGAAGCAGTTCCGGCACGGCAGCTTCGCCAACCTGTATTTGTCGCCGAAGGATTACCACCGCCTTCACATGCCCTGCGACGGCCGCCTGACCCGCATGATCTACGTGCCCGGCGCCCTGTTCTCGGTGAACCCGACCACGGCGCGCGGCGTGCCCAACCTGTTCGCCCGCAACGAGCGCGTGGTCTGCGTGTTCGAGTCGGAACAGTACGGGCCTTTCGTGATGGTGCTGGTCGGCGCCACCATCGTCGGCAGCATGGCCACCGTCTGGCACGGCGTGGTCAATCCGAAGCGCCCGCAGAAGATCAGCGAGTGGCGCTACGACGACCAGAACATCGTCCTGAAGAAGGGCGAGGAAATGGGACGCTTCCTGCTGGGATCGACCATCGTCATGCTGTTCAAGCAGGACACCATCAGCTTCAACCAGGACTGGGCGCCGGAGCGTTCGGTGCGCCTCGGGGAGCTGATGGGTGACTTCTGCGGCGCCTGAGACTCAGCTCATTCCGCCGGTATTTCGAAGAAGTGCAGCGTCGCATGCGGCCTCGCCAATGCCTTGCCAACTTGCGCAAGGGCATGCCTGGCCGCCTCGTTTTCCACGCCGCAGGTAATGATGAAGTTCTTCATCCCATGCCGCCTGGCCAGCGCAGCCAGCGCCTGGACGGCTGCCTTGCTGTGTCCGCGATTCCGGTAGGGAGGATCGACATGGCCGCCGGCGTTTCCGGTATCGCCGACGAGATCCGGCGGAGCCGGCGTGAAATGATATTGCCCGACATAGCTGCCGTCGGATGCCTGCAGATTGAAAAGATACAGCGGCAGCTTGCGCTCGGGATCGAACCGGTATCCTTCCAGCAGAAGCCTGGTCCGGCCGTGCGCCAGGTGTTGGACATCGTCAAAAAGACCGAACTGCGCCGGCTCGCCGGGCAGATCTTCAAGCAAGGCATTCACCGTCATGCTTAACCTCTCTTCCTTGGGTGTTTTACTACCTGGACGCAAGAGACTTGTTTAAAAGCATGCCGTAAATGCCGGCCCGGGTCGAGCTAGTCGTTTGAAGAGGTAGGCGACGCCATCAGGCCGCCCTGCCCTCCTGCTGCTGCCGCGCCCGCGCACAGCAAGCCTCATCCAGCATGTCCAGGAAAGCCCGGGTCTTGGCCGGCATCAAGCGCCGTCCCGGGAACACCGCCCAGCCGGTGGCCGCCGGTAAATCCCAGTCCGGCAGCACCCGCACCAGTTCTCCCTTCTGCAGCATCGGCCCCGCGAACAGGTCCGAACTGGCCGCGATGCCGGCGCCGCCGCAGGCGATCTTCGCCAGCAGTTCCGGCGAGTTCGCCGTCAGGCGCGCCGCGACCTGCCGCTCCCAGCGCGTCTTGCCGCGTTCCAGCACCCATTGCGCGGCGCCGCCGGTGCGGCTCAGGATGCACAGCAGGTCGTGCTTCAGCAGGTCGTCCGGATGCTCGGGCAGGCCGTGCCGCGCGATGTAGGAAGGGGCCGCGTACAGGCCGAAGCGCTCCAGCGAGACGCGGCGCGCGTTGAGGGTCGAATCGTCGGGCAGGTCGCCCATGCGGATCGCGATGTCGAAGCCCTCGGCCACCAGGTCGACCCGGCGCGGCGACAGATCCAGTTCCAGCGACACCGCCGGATAGCGCGCCAGGAAGCGCGACATCATCTCCGTCATGCCGAGGTTGGCGAAGTCGCCCGGCATCGAAATCCTCAGCTTGCCGCTCGGTTCGGCCTGGCGGTGCTGGGCCAGGGCGCCGGCCGCTTCCACCTCTTCGGCCACCTTGCGGGCGTGCTCGAGCAGGCTTTCGCCGAATTCCGTCAGCACCAGCCGGCGCGTGGTGCGCTGCAGGAGGCGTTCGCCCAGGCTGGCTTCGAGCAGCGCGATACGGCGCGAAACCGTCGATTTCGGCAAGTCCAGGCGCTGCGCGGCCATGCTGAAACTGCCGGCCTCGACGATGCGAGCGAAGAGCAGCATGTCATTCGGTTCAAGGTGCATGATTGTTCCACCAGTTGAATAATGTTATCCATTCTAGCGCCTTCCGCACGATAGATGGAACCGTTAAAGTATCTCCATCGACACACCAACCGACACGAAGGGACACCAAATGAACATCCTGCAAATCAATTCCAGTCTGCGCGGCGCCAACTCCGAATCGAACCGCGTGGCTGGCAACATCGTCGCCAAGCTCAGCGCCGCCAACCCGGGCGCCATCGTGACCGTGCGCGACGTCGGCGCCAACGCCCACCCGGTGCTGGACGAAGCCGCACTGGGCGCCCTGTTCACCCCGGCCGACCAGCGTAGCCCGGCGCAGGCCGCCCGCGTGGCCCTGGACGACGCGCTGATCGCCGAAGTGCAGGCCGCCGACGTGGTCGTGATCGGCGCCCCGATGTACAACTTCGGCATGCCGGTCCAGCTGAAGGCCTGGTTCGACGCGATCGCCCGCGCCGGCGTCACCTTCCGCTATACCGAATCGGGTCCGGAAGGCCTGCTGAAGAATAAAAAAGTCTTCGTGGCGACCGCCCGCGGCGGCATCTACCCGGAAGACGCGGATCCGCAAGTGCCGCATATCCGCATGCTGCTGAACTTCCTGGGCATGACCGACTCGACTTTCGTGTACTCGAACGGCCAGGCTATGGGTCCGGATGCGGCAGGCAAGGGCCAGGCGGAAGCCGACGCGGTCGTCGCGGCGCTGGCATAAGAAAGTTCGCGGCCTGCAGGCCGCTTGTTCGTTTCAAGGGGAGATCGAGATGGACCAGAAAGTTGCAATCGATATTGCGGAACAACGCGTCGCACGCAGCCGCCGCATCGAGCGCGTGCTCGGCGGCCAGTTCGTGATGGATGGCGCGGGCGTGAAGATCAACCGCGTGCTGACCCAGCCGCTGCAACGCCGCCTCGATCCCTTCCTGATGCTGGACGCCTTCGGCAGCGACAAGGCGGGCGACTACATCGCCGGCTTCCCCGAGCACCCGCACCGCGGCTTCGAGACCGTCACCTACATGCTGGCCGGGCGCATGCGCCACCGCGACAGCGCCGGCAACGAGGGCGTGGTCAGCGACGGCGGCGTGCAGTGGATGACCGCCGGCCGCGGCGTGGCCCACTCCGAGATGCCCGAGCAGAACGAAGGCCTGATGGAAGGCTTCCAGCTGTGGCTCAACCTGCCGGCCAAGGACAAGATGTGCGCGCCCTGGTACCGCGACATCCCGAACCAGGAAGTGCCGCGCTTCGCCCTGCCGTCGGGCGCGGCGGTGCAGGTGATCGCCGGCAGCTCGCATGGCGTCGACGGCGCCGTGCAGCGCGAGGCGACCCAGCCGCTCTACCTCGACATCCACCTGCCGCAAGGCGTGGAGTTCGCGCAGCCGCTGCCGGCCGGGCATAACGCCTTCTTCTATGTGTATCGGGGCGAGGTCGTGGTGGACGGCAAGGCGGTCCCGCAGGCGCGCATGGCCATCCTTGACAATGCGGAAGAAGCGGACGGTGTGCGTGTGAAAGCAAGCGCCGATGCGCGCTTCATCCTGATCGCCGGGCGTCCGCTGAACGAGCCGATCGCGCAGTACGGGCCCTTCGTGATGAACACGAATGCCGAGGTATTCCAGGCGGTCGAAGATTTCAGGGCCGGCCGCTTCGCCTGATGCATCTTCGGCTACACTAGCAGGATGCCGTTGCTAGATACCATCTCAAGCCTGCTCGGGCGCGCCAGCCGCGCGCTCGGGCTGGAAACCGTCGACGCCTTCCCGCCGGGCCACCGCTACGCCCACACGCGCTGGGACAAGGCTTATTTCGACATTCCCTCCGACTGGAAGCCCGAGCGCATCGAACAGGCCGTCTCCGAGGCGATCACGAACACCCCCAGCGTGTTCGCGTATATCGCCCATCCGACCCCGCGCATGCAGCGCGCCCTCCTGGCCGTGATCCATGCGCGCCTGCGCCGCGGCGGCACCCCGCCCAACGATTTGCTGGCAATGCTGATCGATGCCTACGCCAGCCCGCGCACGCCGGAGGCCATGCCCGGGCTGCGCGCGGCGATCGCCTCTAACCTCGGCTACGATCCCTCGATGCGGGTCGCCCACCTTGCGGCCTGGCTGGCCGACATGCCGGCCGCCTTCGACGTCATCGACTTCGCCTGAACCCCGCGTTCAGTGGGGCACCGGTGCGCTCAGCACTTCCTGGGGGCTCGGATCCGCATTCGGCTTCATGGCGTACAGGAAGTCGGCAGGCAGGTTTGCGACCGTCTTCTTTTGGCCCGGCAACAGCCTGAAGCGCGCAGCCTCCGTGTAGCGGCAGCTGCGTTCCTTGGTCGCGCCGTCCAGCATTCTTTCCTGGCAGAGGGAATTCAGGAGCAGATAGTGGCAGCTGCCCGTTCCGCTGCAGGAAAACGTGGTGGCGGAAATGCCCAGCCTGGTCGTAGTGGTCGCGAGGGCCGCGGGCTCGGCACACGCAAGGCTGCTTGCCAGCATGGCGCACATCGCCAGCAAGGGGGATAAACGGTTTTTCATCGTCGGTCTCGAAAACGGGCCGCCCGGGTTTGGGCAGAGCGAGCTTATCAGACTGGCATATCCCCGAAATGCACGGATTCTCACCGCGCCGCGGCCGCCGCCTGCGACGCCGCGGCCGTCCCCGGCACATAGCGCTCGCGCAGCCGCATGCAAGGCGTCTCCACCAGGCGATACAGCAGCCAGCCCGCCAGCACCGAAGCCGCCAGCGCCGCGCCGATGGTCAGCGGGTGCGCCGGGCCGTAGCCGGCTTCACCCATGGCCTGGCCGGCCAGGATGCTCACCTGCTTGTGGATCAGGTAGATCGCGTAGGACCACAGCGCCAGTCGGGACGCGCCCGGCACGCGGATGCGGTGCAGCGGCGAGTCCGGCGCCAGCGCCGCCAGGATCAGCAGCGCGCAGCCCAGCGCCAGCAGCGGGAAGCCCAGTACGCTGGTCCAGAAACCGTAGTGGTCGGCCAGGAACCAGCGCAGCGCCAGCGCGCAGGCAAGCAGGGCGGCGGCCAGCAGCAGCCGGCCCTGCCTCATCAGCCGCGTCCACAGCCCGGGGTGCGCATGCTTCAGCAGCGCCAGCGCGACCCCGGCCAGCAGTTCGTCGAAGCGGCACAGGCTCGCGTAATACAGGTGCTTGTAATAGAAATGCATCCAGTTGCGGGCGTCCTGCCCCTCCAGCCAGGTGCCGGCGCGGACTGCCATCCCGGCGCCGAAGACCAGCGCGACCGCGAACCAGGCCAGGCGCATGCTGGCGCCGCGCCGGCCCAGCGCCGCGGCCAGCAGTGCGCAGGCCGGCAGCAGCACGTAGAACTGTTCCTCGATGCACAGCGACCAGGCGTGCGAAAACGCGGTGCCCGGCTCCAGGCCGATGTTCTGGGTGAAGCTGAGGTATTGCCACAGCGGCAGCATGGGCGGTTTGCCGCGGAAGGCCGGCCATAGCGCATACAGCGCCAGCACCACGTAGAAATTCGGCAGGGTGCGCAGCAGCCGGCGCGCGTAGAAGCGGGTCAGGGACAGGCCTTCCGGGCGGCGCAGGGCCTGGAAGATCTGGTTGCCGATCAGGTAGCCGGACAGCGCGAAAAACAGGTCGACGCCGACCCAGCCGATCTCGCCGACCCAGCCAAAGGTAGTGTCGAAGCTGACGAACAGCACGTAGTGATGCAGCACCACCAGCGTGACGGCGAGCGCACGCAGGGTGTCGAGGCCATCGATGCGCTGTGATGCAGGGCTCATGTGGGGGATCGTCGACGAAAACGCCGGATGATGCCACGCGCTTCTCCCTCGTGCCAGGAAATCCCGATAAAATGGCCGGATCGAAATTTCTTTGGAACACCAGCATGAGCTCCGCAGCAAGCCTGTCGCATTTCAAATCCGTCAACTACACCGGCCAGGGCGCCGGACCGCGCGTCATCATCATGGGCGCGACCCACGGTAACGAGATCTGCGGCACCCAGGCCATCAGCCGCGTCATGGCGGAGCTCGACAGCGGCGCGCTGCGCATCGCCAACGGCAGCGTGACCTTCGTCCCCATCGTCAATCCGCTGGCCTACGCGAAGAACACGCGCTCGGGCGACCGCAACCTGAACCGCGACCTGTCGCCGAAGGAAAATCCGCAGGACTTCGAAGACCGCGTCGCCAACTGGCTGTGCCCGCTGCTGGCCCAGCATGATGTGCTGCTCGACCTGCACTCCTTCAACGCCGCCCATGGCGAGCCTTTCGTGATGGTCGGCCCGCTCGACAATGACGGGGATATCGAGCCCTTCAAGCACATGCGCGAGGAACGCGCGCTGGCGCGCCGCCTGGGCGTGCGCCGCTTCGTGACCGGCTGGATGGCGGCCTACGGCGGCGGCGTGCAGCGCCGTTCGCGCGGCGACGCCGCCGAACTGAAAACCGTCCTGCGCTACGGCATGGGCACCACCGAATACATGCGCAGCACCGGCGGCTACGCCCTGACCCTGGAATGCGGCCAGCACCTCGATCCGCAGGCGCCGGAAGTCGCCTACCGCGCCATCCTGAACACCCTGGCCCACCTGAAGCTGATCGAGGCGCCGGCGCCGGAACCTGTCTCCTTCGAGGAGATGGAGGCGCTGCAGATGGTCGTCGTCCACGACAAGCTGGACGCCGGCGACAGCTTCACCCGCACCTGGGCCAGCTTCGACCCGGTGCAGGAAGGCGAGCAGATCGGCGTGCGCGCCGACGGCAGCCCGGTCACGGCCGAGTTCTCGGGCCGCGTCCTGTTCCCGGACACGAACGCCGGTCCGAATCAGGAGTGGTATTACCTGACCCGCCCGAATCCGCAGTTCGGCCGCGAATAAGGTTTACGACGAAGCCTCGCCAGCCTGCGCTTGCTCCACCTTTACCAGGTGCAGGTTGCGCAAATAAATCGCCACCCCCAGTCCCTGGCCGGCGACGAACACGGGATCGCGCCGGTGCACCGCATACGCGAGCAGCACCAGCGCGCCCAGGATGCTCAGGTACCAGAAGGACACCGGGATCACGCTGCGGCCCCGGCGCTCGCTGGCCAGCCACTGGATCACGAAGCGGCCCATGAACAAGGCCTGGCCGCCGAAGCCGAGCAGCAGCCACCAGCCGTCCTCAGCCATCGACGCCCTCCTCGAGCGGCGCCGCCTTGTGCTGCGGCGGCGAACGCGTGCGGCGCCTGCGCAGCTGCGGCAGCATGCGCGCCATTTCCCGGCCGCCCCAGAGCAGGCAGACGCCGCCGACCAGGCGCTGCGCCGGCAGTACCTCAGGGATGCCGATATGCCTGCTGACCAGCAGCGAGGCCGCCACCGCGGCCAGCACCAGGCCTGCCAGCCAACCGGCCACGCCCGAACTGCGCCAACACCGGCGCCCTTGCAGCGCCAGGCCGAGCCCCGCACCCAGCCAGCCCCCCAGCATGCCCCACAGCACATCGGCCGGCCAGTGCACGCCCACCATGATGCGCGACAGGCCGACCAGCGCGGCCAGCAGCAGGGCCAGCGCGCGCAGCAGGCGCTTGCCCTCCACCCCCATCACCCAGATGCCGGCGATGGCGAAGGCGGCCGCCGCGTGCCCCGAGGGGAAAGACACGCGCCGGTATGCCGGCCCGGCCTGGTAGAACTGGTCCAGCGGCAGCGCCGCGAGCGGTCTCGGCAGGTCGATGAACTGCTTGGTGACCTGGGTCCAGAGGGCGGCGAAGACGGCCGCGGCCAGCGCCGCCCAGAAGCAGTGCGGCAGGCGCCGGATGCAGGGCAGCACCAGGGCCAGCGCCACCGCGCCGTCGCCGAACATGGTCAGGTGCAGCCACAGCAGCGGCGGCACGGCATGGCCGGCGTGGTTGAGCGCCAGGAAAACCGGCTGGTTGCCGCCGGTGGCGAGGAGCAGCGCCAGCAGCGCCAGCGCGGTGGCGGGCGGCAGCCAGGCCCAGGGCGAACCCAGCGGCGGCCTCATCCGTTCGCTCCCGGCATGCGGGCCAGCACGATGCCGCCCTTGCGGTACAGCAGCCGGGCCGGTCCGAGCGCGCCCAGGGCGTCGCTGCGCGTCAGGATCACCTGCCCGGCGCCCGGCGACGCCGTGGCCGGCGTGACGGCGCCGCGATAGACGGAAAAGCTGGGCACGTTGATGCGCCAGCTGTGCACTTCCCAGCCCGCGCGCCGCGCCAGCAGCGCCGCTTCCTTGACCGGCCCCTGCTGCAGCGCGGCGGCCGCCGGCAGCAGCAGGCCGGCCAGGGCCAGCGAACACAGCAAACCGGACGCGGCCAGGCGCCGCCACGGCGGCGGCTCGCGCCACAAGGCCAGACCGAGCAAGGCCACGAGCAGCAGCACCGCCCCCGCTTGCCACAGCGGGCCGAACACCCCGTCCTGCCCCAGCGCCTCGCGCACGTAGGGGTTGGCGATGCCCGGCGCGAAACGCCGCAGGAGCTGGGGCAGCGCGGCCACCAGGCCGAGGAACAGCAGCGGCGGCGCGAAGGCCAGCAGCCTCGAGCGCAGGACGCCGCGCCGCTGCGCCATCAGCAGGAACAGCGGCGTCGCGCCGTATAGCAGGTAGTGCGGCAGCTTGGTCCCCGCCAGCGAAAAGAACACGAACACGAACAGGAACCAGCTCCACAGGAAGCAGTCGAGCGGTGAAGCCCGCATGCGGCGCAGCCCGGGCAGCGTGCGCAGGAACAAGCCGCTATAGGGCAGGAGCAGCACTAGGATGGCCGGCAGGTAGTACAGCGGCCCGCCGCCATGCCCCTGCAGCGGCGACAGGAAACGCTCGACGTTGTGGCGCATGAAGAAGCCGGCCAGGAAGGCGCCGCCGCGCTGCCCGTACTCCAGCAGATACCAGGGCAGGCTCACCGCCAGCAGGATCGCCCAGCCGGCCGGGTCGCGCACGGCGCGCCACCAGTCGCGCGTCCTGCCCTGCAGCGCGAAGGCCAGCAGGCTGGCGGCGCCGGGCACCAGCAGCGCCACCGGCCCCTTGGCCAGCAGGCCGAGGCCGATCCAGAGGAAGGCGCGGCGGCGCCAGGCCGGGCGCGCTCCGAAGGCATAGCGCACGATGTCGAACATGGCCAGGGCCAGGAACAGGTTGAGCAGCGCATCGGCGGTCGCGCCGCGTCCGATCACGGTGAGACCGGCCGTGCTGGCGGCGATGAAGGCGGCGGCGTAGCCGGTGTCGCGGTCCAGGTGGCGGCGTCCGAACGCGAAAACCGCCGCGATCCAGGCGCTGGCCGCGAGCGCCGACGGCAGGCGCAGCGCGAATTCGTCCAGCCCGAACATCGTCGCGGACGCCGCCTGCAGCCAGTAGATGAGGATGGGCTTGTCGTAACGCGGCTGGCCGTTCAGCCAGGTGGAGACGTAGTCGCCCCGTTCCAGCATCTCGCGCGTGGCTTCGCCGAAGGCGCCTTCGTCGACGTCGAACAGCGGCATCGCCCCCAGGTTCAGAAACAGCCCGAGCAGCACGGCGGCCGCGAGCAGCAGCGGCAGGGCCGCCGCGCGCAAGCCGGCGCGCCGCGCCAGCCGGCGTTCGCGCGTTCCCTGCGCGCCCAGGATGGAGGCCCCGCCGCGGACGCCCCTCATCGCCGCTCCACGCTGCCCGGCAGCCGCTGGCCGGCGCTGCCGGCGCCGCCGCCGCCCGGGCCGCCCAGGGTCTCGCGCACCAGGTAGGTCCGCGCGGCGCCGGCTTCGAAATAGGTCCGCGCCAGCATTTCGGTCACGATGCCGGTGCACACGAACTGCACCCCGATCACCACCAGCAACACGGCGAGCAGCAGCAAGGGGCGGCTGGCGATGGCCGCCCCCTCCCCCAGCTTCAGCCAGGCCAGCCAGCCCAGCGCCGCCATGCCGGCAAAGCCGCAAGCCAGGCCGATGCGGCCGAAGAAATGGCCCGGGCTGGCGCGGAAGCGCACGAAAAAATACATGGACAGCAGGTCGAGCAGTACCTTGAAGGTGCGCGACAGGCCGTATTTGGAGCGCCCGTGGATGCGCGGGAAGTGGCTCACCTGCTCTTCGCGGATGCGCTCCGGCGCCGTCACGGTCGCCATCCAGGTCGGGATGAAGCGGTGCATCTCGCCGTACAGCCGGACCTGGCGCAGGACCGCGCCGCGGTAGACCTTCAGCGAGCAGCCGTGATCGTGCAGGCGCACCCCGGTGACCAAGGCGATCAGGCGGTTCGCCAGCTTCGACGGCAGCCGGCGCAGCCAGAAGCCGTCCTTGCGCTCGTGGCGCCAGCCGGCCAGCAGGTCGAGGTCTTCATCGAGCAGGCGGCGCACCATGCGCACGATGTCGTGCGGGTTGTTCTGCAGGTCGCCGTCCATGGTGGCGATCACGCTGCCGCGCGCGGCGTCGATGCCGGCCTGCATGGCGGCGGTCTGGCCGAAGTTGCGGCGCAGGATGACCGCCCGCACATGGCGCGGACTGCTGGCCACGGCTTCGCGGATGCGCTCCAGCGTGCGGTCGCGGCTGCCGTCGTCGACCAGGATCAGCTGCCAGGGCCAGGGCGAGGCCGCCATCGCCGCCTGCACCTGGGTGGTCAGCGGCAACACGTTGTCTTCCTCGTCGTGCAGGGGCACCACCAGCGACAGGCTATGCATGACCGCTCTCCTCGGATCGGGGGGCCACGGCCCCGCTTTGCCACCGAGTTTAGGGAGCTGCTGCCGTGTTCATGCCGAACGGATCAAATGTGCGCGCATTGACCGGCGCGCTGTATGGACGCGCTTCGTGGGACAATTCCGCAGCTTGCAAAAACAAGAACGATAACAATGAAGACCTACAAAACAGCGGCCTGGCGCCTTTCCGCCCTCGCCTTCGGGCTGGCGTCGGCGGGCGCCGCAGCGGGCATGGACGTGCGCGTCGCAGCGCAGGAAGCGATCGCGCCGAAATGGTTCCAGCTGCCGGATCGCGCAGCCGGCATCTGCCCGGACTTCATCGCCGCGGTCGAGCGGATCGAGCCGCGCCTGCACTTCACGGGCTACCGCCGCAGCCGCTCGCTGCCGGGCATCGAGACCGGCCTCGAAACGGGCAGCCTGGACGCCGCCTGCGCGCTGATCCCCTCGGCGCGGCGCCATGCGATCGCCGTGCCAGTAGGAAAATACGTGTACATCACCCGCCACATGCTGGCGGTGCGCGCCGGCGATCCGGCCGTCGTGCGCGACATGCAGGACCTGGTGCGCATGGGCGCGCTGGTCACCAGCCAGCGCGGTTCGGTGTTCACAGACGGACTGAAGACGGCCGGGGTGCGCGTCGACGACGCCAGCGACGACAACGGCCTCAACCTGCACAAGATGCTGGGAGGGCACGGTCGCTTCGCGTATCTGAACGAGCTGACCATGAAGCACTACCTGCGCAGCGAAAAGCTGGAAGCGCGCGTGCGCGTGCTGCCGGTGGTGCTGGGAGCGGAGCCTGCCTATTTCTGGGTCAGCCGCAAGGCCGATCCGGCCCTCCCCGCCATGCTCGGCGCCGCCATCGACAAGTTAAAGGCGAGCGGCGAACTCGACCGTATAACAGCGCACTGGAGCGCCGAACCCTGAGAGCGCCGCCAGCGGATTACGCCGGGCTCAGCAGCTTCAGTCCGACGATGCCCGCCACGATCAGCGCGATCGACAGCAGGCGCAGCGCGCCGGCCGGCTCGCCCAGCATGATCATGCCGAACACGGCGGTGCCGACGGTGCCGATGCCGGTCCAGACCGCATAGGCCGTGCCGAGCGGCAGCGCGCGCAATGCCAGGCCGAGCATGCCGACGCTGCCGGCCATGGTCGCCAGGGTCAGCACGGACGGCCACGGCCGCGTGAAGCCGGCCGTGTATTTCAGGCCCACGGCCCAGCCCACTTCCAGCAGTCCGGCAATCACCAGATACACCCAGCTCATCGTCTTCTCCGCCCATCGACACACAAAAGGCGGCAAGTATAGCACTGGCCGCCTGGCGGGGATTTGTGACCCGGAGTCAAAAATGGGGCGGTCCCGGCAGGATTTTTCCGTCTGTCGTAAGATGCCGAGGCCTTACTGAATTCTCAGTCAACAAGAACAGGAGTACTGATGACTACGTTGTTTGATCCCTTGAAAGTCGGCGCCCTGGAGTTGCCGAACCGCATCGTGATGGCGCCGCTGACCCGCTCGCGCGCTGCCGGCGAAGGCCGGGTCCCGAACGCCATGATGGCGGAATATTATGCGCAGCGCGCTTCGGCCGGCCTGATCCTGTCGGAAGCGACCTCGGTGACCCCGATGGGCGTCGGTTACGCCGACACCCCGGGCATCTGGTCCGACGAGCAGGTCGAAGGCTGGAAACTGGTGACCGAGGCCGTGCACCAGGCCGGCGGCCGCATCGTCCTGCAGCTGTGGCACGTGGGCCGCATCTCGGATCCGGTCTTCCTGAACGGCGACACCCCGGTGGCCCCATCGAGCATCAAGCCGGCCGGCCACGTCAGCCTGGTGCGTCCGATCAAGGAATACGAGACCCCGCGCGCGCTGGACCTGGAAGAGATCCCGGGCATCGTCGCCGCCTACCGCAAGGGCGCCGAGAACGCATTGAGGGCCGGCTTCGACGGCGTCGAGATCCACGGCGCCAACGGCTATCTGCTCGACCAGTTCCTGCAAGATAAAACCAACCAGCGCAGCGATGCCTACGGCGGCTCGATCGAGAACCGCGCCCGCCTGATGCTGGAAGTCACCGACGCCTGCATCGCAGTCTGGGGCGCCGACCGCGTCGGCATGCACCTGGCGCCGCGCCGCGATTCGCACGACATGGGTGATTCGACCCCGCTGGAAACCTTCGGCTACGTCGCCCGCGAGCTGGGCAAGCGCGGCATCGCCTTCATCTGCGCGCGCGAAGCGGTCGGCGGCGATTCCCTCGGCCCGGCACTCAAGAAGGCCTTCGGCGGCGTCTACATCGCCAACGAGAAAATGACCAGGGAAGCCGCCGAACAGTTGCTCACCAGCGGCGACGCCGACGCCGTGGCCTGGGGGCAATGGTTCATCGCCAATCCCGACCTGCCGGCCCGCCTCGAGCAGAACGCGCCGCTGAACCCGGCCCGTCCGGAGAAGTTCTATGCACCGGGTCCCGAGGGCTATATCGACTATCCGGCGCTGAACGCCGCCTAAGCACTCCCCGCCCTTCGACGTATGCATGCATATATCGAAGGGCTGTTTCTTCTCCCTCCAGCCCCTCCAGGCAGCAAAAATTCACCATATCGGGCCGCATACCGATACGAATAGTGTTGCCGACATGCTATTCTTGCGCGATCCATTTTCCGTCAATCCGCGCAAGGACAACTGTGAACACCACCGCTCTTCGCCTGCTGCCGCTCGCCATCGCCACCGCGCTGGCTTTTGCACCCGCCACCCAAGCCGCCACCGCCGCCGCGCCGCGTGCCGAGAACGCTTTCCTGTCGCAGGCTGACGCCGCCGCCCGCGCCGCCCGCGTTTCGAACGTCGACTACGTGCTCGACTTCACCCTGACCGGCAAGGAAAACTTCGGCGGCACCACGACCCTGAGCTTCGACCTGAACGACGCCTCGAGCCCGCTGACCATCGACCTCGACAAGGCCACCGTCAAGTCGGTCACCGTCAACGGCAAGCGCGTCACGCCGCAGTACAACGGCTGGTTCGTCACCCTGGCCGCGCAGGACCTGGTCAAGGGCCGCAACACCGTCGCCATCGTCTACGAGCGCCCGCACAGCACCAATGGCGAAGGCCTGCACCGCATGGTCGACCCGGTCGACAAGCGCGTCTACACCTACTCGCACTTCGAGCCGGCCGCCGCGCACCAGATGTTCGCGGTGTTCGACCAGCCCGACCTGAAGGGCACCTACCAGGTCAACGTCAGCGTCCCGGCCGACTGGGAAGTGATCTCGACCACGCGCGAGAGCAAGATCGAAGCGAACGGCGACGCCAAGCGCTGGACCTTCCCGAAGACCAAGAAGCTGAGCCCCTACAACTTCTCGATGCACGCCGGCCCCTACAAGAAGTGGGAAGACAACAGCGGCAAGTACCCGATGCGCCTGTTCGCGCGCCAGTCGGTGGCGGCGCAGATCAAGCCGGCCGAATGGTTCAAGTACACCAAGTCGGGCCTGGCCTTCTTTGACGACTACTTCGGCGTCCCCTACCAGTTCGAGAAATACGACCAGATCCTGGTCCCGGACTTCCTGTACGGCGCGATGGAAAACGCCGGCGCCATCACCTTTGCCGAACGCGGCTTCATGTACAAGGCCGACATGACTTCGGACCAGCGCCAGAACCTGGCGTCCGTGATCATGCACGAGATGGCCCACCAGTGGTTCGGCGACCTGGTGACCATGAAGTGGTGGAACGGCCTGTGGCTGAACGAGAGCTTCGCCTCCTTCATGGGCACCCTGGCGACCGCCGAAAGCACCGAGTTCAAGGACGCCTGGCGCTCCTTCTACTCGCACGGCAAGCAGGGCGCCTACGTGCAGGACCAGAGCTCGACCACCCACCCGATCGAAGTGCCGGTGCCGTCGACCCAGAACGCCTTCGACAACATCGACGCGATCACCTATTCGAAGGGCGCCTCGACCCTGATGCAGCTGCGCCATCTGCTGGGCGCGGACGTGTTCCGCAAGGGCGTGCACAACTACCTGGTCAAATACCAGTACCGCAATGCCACCCTGGACGACTTCATCGGCAGCCTGGGCGACGCCGCCGGCCGCGACCTGAAGGGCTGGACCAGGGAGTGGCTGTACCAGCCGGGCGTGAACACCATCGCCGCCAACTTCAGCTGCAGCGGCGGCAAGATCAAGTCGTTCAATCTCGAGCAGTCGGCCAGCAAGCAGTTCCCGACCCTGCGCGAGCAGCGCGTGCAGGTGGCCAGCTTCCGCATGGACGGCAAGCAGCTCAAACTCGACAAGAACGTCGCCATCATCTACAAGGGCGCGAAGACCGCCGTGCCGGGCATGGTGGGCGCCGCCTGCCCGGACCTGGTGTATCCGAACTTCGAGGACTGGGGCTTCGTGAAGGTCCAGCTGGACAAGCGCTCCTTCGACACCGCGCGCGCCAGCCTGGCCGGCGTCGACGATCCGCTGCTGCGCGCGATGCTGTGGCAAAGCCTGTGGGATGGCGTGCGCGACGCCAAGCTGCCGCTGAACGACTTCATCACCACCGCGCTGAACAACGCGCCGCACGAGCAGGACTACACCCTGCTGGGCGACGTGCTGGGCAAGGTCGGCGCCGCCAAGTACTACCTGACCGCCGGCGATCCGAACAGCGCCTACGCGCAGCAGGCCGGCCGCCAGCTGGAAGAGATGGCCTGGAACGCCGCCGTCGCCGCGAAGGGCAACGACGACTTCCAGCGCCGCTGGTTCGGCACCTATATCGGCATGGCCAGCTCGCGTCCGGCCCTCGACCGCCTCGCCGCCCTGCTGGACGGAAAGCAGACGCTGGACGGGCTCACCGTCAACCAGGACCTGCGCTGGTCCATCATCGCGCGCCTGAACCGCTTCGACTATCCGGGCGCGCTGGAGCTGGTGAAAGCCGAGCAGGAACGCGACAAGTCGGACAGCGGCCAGTCCGCGGCCCTGGCGGCAACCGTCATGCGTCCTGACCCGGCGGTGAAGGCCGAGTGGCTGGGCACGATCCAGGACACCAGGACCAAGCTGTCCTTCTCGAAGGTACGCACGGCGATGGGCAGCCTGTATCCGGCCGAGCAGAAAGCCCTGGCCGAGCAGACCGCCGACCAGCGCCTGGCCAGCTTGCCGGAACTGGACAAGAGCGCGGGCCCGGTCTACATGCGCGCCTACGGCCCGAGCATGATCCCGGCCAGCTGCACCCCGGCCAGCGTCAAGCGCCTGCAGGCGGCCAGCGAGAAGATGAAGGACCTGTCGGCCGGCACCCGCCGCACCCTGCTCGGCACGCTGGAAGACGACCAGCGCTGCGTGGCCATCAAGCAGGCGATGACGGCGAAGTAAGCCGATGCACCAGGACGCCGGCGCGGCAGGTCTCCCGAACAGGAACCGGGCTGCGCTGGCGCTGATCTTCGGCATGCATATGCTGGCGCTGCTTGCCTGGATGGGGCAGCGCCCGCCTCCCTTGCCGGACCTGCCGCAGGTGGCGACCATCCTGCTGCGGCCGCCGCTACCGCAGCCCAGGCCGGACGAACCGCCGCCGCCCTATCCCGAGCCTCGCCCCGCACTTCCGCAGACCCGGGATTTCCCGCCGATGCCGGGGATGGCCCTCGACAAGGCCAGGTTCGCGGCGCCCGACCCTGCGCCCGCCAGGCCCACGGCGCCCGCCCCGGCGGCACAGGCCAGCGCGCCTGCGCTGGAGGATGCGCACGCGCCGATCACCGTCCGGGACGCCATCCGCGAACAAAAGGAAGCCGAGGGCGGCTTCGGCCTCAGCCTGTCCAAACGCCAGGCCGGCCGCATCGACCGCGAACTGCGCAAGGGGAAATCCGGCGTCCCGGACGAGCCGGACACGCCGATGGGCCGCTTCCGGCGCGGCCTGGAAGCGGCCCACATCGACCGCTCGTGGGCCGTCCACGAAGACAGCTATACCTCGCCGGACGGCACCATCATCTACCGCAAGCGCATCGGCAAGGGCGCCATCTGCCGGCGCAGCGGCAACATCAATCCGCTCGGGATGAACGGCATGGCGATGGGCAACCAGGTGAAGGACGACGTCCCCTGTCCAGGCGGGGTGGACTGGAAGAAAGACCAAGAGCGCCTGCCGCGCTAGCGTTTGCCGCCCCGCTCGGGCGCCGGCGCCGCGCTCATCTCGGCCACCCGCGCCCAAGCCCCCTCGGCCTGGCAGCCCAGCGGCGGATTCTGCTGCAGCAGCCGGCCCAGCTCGACCGGCTTCATCTGGTTGACGCTCACGTTCGGGTCGAGCTTGATGCACATGGCGTCCTGCCATGCGGCCTGGACGTTGCGCGGAATCGGGATCGGCCCGCGCAGCTTTTCGGCCGCGGCCTCGCAGCTTGCCCTGGTCCTGAACTCGCCGCGCAGATTGGCCTGGTCCAGGCTCACGTCCAGGCCCGACTGCATATACAACAGCAAAATCATCGTGTACATCATTTCTCCTGCAATTGACGGATGCTTGACCGCGGATTCGCCGCGATGTTCCTGGCGCATGCCTGGCGCGCCGCATGCACGGCCTGTAGAATGGCCGGCCCGACCGCAACCGCCAGGAAGAATGCCGATGCACTGGGATTACGCCACCCCCTTCACGCTGCCGCGCGTGCCCGAGGCCGCCGACATCGACGGGCTGAACCATACCAACAATGCGGTCTACGTCCGCTGGTGCGAGCAGATCGGCTGGGCCCATTCCGAGGCCCTGGGGCTGAGCCTGGAGGATTACCGGCGCCTGGACCGCGCGATGGCGATCCGGCGCGGCGAGTACGATTACATCCTGCCGACCGTCGAAGGCGAGGCGCTGACGCTGGCCACCTGGCTGGTGGGCGGCGACGGCAAGCTGGCGATGGAGCGCCGCTTCCAGCTGGTCCGCAACAGCGACGGCGCCACCGTGCTGCGCGGGCGCTGGGACCTGGTCTGCATCGATATCGCCGCCGGCAAGCCGCGCCGCATGCCGCCCGAGTTCCTCGAAGCCTATATGCCGGCCATTGTCGGCTAGCGCCAATGTCACAGTTTGCACGATTGGATTTGACATGCCCAATTTGACATGACATCATTCCTTTCTTAGTTGCAACAGTTCTATCCTCCATTAAAAGACTCCGCCATGAACGCCGCTACCGACCTGTCCTTTACCGCGCCCGGCCTCCATGGCCAACTCGCGCAACTCACGCCCGAACAACTCGACCGACTGGACTTCGGCGTGATCGGCTTTAACGGCGAGACCGTCGTCGACCAGTACAACCAGACCGAATCCGAAGCCGCCGGCCTGAGCACCTCGCGGGTGCTGGGCCAGCCGCTGTTCACCAACGTCGCGCCCTGCATGAACAACTTCATGGTCGCCCAGCGCTTCGAAGACGCGCAGGATGAGGGCAGCCCGCTCGACGACACCATCGACTACGTGCTGACCCTGCGCATGCGTCCGATCAAGGTGAAGCTGCGCCTGCTGGCCGAACCGGGCAGCGCGCAACGCTACGTGCTGGTCCAGCGCAAGCTGTGAGCCCGGCTGTGGGACTGGATGCGCACGCCCAGCTGGCGGCCGAGCACGAGGCGCTGATCCAGTTCCTGTACCTGGCCCCGGTGGGCCTGGTGCAGACCGGCATCGACGGCGAGATCGCGATGATCAATCCGATCTCCGCCCAGCTGCTGATGCCGCTGTCGCGCGACGGCTGCCTGACCAATCTGTTCGCCGCGCTGGAAGACGTGGCGCCCGAACTGCGCCACCTGTGCGAGACCTTCGCGCGCCCGAACGGCATGATCTGCGACGGCCTGCACATCCACCTGAACAGCGGCGTGGCGGGCAAGCGCATGCGCGTGCCGCAGGTGCTGTCGCTGAGCCTCCTGAAACTGGACGGCGCGCGCCTGATGGCGGTGCTGTCGGACGTCAGCGAGCAGGTGCGCCGCGAACGCCAGCTGCGCCAGAGCGACGCCTGGCTGAACGCCCTGCTCACCAGCATCAGCGATTACGCGCTGGTGGGACTGGACCGCGAAGGCCGCGTGAGCGACTGGAACGAGACCATCGCCCGCGTCACCGGTTTCACGCCGGCGGTGGTCGGGCAGCCCTATTCCGTGTTTTATCCCGAAGGCGCGACCACCCCGGACCTGGTCGGGGACCGCCTGCGCGACGCCGATGCCAACGGCTGGAGCCTGGACGAGGGCCCGCGCCTGCGCGCCGACGGCAGCCAGTTCTTCGGCAGCAGCATGATCTCGCCGATGCCGGACCGCGATCCGGAAGACATCGCCGACGGCGAGCCGGCCTACTGCCTGGTCCTGCGCGACATCAGCGACAAGCGCGACGCCATCGACCGACGCCGCCGGTCGGTGTTCTGCGACCACCTGACCGGCGTCGCCAACCGCCGCGCCTTTTTCGAAGCCGCCGAACTGGAACTGAACCGCAACCGCCGCACGCCGCGCCCGACCGCCCTGATCCTGTTCGACGCCGATCACTTCAAGCAGATCAACGACCGCCACGGCCACCCGGCCGGCGACCGCGTGCTGCGCCAGCTGGGCGCCGCGCTGTCGCTGACCTTCCGCCAGGTCGACGTGGTCGCGCGCGTGGGCGGCGAAGAGTTCGCCGTGCTGCTGCCGTCCTCGACCCTGGCCGGCGCCAACGCCGTCGCCGAGCGCCTGCGCCAGCTGGTCGAAGGCCAGCCGGTCGGCTTCGAAGGCGCCTCGATCGCCTACACGGTCAGCGCCGGCATCGCGGCCATCGGCGCCGGCGAGACCATCGACCTCGACACCCTGATGCAGCGCGCCGACCGGGCCCTGTACGCCGCCAAGGCGAAGGGCCGCAACCGTGTCGTATGCTGGAATGGAGACCTCGATGCAGCCTGAAAACCAGCCGAACACCCCCGACGCCTACGAAGCCCTGGTGCAATTCCTGTACCGCGCCCCGATCGGCCTGGTGCAGTGCAGCCTGGACGGCACGGTCGACATGCTCAACCCCATGTCCTCCAGCCTCCTGATGCCACTGGTGCGCGACGGCAGCATGGACAACCTGTTCACCGTGCTGCAAGGCGTGGCGCCGCAGCTGCGCGGGCTGGCGGACAGTTTCGCCGAGCCCTCCGGCGCGGTCTGCGAAGGCCTGCGCCTGCAGCTCGGCGACGCCGCCACGCCGGGCGCGCCGCAATGGCTGTCGCTGTCGGTGCTGAAGCTCGACCCGAGCCGCCTGATGGCCGTGGTCACCGACGCCAGCCACGAGGTGCAGCGCGAGCAGGAAAGGCTGGCGAAGCGCCTCAAGACGGCGGCCCGCACCGACGCCCTGACCCGCATGCCGAACCGCGAGGCGCTGCTGGAACAGGCGCAGCAGATGCTGGGGCGGCCGGCGGGCAGCAGCGGCTTCGCGCTGCTGTTCATGAATTGCGACCGCTTCCGCCAGATCAACGACGCCCTCGGCCAGAGCGCCGGCGACCGCCTGCTGGTGCAGATCGGCGAGCGGGTCCGCGCCACCCTGCGCCCGCCCAGTGACCGGATCGACCCGAACGCCGGCAGCGGCCAGATGGCGGCGCGGGTCGGCGCCGACGAATTCGCCGTGCTGCTGGACGGCCTGCGTTCGCGCGAAGACGCGCTGAAGATCGCGCTGCGCCTGCTCGAAGCGCTGGCGCGCCCGCACCAGCTGCCGAGCGGCCAGGAGATCACCTGCAAACTGTCGATGGGCCTGGTGTGGGGCGCGGACGCCGGCGATTTCGCGGGCGAGATGCTGCGCGACGCCAGCATCGCCATGGTCGAAGCCAAGCGCACCGGCGGCAACCATTGCACGATGTTCGAGCCGGCCATGCGCGAACGCGCCGCGCGCCGCGCCGACATCGAATCGGACCTGCGCCTGGCCCTGGTCGAAGAGCAGCTGTTCGTGGTCTACCAGCCGGTGGTGGGACTGCGCGAGGATGGCGGCACCGACTTCTCGGCCGGGGTCGAGGCCCTGGTGCGCTGGCAGCATCCGGCGCGCGGCGTGGTGCCGCCTTTCGAATTCATCCAGGTGGCCGAGGAATCGGGCCTGATCGGGGCGCTGGGCGACTTCGTGCTGCGCCGCGCCTGCCGCGACTTCATGGCCTGGCAGCGCGAGCTCGGCTCCGGCGCGCCGCGCCTGCTGGCGGTGAACCTGTCGCGCGCCCAGCTGGCCCAGCCGGACTGGCCGGCCACCGTGCAGCAGATCCTCGACCTCGAAGGCATGCATCCGTCCCAGCTGCAGCTGGAGGTGACGGAAAGCCTGGCGGCCCAGGACCAGCAGGTGCAGGACCGCCTGCACGAGCTGAAGGCGATCGGCATCACGCTGGCGCTGGACGACTTCGGCACCGGCTATTCCTCGCTGTCCAGCTTGCACCAGCTGCCGGTGGACACGGTCAAGATCGACCGCTCCTTCGTCTGCCAGGCCGACACCAGCCAGCACCACCGCGTGCTGATCGAAGCCACCGTCAAGGTCGCCCAGAGCCTGGGCATGAACACGGTGGCCGAAGGCATCGAGACCGAGGCGCAGGCGGCCGCGGTGCGCGGCCAGCAGTGCGCCAAGGGCCAGGGCTACCTGTTCAGCCGCCCGCTCACTTCGCCCGCGCTGCTGGACTGGCTGCGCGCAGCCTTGCCCGCCGCCGCCTAGCGCCCGATAAAGCCCCCATGGCGGCGTTGCATCGTCTCGCCGTACTCGCGTACTGTCTTCGACGATGCGCCTTGCCCTGAGGGCTTTCTCAGGCGCCAGGTATTTAACGCATCGCCAGCGGCCGGCGCCGGCGCGGCGCCGGAAAGCCGGCGTCGAGCTGGGCCAGGTCTTCGGCAGTCAGATCCAGGTCCAGCGCGGCGCGGTTCTCGCGCACGTGCTGCGGCCGCACCGCCTTCGGAATCACCACCACGTCCTCCTGGCGCAACAGCCAGGCCAGCGCCACCTGGGCCGGCGTGACGCCGTGGCGGCGCGCCACCGCCGCCAGTTGCGGATTGCCCAGCATGGCCGCCTGCGAGGCCGGCTCCGATTCCAGCGGAGAATACGCCATGACCGGGATCCGCCGCTCGCGGCACCAGGGCAGCAGCTCCCATTCGACGCCGCGCTGGGACAGGTTGTACAGCACCTGGTCGGCGGCCAGCAGTTCGCCGCCGGGCAGCGCCGCCGCTTCCAGCATGTCGTCGAGGTCGAAGTTGCTGACGCCGAAGTCGCCGATCTTGCCCTGTTCGCGCAGGCGCATGAAGGCGTCCAGCGTCTCCCCGACCGGCACATTGCCGCGCCAGTGCAGCAGGTAGAGGTCGATGCGCTCCGTGTTCAGGCGCCGCAGGCTGCGCTCGCAGGCGGCCTGCACGCCGCGGCGGTCGGCGTTGTGCGGATAGACTTTACTCACCAGGAATACCTCGTCGCGGCGGCCGGCGATCGCCTCGCCCACCACCTCCTCGGCCCCGCCCTCGCCGTACATCTCGGCCGTGTCGATCAGCGTCACGCCCAGGTCCATGCCGAGGCGCAGGGCCGCGACTTCGTCCCGGCGCGCGGACGGGTCCTCGCCCATGTTCCAGGTGCCCTGGCCGAGCACGGGAATCCGGCGGCCCGAAGGTAAAAGCAAACTGTTCAATGCGCCCTCCTTTGCGTGAAGGGCAACGATAACCCAGGGTTTGTGCGCGCTCAAGGGCGAGATTGAGGCAAGCGGCTTTGCATGCCAGATGCTTGGCGCACACTGGACCGGTTAGCTCCCGCATGTAGCGCGACCATGACACCGACACACATCGTTTATTCAAGGCACCGCTTGGCGCGGTGCGCATCGACCGTGATCACCACGCTGTGCGCCTGCGCGGCCCTTGCGGCGGTCGGCTGCACCGTCAAGGACAAGCACCCGGTGGCGGTCACGCCCGAGGTCGTGCCGACCGAACTGTGGGTGGCGCAGGATGGCCTGGACAGCAATCCGGGCACCCGCGCCGCGCCGCTGCGCTCGCTGGCGCGGGCGGCCCAGCTGGTCACGCCCGGCACCACCGTCAACGTGTTGCCCGGCACCTACCAGGGCGGCTTTCGCACCAGCATCAACGGCATGGCGAATGCCCGCATCGTGTTCCGCTCGACGGAACGCTGGCAGGCGCGGCTGGTGCCGCCGCCCGTCTCCGGCACCGACATGGCCTGGGACAACCGCGCCAGCTATATCGACATCCAGGGCTTCGAGGTCGACGGCTCGCCGCGTACCGAGGGCCAGCCCTGGACCACCGGCATCTACAGCGGCGGCTCCTACAACCGCATCGCCTCCAACCACGTGCACCACATCGCCACCACGCTGCCCTGCACCAGCAAGGGCGGCTCCGGGATCGGGGTCGACAGCTATTACAAGGGCATGTATTCGGAGGTCATCGGCAACAGCGTGCACGACATCGGGCCGGCCGGCTGCCGCTACGTGCAGGGGATCTACGTGAACACGCCGGGCACGGTGCGCAACAACATCGTCTACCGCGTTGCCGAGGCCGGCGTCCACCTGTGGCACGACGCGCACAAGGTCATCGTGGTCAACAACACGATCACGGCCTCGAACACCGGCATCCTGGTGGGCGGCGGCGACTTCTATCACACCAGGGGACCGAACGATCACACCCACGTGTTCAACAACATCGTGTACGACAACCGCTACGGCATCTCCGAACAGGGCGCGACCGGAAAGCACAACAGCTACCGCAACAACCTGGTGTTCGGCAACAAGGAAGCCGACTGGCGGCTGGCCGAGGGCATGCGGCACGCCGGCACCATCGCCGCCGCCCCGGGCTTCCTCAGCTACTCGCGCAGCGGCACGCCGGACTTCCGCCTGGCGGCGGACTCGCCGGCCATCGGTAAGGGCCTCGAGCATGGCGCGGATGGGCCCGATTTCTACGGCAAGTCGCGCGACCAGAATGAGTCGGTCGACATTGGCGCCTGCCAGCACTAGGTAGCGTGGGGTGTTGACGAGCGCATGCTCATCGGCTGTACATCGTGGGGCACAGCGTGCCCACCCTAGGTTCTAAAGAATCTCGTTCACCAGTTCGGATGGCCGGCACAGGCGCACACCCTTGGGCGTGACCACGAAGGGGCGGTTGATCAGGACCGGGTTGGCGACCATGGCGTCCAGCAGCGCCTCGTCACCGGCGCCGTCCAGCCCCAGTTCCCCGTAGCGCGCCTCCTTGCTGCGCACCGCCTCGCGCACCGACAGGCCGGCGTCCGCGATCATCTTCTTCAGCTGTTCGCGTGCCGGCGGATTGGCCAGGTAGTCGACCACCTCCGGTTCATGGCCTGCTTCGCGGATCGCGTCCAGCGTGGTGCGCGAGGTGCCGCAGCGTGAATTGTGAAAAATCTTGATGTCCATCGTTAAATTCCTCCTTCGGATAAGCTGCCGTCTTGCTGCTTGGGCAAGGGATCATACCGACGCCGCTACAACGCTTCCAGTCTTTTTGCTTGTCCAGGGTTTTTTCCCGCTATAGAATCCCCCGTTTATTTTCCAGGGCGCAATGAAGACGCCCGCTTGAGAGACTGATCATGCAAGAACACCTGATGCGCCCGGCCACGCTGCCAAGCTGGGGCCAGCGCACCGCCCTGCGGATGCTGAACCTGATCGGCTGGAACGTGTATTTCCAGCCCCTGCCCGGCCCGCATGGCATCGCCGTCGTCTATCCGCACACCTCGAACATCGATTTCTTCGTCGGCCTGCTGGCCAAGTGGGCGCTCGCCCTGCCGTTCCGCTGGCTGGCCAAGGATTCGCTGTTCCGCGGCCCGATGGGCTTCATCATGCGCTACTGGGGCGGCGTGGCGGTCGACCGCAGCGCGCCGCAGGGCGCGATCCGCCGCCTGGCCGAGGACATGCTGGCCTCGAAATGGTTCTGGCTGGCGATCACCCCGGAAGGCACGCGCGGCTACCGTCCCTACTGGAAGAGCGGCTTCTACCGCATCGCGCTGGCCGCCAGGGTGCCGGTGCTGCTGGTGTCGTTCGACTACGGCAGGAAGATCGTCGACGTCACCAGATCGATCACCCTGAGCGGCGACGAAGCCGCCGACATGGCGGCCATCGCCGCCGTCTACGAAGGCGTGCAGGCCAGGTACCCGAAGGATGCGGCGCCGATCCGCCTGGCCGAACCGGGCTCAGACGAGGCCCGTAAGCAGGCATAAGCCTGCGGCGCCGATCGCGGCGCCCGCGATCCGGCGCCGCTGCTCGTCCGGCCGCACGACGATCCCCAAACCCATCACGAGGGCGCTGGCGAGCAGGAAGCCGGCGCCGCTGGGCATCCCCGCCAGTTCGCGCCCATGCGCGAGACCATGCAGGAAGCCGCACAAGCTCGCCAGCAGCACTGCGATCTGCGGCGGCAGCCGCAGCGCCGACGCTGCCAGGGCGCCCAGCAGCAGTACGGTGGCGGCGATCGACATCTCCAGCGCCGGCAGCATGCCGTCCGCGACCATCGCAACACAGGATGCACCCAGCGCCATCAGCGCCAGGAATACCGGCGGCAGCACGAAGCCGCTACGCTGCTGCCGGCTCCACAGTCCCAGCGCCAGCAAGGCCAGCAGGTGGTCCAGTCCCGTGAGCGGGTGCAGAAAGCCGGCCATCATGCCGGCGCCGCCACCGTGTCCGGGGTGGGCCACCGCCGGCAGCGCCGTCATCGTTGCCGCCAGGCCGGCCGCGGCCAGCGCCAGGGTTCTCGTCTTGTATGCCATTGTCGCTCCAGATTAATGGTCCAGCAAACCCTGCTCGCGAATGAAGGCGACCACTTCGTCGACGCCTTCGCCGGTGCGCAGGTTGGTGAACACGAACGGGCGCTTGCCGCGCTGGGTGCTGGCGTCGCGGGCCATCGTGTCCAGGTTCGCGCCCACATGTGGCGCGAGGTCGGTCTTGTTGATGATGAGGAGGTCCGAGCGGGTGATGCCCGGTCCGCCCTTGCGCGGGATCTTCTCGCCGCCGGCGACGTCGATCACATACAGCGTCAGGTCGGACAGCTCCGGGCTGAAGGTGGCGGCCAGGTTGTCGCCGCCGGACTCCACCAGCACCAGTTGCAGCGCCGGGAACTCGGCCTGCAGGCGTGCGATCGCTTCCAGGTTGATCGAGGCATCCTCGCGGATCGCCGTATGCGGACAGCCACCGGTCTCGACGCCCATCAGGCGCTCGGGCGGCAGCGCCTCCGCACGCAGCAGGATGTCCATGTCCTCGCGGGTGTAGATGTCGTTGGTGATGACGGCCATGTCGTAATGCGCGCGCATGCGCCGGCACAGCATTTCGCACAGCGCCGTCTTGCCGGAGCCAACCGGGCCGCCGATGCCGACGCGCAGGGGGTTCGAATCCATGGGTGTCTTTCCTTCCTTGGTCATGAACGGTACAGCCGCCCGTGCTGCACCTCGTGCCGCATCGACAGCATGGACAGGCCCGGCGCCCAGTTCGACAGCGCGCCGTCTTCCAGTGCGCGGGCGGTGCGCGCCGCCGCCTCGATTTCCGGCCGCAGCGACAGCAGCAGCCGCTGTCCGGCGACCTGCCCCAGCGGCACCGACTTCACGCACACCAGCACCTGGTTCTCGACCCAGGTGAACAGCAGCGCCAGCAGCGCCTCCTCGTGCGGGATGCCGAGACCGTCTACCGCGCAGGCAAACGCCGCCGGCAGGGGAGCCTCTTCGCCGAGCACCCCGGCGCCCGCCACGCCCAGCTCGGCGAGCAGTCGGGTCAGCGAATAGCCCATCTGGACAGTCTCGGCGCGGAACTCGGCCGTGTCGCGCGAGGCCAGGAAGCATTCGCTCCACAACGCGACCGCGGCATGGTCGTGCGCCGCGAACGCCTTCAGCAGGCGCCAGAACAAAGGCGCATCCCATTGCGCCATGATGTCGTGCAGGCCACGCCCGATCCAGGCGCGGGCGCTCACGGCATCGTGCACCATGCCCTCTTCCAGCGCCGCTTCCAGTCCCTGCGAATAGCTGTAGCCGCCGACCGGCAGCGCCGGGCTGGCGAACTGCAGCAGGTGCAGCAGGCCGGCCGCGTTCATGGGTTCTCCGCGCCGGCGGCGCTGGCGCAGGCGACGCTGTCCGGGCGGTGGATCTTCTGGCGCACAGGAACCGGCGCCAGCAGGCCGCCGGCAGGGTGCGCATGTCCATGCGCGTGGGCGTGGCCCCCGGCATAGGCGCCCGCCTCCGGCTCGAACTTGGCCAGCTCTTCGTCGACCTGGGCGCCCAGGCCCAGCACCATCTCCTTCAGCACCGGATCGACGCGGATACGCAACCAGCCGGGGCCGACCTGGGTCTGGGTATGGCGGTTGCCGAGGTGGTAGGCGCAGCGCGCCAGCATCGCGGCGTCGACGCAGCGCACCAGGTAGGTCGGCTCCGGCGCCGCGACCACGCGCACTATTCGCCCGCCTTCGCCGCTCAGCAGGTCGCCGTCGCGCAGCACGGTGCCGCGCGCGAGGAACAGCGCCACTTCTTCGCCGGACGCCAGCCGGCCTCGCTGGCGGCAGCGCGCGCGCTGGTCCCAGGTCAGGACCATCAAGGCGTCGACCGCCGCGCCGGGCGGGGCATGGTCACGCGCGACCTTCGTATGCAGGGACATCATCCGTGGCTCCTTTTGCTAGAACAGAAAATAACGCTGCGCCAGCGGCAGCACCGTCGCCGGCTCGCACACCAGCAGGCGGCCGTCGGCCCGCACCTCATAGGTCTCGGGATCGACTTCCATGCGCGGGATGGCGCCGTTGTGGATCATGTCGTGCTTGCGCAGGCCGCGCGTGCCGCGCACCGGAATCACGGTCTTGGCCAGCCCGAGCCGGGCGGCGATGCCGTCGTCGTAGGCCGCCTGGGACACGAAGGTGAAGGATTTTTTCAGCCCGCCGGCGTAGGCGCCGAACATCGGCCGCCAGTGCACGGGCTGCGGGGTCGGGATCGACGCGTTCGGGTCGCCCATCAGGCTGGCCGCGATCATCCCGCCCTTGAGCACCATCGACGGTTTGGCGCCGAAAAAGGCGGGCCGCCACAGCACCAGATCGGCGATCTTGCCGGCCTCGATCGAACCCACCGCATGGGCAATGCCGTGCGTGATGGCGGGGTTGATCGTGTACTTGGCCACATAGCGCTTGACGCGGGTGTTGTCGCTGCGCCCGGAGTCGCCCTCGAGCGGCCCGCGCTGGGCCTTCATCTTGTGCGCGGTCTGCCAGGTGCGCAGGATGGTCTCGCCGACCCGACCCATCGCCTGGGAATCGGAAGACATCATCGAAATGGCGCCAAGGTCGTGCAGGATGTCCTCGGCGGCAATGGTCTCGCGCCGGATGCGCGATTCGGCGAAGGCCACGTCCTCGGCAATGGCGGCGTCCAGGTGGTGGCAGACCATCAGCATGTCGAGGTGCTCGTCCAGGGTATTGACGGTGTATGGCCGGGTGGGATTGGTCGAAGAAGGCAGCACGTTGGCATGGCCGACCGCGGCGATGATGTCCGGCGCATGGCCGCCGCCCGCGCCTTCGGTGTGGAAGGTATGGATGGTGCGGTCCTTGAAGGCTGCCAGCGTGGACTCGAGGAAGCCGGCTTCGTTCAGGGTGTCCGAGTGCAACGCGACCTGCACGTCCATGCGCTCCGCCACCGACAGGCAGTTGTCGATCGCGGCCGGGGTGCTGCCCCAGTCCTCGTGCAGCTTCAGGCCGACCGCGCCGGCCTCGATCTGTTCCTCGAGCGGGCGCGGCCGGCTTACATTGCCCTTGCCGAAGAAGCCGAGGTTCATCGGGAAGGCGTCGGCAGCCGCCAGCATGGCGTGGATGTGCCAGGGCCCGGGGGTGCAGGTGGTCGCCGTGGTGCCGACCGCCGGGCCGGTGCCGCCGCCCAGCATGGTGGTGATGCCGGACGCCAGCGCCTCTTCGATCTGCTGCGGGCAGATGAAGTGGATGTGGGTGTCGACCCCGCCGGCGGTGACGATCATGCCTTCCCCGGCGATGATCTCGGTGGCGCCGCCGATGGCCAGGGTCACGCCGGGCTGGATGTCGGGATTGCCGGCCTTGCCGACGCCGGCGATCAGGCCGTCCTTGATGCCGATGTCGCCCTTGACGATGCCCCAGTGGTCGACGATCACGGCATTCGTGACGACCGTGTCCATGACCTGCGCGTGCGGCAGCTGCGACTGGCCCATGCCGTCGCGGATCACCTTGCCGCCGCCGAACTTCACCTCTTCGCCATACACCGCGTGGTCGCGCTCGATCTCGATCACCAGGCCGGTGTCGGCCAGGCGGATGCGGTCCCCTGTCGTCGGGCCGAGCATGTCGGCATAAGCCTGGCGCGAAACGCTCGTCATGCGGATGCCTCCTGGGCGGGCAAGGGGCCGTTCACGCGGCCCTGGAAGCCGACCGCCACGCGCGCGCCCGCCAGCGCGACCAGCTCCACCGTACGCTGCTGGCCCGGCTCGAAACGGACCGCGGTGCCGGCCGCGATGTTCAGGCGCATGCCGAGCGCCGCCTCGCGCTCGAAGCGAAGCGCCGCATTGACCTCGTAGAAGTGGTAATGCGAACCGACCTGGATCGGCCGGTCGCCGGCATTCGCCACCGCCAGCACCTGCGTGCGGCGGCCGGCATTCAGGAGGATCTCGCCCTCTTCCAGGAAGTATTCGCCGGGGATCATGGCATCTCCAATTAAACGATGGGCTGGTGGACGGTCACCAGCTTGCTGCCGTCCGGGAAAGTGGCTTCGACCTGGATCTCCGGGATCATCTCCGGCACGCCCTCCATCACGTCGGCGCGGCCCAGGATGGCGGCGCCCTCGCTCATCAGCGCCGCCACGCTGCGGCCGTCGCGCGCGCCCTCCATGATTGCCGCGCTGATGAGCGCCATGGCTTCCGGGTAGTTCAGCTTCAGGCCGCGGGCGCGGCGGCGCTCGGCCAGCAGTGCGGCGGTGAATATCAGCAGCTTGTCTTTTTCGCGGGGCGTCAGGTCCATGGGCAGCTCCTAGGTATTCCAGATACGCGGCGCCCTGGCGTCAAGGCCCAGCAGGTGCGGCCGCACGGCCTGCCACACGCGCAGCATGGCGGCGCGCGCGGCTTCGCCGTCATTGCCGAGGTAGCGGGCGACGAACACCGATTTCACCTGGCTCATGGCCAGCCCCGGCACGCCGCCGCGCAAGGCGGCTGCCGCCGCCCCCGGCAGCGGCTTGCCGACCGCCAGCAGGGTTGCGCACACGCTTCGCCCATTCAGCCCCAATGGGCTGGCCAGGCCGGCGGCGCCGAGCCTGCCCTGTTCGTGCCAGACCAGGCGGCCGCCCTGGCGGATCCGGGTGCGCTGGGCGATCTGGCCGTGGCTGAAGCGCTCGCCCATCGCGCGCCGCCCGAAGCACATGATTTCGGCGCCGATGTAGCAGGCGCCCTCGCCCAGCTCGACCTCATGTTCGAGCTCGACGCCGGCGCCGTCGTAGAAGATGGTTTCCAGCGGCAGCCATTCGAGGGCGGCGCCGTCGCCGACGCGCAGGCGCACCTCCTGGCGCGATGCGCGGCCCGGCGCGCGATACCATTTGGCGGCGCCGGGCGTCGTCGCGCACACCCGGCTACCGGCGCCCAGCCGAAGATCGAGCGCCAGCTGGTCGCCGCCGACCACACCGCCGGGAGGATGCACGACAATCACATGGCAGGTCCGCGGCCCCTCGGGATACAGCGCCTTCTGGACCCGCAGCGGCCCCGCATGGGCGCGACTTGCGAGCCGGGTCGTTTCACCGTCGAAGGCGAAGCGCAGATCCAGGCTGGCGCGCCAGGGCGGCGCCGGCGGCGGGTCGGAAACCGGAGTCGAAAGAGAGCAATCGCGCATGCATCCTGTTTAGCAGGATGCGTGCCATGCCGGGAAAGGGCCGCCGGATGCGCCTTGACCGCACCCAAACGGGAAATCGCACCAGTGCAGTGCGCCCCGCGGGCTTAAAAACGCACCCCGGCGGACAGCGCCAGCGTGTCGCGGTCCGTCGACGCGTTGTAGTCGCCGCCCCAGATGCCGACGTAGTGCAGGTCGGCGAACCAGTGCTTGCGGTATTCGAACTGGCAGCCGGCCGACACCATGCGCCGTCCCTCGTTGATCGCGAAATCGCCGGACCAGCCCTTCACCTCGTGGCCGAAGCCGGCCGTCAGCTTCGTCTCCAGCTCGGGCGCCAGTTCGGGCAGCCGCGTGTCCATGCGCAGCCGGTAACTCCAGGCATTGGCAGTGTGGTAGCCGCGCAGGCTGCACTGGCGCGCCGCATCGCCCGTCATCACCATGCAGACGCCGTTTACCGGACCGGGGCCGAACACGTCGGCGCGGCCATAGCGGCGCACGGCCTGGTCCGGCAAGCCGGGCGTGTGCTTGCCAACCAGTTCCAGGAGACCGGTCAGCGGCAGGCCGAACACGTTCCAGCGCTGCTGCGCGCTCAGCTGCAACTGGGCCATCGAATACAGGTCGTAGCCGTGGAAGACGGCGCCGGGCGGCACGGCATTGATACTGGCGCGCAGCAGCGACGGCGCGCTCGGGCTGAGGAAAGCCGGCAGCGCGTCGGCCGGCGACAGCATGAAAGGAATCCTTTCGCGCCAGGACAGCTCGGCGCCGAAGCTCGTGGCGCCGGCACGGTGCCGTGCAGTCAGGGCGGTCAAGCCCGCGTTGTCCACGAACTCGGTGAGGAAACGCATATTGAGGCCGTCCGGATCGCCCGGAATCAGCGGCGCCCCGACGCGCGCCGAGCGCCGCATGCTCGGCATCGGCATGCGCCAGCCGTAGCGCGCATGGTAGAGGCCGAATTCGGTGTCGGCGTCCTGCTGCCAGAACAGCGCCAGGCCGCGGTTCGGCGCGCCGGGCTTCACGCTCGGCAGGCGTTGTATGACCGCCCCCTGGGCCACGCGCGCACGGTCGTTCAGGCCGAGCGGCGGGCCGCCCATCACGGCGTTGCAGCCTTCGGCCGCGTAATCGCTGATCGCCCAGAACGTGCCGCAGGTATCGCTCACGCTGGGACGGAAGCCCTGCACGAAAGCTTCCAGCGCCCAGCCGGGCGCGAGGCCGGCGCGCGCGAACAGCATCGGCGCCGCGATCCGTGTCTCCTGCGGCAGGCTGCCGGCACGCCGCAGGGCCGGAAAATCGCGCGGCCCCATGGCTTCCAGGGCCGGCCCGCGCTCGCTCCACGGCGTCAGCTGGCGGCCGGCGCGCAGCAGCAGGCTGCTGGAACCCAGCGCCATGCTGCGCTCGATCCAGGCTTCGCCCAGCGCCACGCCCGAAAAGCGGCCCAGGGGGTCCGTACCCGCATCGCCGAGCGGCTGCCCGACAGCGTAGCGGCTGATCGAATTGCCCCAGGGCCGGGCGTCGTGGCGCTGGCCGTCGTCGTACCAGGCCTCGATGCGCGCCAGCCCGGCAATGCCCGCGCCCTCGTAGCGCAGGTCGAGGTTGCCGAGCCAGGCCCGCGACACCCAGTCGTGGCGCGCATAATTCAGGTTGGCGTCGTCGGCGTTGGCGCCCATGCCAACGCCGACCAGGCCGATGGCGGCCGAGTTGCTGGCGGTGAGCAGGCGCGGATCGGGGGCCTCCAGGCGCTTGACGCCGCCGAAGGCGATGCGGCCGGACAGGCTCAGCCCATCGGTGCCGGCGCATGCAGGCCAGGCAGCAAGGGTGGCTAGCGCCAGCACGCCGGACTTGAGCCCGGGCATGGGAGATGCGTGGGAGGATTGCAGGAACAAGACTGGCTTGATTCGTTTCAACATGCCTCCTCACGGAAGTATTGACACAAATTATATTGCCATACCGATAGAATCCTGGCAATCATCTCCCTTGCTGGAAAGTGCATGCCACGCATTCGCCGTGCTGAGGAAGACCTGGCCGCTCAGGCGCTCGAGCAGGGTCGACTGCTTGAGGCGGTCCATCACCGGCCCCTTGACCTCGGCCAGGTGCAGGCGCACGCCGCGCTGCGCGAGCGTGGCGTTCAGCTCCAGCAGGCCGAACAGCGCCGAAGTGTCGATCGCGTTCACCGCCGACAGCACCAGCACCAGCTCGCGCACGCCTTCGTGCAGCGCCAGCTCTTCCTCGGCGCGGGCGCTGACCGCTTCGACGTTGCCGAAAAAGAGACCGGCATCGACGCGCAGCAGCAACACCCCGCTGCGGGTCTCGGTGTCGTAGCGGTCGACGTTGCGGAAATGCTCGGTGCCGGCGATGCGGCCCAGCACCGCGATGTGCGGCCGGCTCTCGCGCCAGATCATCGCCCCCATCGACAGCAGCAGGCCGACCACGACCCCGGCCTCGACGCCCATCAGCAGCACCCCGCCGGCGGTGGCCAGCAGCGCCAGCGCATCGGCGCGGTCGTAGCGCCAGGCGGTGCGCAGGGTGCCCGACTCCAGCATCCCCAGCACCGCGACGATGATGGTGGCCGACAGCACCGGCAACGGCAGCAAGGCCAGCCAGCCGGTCGGCAGCACCAGGGCCGCGCCCAGCAGCAGCGCGGTGACGACGCCCGCCAGCTGGGAGTTGGCGCCGGCCGAGAAATTCACGGCGGAGCGCGACAGGCTGGCGGTGACGGGAAAGGCGCCGCTCAGGAAACTGCCGATGTTGGCGGCGCCGAGGCCTACCAGCTCGGCGTTCGTCAGCAGCTTCTCGCCCTTCTTCGCGGCCAGCGCCTGGGCGCCGGACATCGACAGCAGGAAGCACATGAAGCCGATCAGGAGGGCCGGCTTGAGCAGCAGCAGCCAGTGCGCGCCGGACGTGGCCAGGTTCAGGTGCGGGAGGCCGGCCGGCACTTGGCCGATGACGCGTACGCCCATCCGGTCCAGGCCCAGCACGGCCACCGCCGCGATCGCGCCCAGCACCACCAGCATCGGCGCCAGGCGCGCGCCGATGTCGGCGCTTGATGCCGGCAGCCCGCAGCGCCGCAGCAGCGCGGCCCCGCGGCGGCGCGCCAGCACCAGCAGCGCCAGCGCGCCCAGCCCCAGCGCGGCGCTGGGCCCATGCCAGTGCGGCGGCGCGGCCCCCAGCAGGGTGCCCAGCTGGTCCCAGGCGATCAGGATCGAGGAGCCGATCGTGAAGCCGTTCATGACCGGGCGCGAGAAGAAATTGGCGAGGAAACCCAGGCGCAGCAGGCCGCAGGCCAGCAGCACCACGCCGGACAGCAGGGCCAGCTGGCCGGCCAGCGCGACGTAGAGCGCGCTGCCCGGCGCGGCGAGCGGCGCCAGTGCGGACGCCGTCATCAGCGAAATGATCGCCATCGGTCCCACCGACTGGCTGCTGCTGGTGCCGAACAGCGCGTACAGCAGCAGCGGCAGGATGCTGGCATAGATGCCCGCGACCGGCGGCAGGCCGGCCACCAGCGCATAGGCCATGCCCTGCGGGATCATCATCATGGCGACCACCGCGCCCGCGGCCAGGTCGCCCGCCAGCCACGCGCGGCGGTAGTTCTTCGCCCAGGCCAGCATCATTGCATCGCCAGTTCGACGCAGTTGCGCCCTGCCCGCTTGGCGCGCGCCATCGCGGCCTCGACCCGCCGGACCAGCGAATCGGCGTTCTCCTGCTCGGCCAGCTGGGCCACGCCGATGCTGACCGTGACGTGGTCGCAACCGGGAATCGCCGCCTGCTCGACCCCGTGGCGGATCTTTTCGGCCATCTTGAGGCCGTCGATCGCGCTGGTATGCGGCGCGATCACGTGGAATTCCTCGCCCCCCGAGCGCACCAGCACATCGCTCGAACGCAGCAGCGCGCGCACGCAGTCGGCCACCGTGCGCAGCGCGACGTCGCCGACCGGATGGCCATAGGTGTCGTTGATCGCTTTAAAACGATCGATGTCGAAGGACAGCAGCGCCAGCGGCGCGCGGTAGCGGCGCGCGCGCTTCACTTCGCGCTCCAGCAGCTCTTCGCCATGGCGGCGGTTGGCGACGCCGGTCAGGGCATCGGTGGTGGATACATAAGTCAGGCGCGCCAGCAGCTGCTCGGCTTCGAGATTCATGTCGGCCAGGCGCAGGCCCAGCGCAGCCATGGCGGCGCAATCGCCCAGCGTGGACCAGGCTTCCGGCGCCAGCGCGGCGGGGCTGTCCAGCAGCAGCGACAGCGCGCCGCGCGGGGCGCCCGGACCGTCGGCCGGAACCGGCAGGCCCAGCGCCTGCGCGACGCCATGCGCGCGCAGGTCGCGCGCCAGGGCGGGCTCGCCGGCCTGGTCAAGGGTGTCCAGCAGCGCCGGCTCGCCGGTGGCGGCGGCCAGCAGGCCCGGGAAGGCGTGGCGCAGCGGCGCCTGCAGCAGGCGCTCGCTGCGCTGCAGGAGAACGCCCAGGCGCAGCCCGGCCGCGCTGTCCCTTCCCAGTTCGGCCTCGAGCTGGAGGTTGCCGTCCGGCCGCATGCGGAACATGGCGGCATGCAGCACGCCCGGCCACGCCAGCAGGGCCTGGCACAGGCGTTCGTCCAGGCCGGGCGCGTCATCCGGCGCCTCGAGCGCGGCCTGCACGCGGGCGCGCAAGGCGAGCAGCGCGCGCAGGGTAGCCGCATCGGCGGCGGGGACGGCGCCGCCAGGCGTATCCAGGCATTGCCGGACGGTGGTGCGCAGGCGCGCCGGCTCGATCGGGGTGATCGCATACGCCGCCGGCCTGGCGCGGTTCAGCAAGGGCAGCCAGCGCGCGTACGCGTAGGGGCACAGCAGCAGGACCGGCCCCTCGCCGCGGCGCGCCAGCAGGCCGGCCAGCGCATCCAGGTCGATGCTCGGCTCGAAGCGTTCGAGGTCGACCACCAGCAGGCCGGCAGGCGCCGCGGCCAGCAGGCCGGCGGCGGCATCCACGCTGTCGGCCAGGTGCAGCTGCGCGAACAGCGGGCCGCAAGCCTGGTCGAAATCCGCGCGCCGCTGCGCCATCGGGCTGAGGTAGATCCCGGTCGATCCTGCGTGCTGCTGGTCCTGCTGCGACATCTGCGCTCCTGGTATAGCCGGTCAATCAAGCTTGTTACAGGCCGAAGTTTGCCACAAAGCACCTGATGCGGCCAGCAAATGCGGCGCTGTGTGTGGAAGCGCACGGTAGCAAGCGCGCTGCGGCGTGAATACTGCTGGATCGGGAAACACGCTTCGGACAAGGAGAATCAGCATGGCCAATCAGGACGACGTAGCGAACAAGCAGAAGGCAATCCAGAACCGCCAGGACCAGCACGACGCCAGCATGCAAAAGGGCGATCAGGGCGGCGGCGGAGGTGGGCAAGATGCGGCAGCCCAGACCGGCGTCAAGCAGCCCTCGGGCGACTTCCCGGCCCAGCACCTGGCCAAGCCGGGCCTGGAAGCGCAGATGGCGCTGAAGCCGAAGTTCATGGCCGAAGGCTACAAGGGCAGCGGCAAGCTGGAAGGCCAGGTCGCGATCGTCACCGGCGGCGACTCCGGCATCGGCCGCGCGGTCGCGATCCTGTTCGCGCGCGAAGGCGCCGACGTCGCCATCCTCTACCTGAACGAACACGAGGATGCCGCCGAGACCCAGCGCTACATCGAAGCCGAAGGCCGCCAGTGCGTGACCGTGGCCGGCGACGTCAAGGACATGGAATTCTGCCAGCAGGCCGTCGACCAGGTCGTCGCCAAATTTGGCCGCCTGGACGTCCTGGTCAACAACGCCGCCTTCCAGGAACACGCCGAATCGCTGCTGGACCTGACCGAAGACCGCTTCGACGAGACCATGCGTACCAATATCTACGGCTACTTCCACATGGCCAAGGCCTGCCTGCCCTACATGAAGCGCGGCGCCGCCATCGTCAATACAGGCTCGGTCACGGGCCTGAAGGGCTCGAAGAAGCTGCTCGACTATTCGACCACCAAGGGCGCGATCCACGCCTTCACGATGTCGCTGGCGGCCAACCTGCTGGACAAGGGCATCCGCGTGAACTGCGTGGCCCCGGGCCCGGTGTGGACGCCGCTGAACCCGGCCGACCAGTCGCCGGAAGACATCACCAAGTTCGGCCAGCAGACCACCTTCGGCCGCCCGGCGCAGCCGGAAGAGCTGTCGCCGGCTTATGTATACCTGGCGTCGAGCGTGTGCTCGGGCTATGTGACGGGCGTTATCCTGCCGATTACCGGCTCGGTGGGCGAATAATCTTTTTTGAGGAGTCGACGATGGCACGCAGCATGTGGAAGGGCGCGATCAGCTTCGGGCTGGTGCACATTCCGGTCGAGCTGTACCCGGCAACCAGCGAGCACTCGCTGGACCTCCACATGCTCGACCGCCGCGATTTCGCGCCGATCGGTTTCAAGCGCTACAACAAGAACACCGGCAAGGAAGTCTCCTGGGACGACATCATCAAGGGCTACGAATACGCCGACGACGAATACGTGGTGCTGTCCGACGAGGACCTGCGCCGCGCGAACCCGGAGGCGACCCAGACCATCGACATCCTGGCTTTCGTCAACGCCGGCGAGGTGCCGCTGATCTACTACGAGCAGCCCTACTACCTCGCGCCCGGCAAGGGCGGCGACAAGGTCTATGCGCTGCTGCGCGAGACCCTGCGCGACGTCGGCAAGATCGGCATCGCCAACGTCGTCATCCGCGTCAAGCAGCACCTGGCGGCGCTGGTGTGCGTGGACGATGCGATCGTGCTCATCACCCTGCGCTATCCCGACGAGATCCGCGGCACGGGCGAACTCGAGATCCCCGGCGAGCACTCGAAGGCGGCCATGGTGACGGCGAAGGAGCTGCAGATGGCCAAGGCCCTGGTCGAAGGCATGAGCGAGAAATGGAAGCCGACGCAGTACCACGACACTTACCGCGAAGACGTGCTGGCGCTGGTGAAAAAGAAGATCAAGGCCAAGCAGACCAAGACCATCACCGAGCCCGACCCGGATGAGGACAAGAAGCCGGCCAAGGCCAAGGTCATCGACCTGGTCTCGCTGCTGCAGGCCAGCCTGGGCAGGAAGCCGGCGGCCGCCACCGCAGACGACGACGATGACGACGACGATCCGCCGCCGCGCAAGGCGCGCAAGCCTGCCGCCGATGAAGACGACGATGCCTCGGATGCGCCGCCGCGTGCGCGCAAGTCTTCCTCGCGTGCGACCGTGCATGCGCACACGGCTGCGGCCAGGAAGCCGGCGGCCAAGAAGGCTGGCGCCAAGACCGTGCCCAGGCGCACCACCGCCGCGTCCAAGACCGCCACCGCCGCCAAGGCCCCGGCCAAGCGCAGGAAGGCGGCCTGAGTGGATCTGGATACGCTGATCGACTTCCTGCAATGGCCGGCCATGGCGGTGACGCTGGGCGCGGCCTTCCTGGTCGGGGCCCGCCATGCGCGGCGCCGGATCTTCGGCTTCTATACCTTCATTGCCTCGAACATCCTGTGGATCGCCTGGGGCCTGCATGACGAGGCCTGGGCCTTGATCCTGCTGCAGGCGGGGCTGCTGGCGATGAACGTGCGCGGGATTTTCCGCAATCACAAGGAAGCCGAGGCGGAGACGCGGGAAGAAGCCGCTGCCTAGGGGCGGCGCCTGCCCACCGCTCTGCCGCACACGATACACGGCTCGGCGCATTTCCTTGGACAAAAAGAAGCTGCATTCCTATCTTGGGCAGACTATCCATCGCCATCGAGGAGCCGAGATGAAGGCAGCAGTGATCCTGTCATACCTGGCCGCCGGCCTGCTCCTGGCCGCGCCGCACATGGCCCGCGCCGAAGGTCCCGCAGACAGCAGGCAGCAGATCGAAGCCGTGGTCGAGAGCTTCCGCAGCGCCCTTGTCAAGAAGGACAAGGAGGCCTTCCTGCAGCTGTTCATGAAGGAAGACATCACCTGGGCCGGTGTGACGACCGATGCGTCCATCGAGATGCTCTACGCTAACCGGCCCAAGCCCGAGATGCGGCGTCCGTTCAAGTTCTTCACCAGCACGCCGCGCAAGTTCATCGACATGGTCGCCCAGGATCCCGCCTCGGTCGAGGAGACATTCTCGAACCTGCGCATCGAGACCGATGGCGAGGTCGCGCAGGTCTGGTTCGACTACGTTTTTCTCCAGGAGAGCTACCGCAGCAACTGGGGCAAGGAGAGCTGGCAGCTGGTGCGCACCGGGAACGGCTGGAAGATCGCCTCCGTGGTCTGGTCGCAGGAAATCAACCCGGCCCCGCCGCCGAAGCGGTGAGCGGCGCGGCCGCGCCGTGTTACTTCGCCGGCTTGAACCCCAGCGCCTTCATCGCCCTGGTCAGCGTCACCGCGCTGTCCTCGTAATCCTCCCAGGGCGCATTCCCGATCGCCAGCCGCTCGCCCACCGTGCGCACGGTCCAGTGCGCACCCGAGCTCAGATCCATCAACTCCTCCCAGCGCACCGGCACCGAAATCCCCAGCCCGGGACGCGTGCGCGCCGACCAGGCCGCGACGGTGGTCGCGCCGCGGCCGTTGCGCAGGTAGTCGATGAAGATGCGGCCGACCCGGTTTTTTGCGCCGCTCTTGTCCGAGAAGCGGTCCGGCAGGGTCTTGGCCAGGTGGGTCACGATGGCGTGCGAGAAGTCCTTCACGGTGTCCCAGTCCAGCTTGGGCTTGAGCGGCACCACAATGTGCAGGCCCTTGCCGCCGCTGGTCTTGAGGAAGGGGTTCAGGCCCAGCTCCTGCAGGAAGGCGCGCACCACCTGGGCCGCTTCCTGCACCATCGCGAAGCTGATGCCCTCGCCCGGGTCGAGGTCGAAGATGAAGCGGTCCGGCGTGTCGTAGCGCTTCTCGACCGCGTTCTGGCTGTGGATCTCGACCACGTTCCACTGCGCGCAGGACAGGATGCCTTCGACGCTGTCGATGCGGGTCATGCGCGGATGCTCGGGATCGAGGGCCTGCGCCAGCTGGCCGAGGCCCGGCATCTTGCGCGGATCGGCGACGTGCTTCTGGAAGAACAGCTCGCCGCCCACGCCCTCGGGGGCGCGCACCAGCGAGACCGGGCGGCCCTTCAGGTGCGGCATCATCAGCTCGCCGACCAGCGCGTAGTACTCGACCAGTTCGAGCTTGGTGACGCCGCTTTCCTTGTCCATCACGCGTTCGCCGTGCGTGACCTTGAAATTTGCCGGCACGCCGCTCAGGTCCGGCCCCGCCCCGGCTGGCTTGCTTGCCTTCGCTGCCTTGGCTGCCTTCGCCGCCTGCCCTGCCCGTCCTGCCCTGGTGGCCGGCCTGGCCTCCGCCTGCTCATCGGATTTCATGTCTGACTTCTCCTGAACGTGCTTGGCCTGCTCGCGCACCACACTCTTGGCCGGCTTGTCCTTGCGCAGGCCCTGGAACACGGGGTGGCGGATCGAATCGGTGGCGGTCCACTCCGAAAAACTCACCTCGGCCACCAGATTCGGCTTGACCCAGTGCTTGCCGCGGCCGGGCACCGCGCGCGGCGGGAAGGGATTCTCGTCGGTCGCGATGGCTTCCAGCGTCTCGCGCATGTGGCGCAGCGAGGCGCCGTTGAAGCCGCTGCCGCAATTGCCGGCGTAGCGCAGCACGCCCTGCTCGTCGTAGTAGCCGAGCAGCAGCGAGCCGATGCCGGTGCGCGCGCCCTGCGGATCGGTCCAGCCGCCGATGACGAATTCCTGGCGCATCCCGCATTTCAGCTTGATCCATTCGGGCGAGCGGCGGTTCACGTAACGCGAATCGCGGCGCTTGCCGATCACGCCTTCCAGGCCGATCTGGCAGGCCGCCACCATCAGCTGGCTGGGGTCGGTGCCGAATTCGGCCGAGAAGCGCACGGTGTCGGAGGGCTTCGCCGCCAGCACCTCCTCGAGCAAGGGGCGGCGCTGGTCGAGGCGCACCTCGCGCAGGTCATAGCCCTTCATCCAGGGCGCGTCGAAGATGAAATAGACGATCTGCGCGCGGTTGGAGCCGTCGAAGGCCAGCTGCAGCAGGTTGAAGTTCGGCTTGCCGTTTTCGTCGTGGACCACGATCTCGCCGTCGTACCAGCCGTCCGGCAGCTTCATGCGCTTGATCTCCTGCTGCAGCGGGCGCAGCTTGTCGGTCCAGTCGTTGCCGTTGCGGGTGATCAGGCGGATGTCCTTGCCTTTGTCGGCGACCCGGGTCAGCATGCGGTAGCCGTCGAACTTGATCTCGAAGATCCATTCCTCGGGACGCTCGGGCGGGCCGTCGACCAGGGTCGCCAGCTCCGCGCTCATGGTCTCGGGCAGCTCGGCCTTGATTGCGCCTTCGGGCATGGCGCCGCGTTTGGCGGTCTTCGCGGTTGCAGGCTTCGCGGCCGATTCAGCGGCCGGCTTGTTCGCCTCCGCCTTCAGTTTCGCCACCTTGGCCCGCGCCGCCGCACGGTCCTCGGGCGCCCCCGGCATCGGCAAGTCCTTGACGCTGTCCGGGAACGCGTCGACCACCGAGAACTCGGCGCCTGGGCGCATGTACTCGTCGTTTTCCTTGATCAGCAGCCAGGGTTCCTGCTTGTCGCTGTCGTGAGCACCGCGATGGCCGCGCATCCGCACCAGCACCCAGCGTCCGTGCATCTTGTGGCCATGGATCTCGAACTTGATCTCGCCCTTCGCATAGCCCTTGCGCGGGTCGCCGATCGGCTCCCAGGTCCCCTTGTCCCAGACGATGACCTCGCCCGCGCCGTACTGCTTGGGCGGGATCGTGCCTTCGAAATCGGAATAGGAGATCGGGTGGTCCTCGACGTGGATCGCCATGCGTTTGTCATGGCTGTCGTAGCTGGGGCCTTTCGGCACGGCCCAGCTCTTCATGGTGCCGTCGAGTTCGAGACGGAAATCGTAGTGCAGCCTGGTGGCCCAGTGCTTCTGGATCACGAAGGTCAGCGCGCCCTTGCTGGCGTCGCCGCCTTCCGCGGGTTCCGACGTGATCGAAAAATTCCGCTTGGCCTTGTATTCCTTGAGTGCGTCGGGCATGGCATCACCTGTACATCAGCAGCAATATTGCCAATGTACCGGCGGAGCGCGGGCGCAACTGTACGGCAGTTAACCGTTGCGCGCCCCGTTCAAGGCCGGCTCAAATCCTGCTCAAATGAGCAATTACTTTCGCTCGGATGAGCTCTGGTCGCGCGCCGCGCGGAACTCCGAATCCTTCGCCCAGTTCGGCCAGGCGTTCGAATCCGCCAGCTCGCGGCCCACCGCGTACAGGATGCCGAGATCGCGCGCCATGCCTTCGAAGGTCCACTCCGGACGCCATTCGTCGGACGGCTGATGGTAGTTTTCAAGCGTGTAGCGATCCGATTCCTTCTTGCCGGCCGCGACGCCGCCCTGCTCCCAGTGCTCGCCCGAGCCGAAGGAAATCGCCGGCACGCCGCGCTTGGCGAAGGGGAAGTGGTCGGAGCGGAAGAAGTGGCCGGCTTCCGGTTTCGGGTCCGGCGAATAGCTCAGCTTCGCGACCTTGGCCTTGGCCACCAAGCGGTCCAGCAGGTCCAGCTTGGCGCTGCCGGAAATCGTGAAGTCGCGCGCGCGGCCGAAGGGGCTGAGCGCGTCCATGTTGATCACGCCGACCGTCTTCGCCAGCGGGTACACCGGGTTCGAGGCATAGTATTCGGAGCCCAGCAGGCCCTTCTCCTCGGCGGTCACGGCCAGGAAGACCACGCTGCGCTGCGGCGCCGGCGCGGCCGCGTAGACGCGCGCCAGCTCCAGCAGGGCCGCGATGCCGGTCGCATTGTCGACGGCGCCGTTGTAGATGCGGTCGCCCTTCGCATCCGGCAGGCCGATGCCGAGATGGTCCCAGTGGCCGCTGTAGACCACGTATTGGTCTGGATGCTGGCTGCCCTCGCGCAGGGCGATCACGTTCTTCGAGACGATGGTCTGGGCGTCGACGGCGTACTTGCCCGACATCGCCACGCCGCTCAGCTCGACCGGCTTGAAGCTGCGCGTCTGCGCCGATTTCTTCAGCTTGTCGAAGTCCAGGCCGGCGCGCCTGAACAGGTCGATAGCGACATCGCGCTGGATCCAGCCCTCGACCGGCGCGTGGAAGGCGCTCGGGTGGGTGCGCACCACGTCGTACATGACGTTGGTGTTCGAATTCTTGACGGTCGCCCAGCCGTAGGAAGCCGGCGCGCTCTCGTGGACGATCAGGGTGCCGAGCGCGCCGCGGCGGGCCAGCTCTTCGAATTTGTAGGTCCAGCGGCCGTAATAGGTCATGGCCTTGCCGCCGAACTCGCCCTTGCCGGTTTCGAAGTCGGGGTCGTTGATGAGGACGACCGCCAGCTTGCCCTTCAGGTCCTGGCCCTTGAAGTCGTCCCACTTGCGCTCCGGTGCGGTGACGCCGTAGCCGACGAAGACCAGCGGCGCATCCTTGAACTCGACGCTCCTGGCGCCGTTCATCGCCGCGCGCACGGCAATCTGCTCGCCCTGGGTCAAAGTCTCATCCTTGCCGCCGCCCTTGACGCTCACCACGACCGGGCCCTTGATCTCGAAGCGGCCCAGCGGCACGTCCTGGGTCCAGCCGCGCTTGCCGTTGACCAGGTCGCCGCCCGGCTTCAGGCCGGCCGCTTCGAACTGGTTGATCAGGTAGGCGACGGTCTTGGCTTCGCCCGGCGTGTTCGGGCCGCGGCCTTCGAAATCGTCCGAGGACAGCACCTTGACGTCGTGCGACAGGTGGGAAGCTTCGATCTGCACGGCCTGCGATGCGGGCACGGCGGGTTTGACGGCCGGGGCGGCCGGGGCGGCATGCACGGACGCCGCCAGGGCAGCCGCGGACAGGATGGCGAGGGAGGTGGTGGTCTTCACGGTCTCTTGGTTTTGTTAGTGGATGGAAATGCCGAATGAGTATCCTGTTTATAAATTCCAATGTCAAACATGCATCAATCGTGCGCATCGCCTATAGTGGCATTTCCATTCCGCACTCAATAGAGAGGTCCCGTGAAACCGTCCGCCGTGCTCGCTCCTTCCGCCCTTTTCCTTACGCTCAGCCTGGCCCTGCCCGCCGTCCAGGCGCAGACGGCGCCGCCAGCCAAACCGGCAACGGCCGCCGACCCGGTCGCCCAGCTGGTCGGCCAGCTCGACCTCGGCCGCTACAAGGAGACGATCCGCGGCCTGGCCCGCTTCGGCGACCGCAAACAGGGCACGGAGCGCAACCGCAAGGCGATCGACTGGATCGAAGCCCAGCTGAAGTCCTACGGCTGCGCCACCGAGCGCATCCATTACGAATACGTGGCCGCGCCGCGCGAGCGTGTGCCGGCGACGGGCGGCGGCCGCGGCGGCCCGTCCGGCCAGGGCGGCAGCACCCTGTTCGGCACCCGCGCACCGACCGGCGTCAACCAGGACCCGATGGCCCAGCCGGACGAGCGCTTGCGCGCGCTGAATGCCGAACAACCCGATCCGAAGGGCGGCCCGCGCGAAGAGGTCTACTGCACCAAGGTCGGCAGCACCCATCCCGAGGAGATGTACATCGTCGCCGCCCACATGGACGGCCTGGGCTTCGGCGAGGCGGCCAACGACGACGCCTCCGGCACCGCCCTGGTGATGGAACTGGCGCGGATCCTGAACGCGCCCGGCGTGACGCTTGATCGCAGCATCCGCTTCGCCCTGTGGAACAACGAGGAGACCGGCCTGAACGGCGCCTCGGCCTATGTGGCCCAGCGCAAGGATCTGCAGGGCATCGAGTCGCCGAAGGAATCGGGCCGCTACCCGGAACCGCGCTGGCTGGGCATGATCCAGCACGACATGATGATGTTCGACCACGGCATGCCCATTGCGCATACGGACGCGAACGGAAAGACCGTCACCAGTCCGCTGCCCGGGCAGCGCCGCGAAGCCGACGTCAACATCGAGTTCCAGGCGACGTCGAAGCAGGCCGAGGGCGCGCAAAAGCTGGCCTGGGCCTTCCGCGCCGCGAACGACAAGTACGCGGCCGACTACCCGGCCGCGGTCGGCCCGCACATGACCAACACGGACTCGACCCCGTTCATGGACCATGTGCCCTCGATCTCGGTGCGCGAAAACGAACGCGGCCAGCAGATCGGCGCCGGCTGGAACCCGCACTGGCACCAGCCGACCGACCTGGTATCGACCTTCAGCGACAAGGATTACCTGCTGGGGCTGAACGCGGCGCAGACCACGCTGGCGGCGATTGCCCAGCTCGCCGGGGCGCGGGTCAAGAACTGATAGCTATTTGTAAGTGGATGTAAAAAGGCGTCAACTGACCGGCGAACAGGCGCGTTGAGGGCCAGTAGCACCCCGGGAATGTCCCACCATATCAACGACACTGAAGGAAACATCGCCATGAGCAAAATCGTCGCTACCCTGATCGCCGGTCTGTTCGCCACCTCGGCATTCGCCGCCCAGTCGACCGCCACGTCGCCGGCGCCGGCAACGGCCCATGCCGCCAAGGCCGATGCAAAAGCAGACAAGGACATGGCCAAAGCCGAAGCCAAGGAAGCGAAAAAAGCAGCCAAGGCCGATGCCAAGGTAGAGAAGAAGGAAGCCGAAGCCAGCTCGGACGTCGCCGTCGCCAAGGCCGACGCCGCCAAGACCAAGGCTAAAGCACACAAGAAGGCCGCAAAGGCCAAAGCGGACGCAGCTGCCGACAAGGCCGCCGCCAACGCAGACCAGAAAGCCGACGCGGCAGCTCACTAATCGCCCAGCGGCTCAAGCCCCATCACTTCCAAAAGACAGGCCAAGGCCTGTCTTTTTTTGCGGCCAGCCTCCGCCGGATACAAATTTCGTAAACTTTGCTACAAAGCGAGAACCCGGCGGCATCTATCATGGCGTCGCCTACCAAAACCAGAAAAACCTGAAGGAGACACAGTGAATAAAACGAGCCTCTTTGGACTGCTCGCGGCCATCCTTGCACTGCAAGGCTGCGCCGTACAAAAAGAGATGGTGGCGACCGGCGGCAGCCGCGCCGACGGCACCGTCAAACTGTCCTACGAATTCAAGTCGTTCGAGAAGCCCGTCATCGACATGCAGCGCGGTGCGGCCACGGCGGCCGAGCGCTGCAAGGCCTGGGGCTACAGCGGCGCCGAGCCCTTCGGCGGCGAGACCAAGGTCTGCAACGACAGCAACCGGGAAGGCTGCACCCGCTGGCAAGCGAGCGTCGAGTTCCAGTGCACCGGAACACCCAGGACCGCCATGCAGTAAGCGCCCGGCATCCGCAGTAAAATGGCGGTCTGTCCTCATCCGGAACCGCCATGCACAAGATCGTCTTCCTCGACCGCGACAGCCTGATCGCCACCGTCCGTCCGCCCGCCTTCGAGCATGCCTGGCAGGACTATCCCGCCACCGCCCCGCACGAGCTGGTAGAACGCCTGCGCGGCGCCACGGTCGCGATCACCAACAAGGTGCCGCTGCGCGCCGCCGAGATCGCCCAGCTACCGGACCTGAAACTGGTGGCCGTGGCCGCCACCGGTACCGACAACGTCGATCTCGCCGCCTGCCGCGAGCGCGGGATCGCCGTCTGCAATATCCGGGATTATTCGGTGGTCTCGGTGCCGGAACACTGCTTCGCGCTGATGCTGGCGGTGCGGCGCAACCTGCTGGCCTATGCCGCCGACGTCGCCGCCGGGCGCTGGGAGCAGTCGACCCGCTTCTGCCTGCTCGACCACCCGATCGGCGACCTGGCCGGCAGCCGGCTCGGCATCGTCGGCTATGGCGCGCTGGGGCGGCGCGTGGCGCAGATCGGGCGCGCGTTCGGGATGGAGATCGCGGTCGCCTCGCGCTCGCCGGTACCCGATACGGATGTCGTACAGCTGCCGCTGCCCGAGCTGCTGGCGAGCGCCGACGTGATCAGCCTGCACCTGCCGCTTACCGGGCAGACCCGCCACATGATAGGCGCGGCGGAACTGGCATCGATGAAAAAAACCGCCATCCTGATCAATACCGCGCGCGGCGGCCTGGTCGACGAGGCCGCGCTGGCCGAGGCCCTGAAGACGGGCGTGATCGCCGGCGCCGGCTTCGACGTTCTGAGCAAGGAACCGCCGGTGCCCGAGAATCCCCTTTTGAAGCTGAATCTGCCGAACTTCGTCCTGACCCCGCACGTGGCCTGGGCCAGCGGCGGCGCCATGCAAACCCTGGCCGACATGCTGGTCGATAACATCGACGCCTGGGCGGCCGGCACGCCCAGGAACCTCGTATGAGCATCACCGCTTCCAGCATCGTCCAGCTGGTGGACACCTTTTATGCCCGCGTCCGTGAAGACACCGTGCTCGGACCCGTGTTCGAGGAAAAGCTGGCCGGCCACTGGCACGAGCACATGCCGCGCATGGTTGCCTTCTGGACCAAGGTCCTGCTCGACACCGGCGACTTCCAGGGCAACGTCTTCGGCAAGCACATGGCCTTAAGCGGCATCGGCAAGGAGCACTTCGTGCACTGGCTGACCCTGTTCAGGATGACCGCGATCGAAGTGTTCGGGCCGGACGGCGCCGGCCCGGCGATCCTGGTCGCGAACCGCATCGCCAGCAGTTTGCAGCTGGGCTTCTTTGGCGACATCCAGGTGCAGGTCTGATCAGTCCAGCCGCGCGATCCGCAACAGGTTGGTAGTGCCGGCGGCGCCAAAAGGCATGCCGGCGGCGATGACGATGGTCTGCCCCGGCCCTGCCAGCCCTTCGCGGCGGGCGGTGGCGCAGGCGAAGTCGGTCATCTCCGGCACCTCGGCCACGTCGTGGGTCAGCACCGCATGCACGCCCCACACCAGGGCCATCGCGCGCGCGGTGGCGAGCTTCGGGGTCATGCCGATGATGGGCGCCCGCGGCCGTTCGCGCGCCAGGCGCAGGGCCGAGTGGCCGGAGCTGGTGTAGGCGACGGCGGCCGCCACGTCGAGCAGCTCGGCGATATTGCGCATCGCCAGGCCGATCGCGTCGGCGATCTCGGCCCGGGCCGGGCCCTGGCTGGCCGCGATGGCATCAACGTACACCGGGTCGGACTCGGTCTGGACGATGATGTTGTTCATCATGGTGACCGCCTCGACCGGGTACCGGCCGGACGCCGATTCGGCCGACAGCATGACCGCGTCGGCGCCGTCGTAGATCGCGGTCGCCACGTCCGAGGCTTCGGCGCGCGTCGGCACCGGGGCCGTCACCATCGATTCCAGCATCTGCGTGGCGACGATGACCGGCTTGCCGAGGCGGCGGCAGACCCGCACGATGCGCTTCTGGATCGCCGGCACCTGCTCGGCCGGCATCTCGACGCCGAGGTCGCCGCGCGCCACCATGATGGCGTCGGCTTCCCGCACGATCGCTTCGAGATCCTCGACGCCCGCCGGCTTCTCCAGCTTGGCGACGATGCGGGCGCGGCCCTGCACGATCTCCTTGATCTCGCGGATGTCCTCGGCCCGCTGCACGAAGGACAGCGCGACCCAGTCGATACCCAGACCCAGGCCGAACGCCAGGTCCTTGCGGTCCTTCTCGGTCAGCGCCGACAGCGGCAGCACCACGCCCGGCACGTTGACGCCCTTGCGGTCGGACAGCACGCCGCCGTTGACGACCGTGGTATCCGCCGACTCGGCATTGCATTTCTCGACTTTCAGCGCGATGCGCCCGTCGTCGAGCAGCAGGGTGGCGCCGGCTTCGAGCGCCGCGAAGATCTCGGGATGCGGCAATGCGACGCGCCTGCGGTCGCCCGGCTGGCCGGCGTTCAGGTCGAGCCGGAACGGCGCGCCGGCTTCCAGGGCAATGCGGCCTTCGGCGAAGCTGCCGATCCGCAGCTTCGGTCCCTGCAAGTCGATCAGGACGCCGACCGGGCGGCCCAGCGACTGTTCGAGGGCGCGCAGCTTGTCGAGGCGCGCTTTGTGATCGTCGTGGCTGCCGTGGCTGAAGTTCAGGCGGAACACGTCGGCGCCGGCACGGAACAGGGCCTCGATGGTGGCGGCGTCCGTGCTGGCCGGCCCGAGGGTGGCGACGATTTTCGCCTTGCGGCTACGATGCATTTGTTTTCTCCTCATGGCGCGATGCGATCAGGATGGCGCGGAAGTCGTTCACATTGGTCAGCGTGGGACCGGTGACGATGGCGTCGCCGAGGGCCTGGAAGAAGCCGTGGCCGTCGTTGCGGTCCAGGCTTTGCATGGGCCGGATCGCCTTGTCGAAAGCGCGCTCCAGCGTATCCGGCGCGAACCAGGCGCCGGCGATTTCTTCCTGCCCGTCGACGCCGTCGGTATCGCCGGCCAGGCCGTAGACGCCGGGTTCGCCGCGCAGGGCGATGGCGGCCGACAGCAGGAATTCGACGTTGCGTCCGCCGCGCCCATCGCCGCGCACGGTCACCGTGGTCTCACCGCCGGACAGCAGGATGCAGGGCGCCTCGAAGGGCTGCCCGCGGCGGGCAACCTGCAGCGCCATGCCGGCCATGACCTTGCCGACCTCGCGCGCCTCGCCTTCCAGGCTGTCGCCGAGGATGTGCACGGCGAGGCCGGCTTCCCCGGCCACGCGCGCCGCCGCCTCCAGGGCCATCTGCGGGGTGGCGACGAAGCGCAGCTCGTGCCCGGCCAGGCGCGGGTCGCCCGGCTTGACCGACTCCCCTGCCCCGCTCTCCAGCACCTGCCTCACCTTGTCCGGCAGGGCGATGCCGTAGCGGCGCACGATGTCGAGGGCGTCCGCGCAGGTGCTGGCGTCGGCCACCGTCGGTCCCGAAGCGATGTCGCAGGCTTCATCGCCCGGCACGTCCGAGATCAGGAGGGTCACCACATGCGCCGGGTGGCAGGCCGCGGCCAGCCTGCCGCCCTTGATGGCGGACAGGTGGCGGCGCACGCAGTTCATTTCGCCGATGCTGGCGCCCGAGGCCAGCAGCGCGCGGCTGACCGCCTGCTTGTCCTCGAGCGTGATGCCGTCGAGGGGCAGCGGCAGCAGCGAGGAGCCGCCGCCGGAGATCAGGCACAGGACCGTGTCGTCGGCGCTCAAGCCGCGCACCAGCGCCAGCATGCGCCGTGCCGCCCGTTCGCCCGCGGCATCGGGCACCGGGTGGGCCGCCTCGACGATCTCGATGCGTTCGCAGGGGACCGCATAGCCGTAGCGCGTGACGACCAGGCCTTCCAGCTTGCCGGGCCAGGCGCCTTCGACAGCGCGCGCCATCGCCGCCGATGCCTTGCCGGCGCCGATCACCACCAGCCGGCCGCGCGGCTGGGCAGGCAGGTGGGGCGGGACGCATTTGTCCGGCTGGGCCGCGGCGATGGCGGCGTCGAACATCGCCTTCAGTAGTGCTTTGGTGTCCATGGCTTCAGGCGGATGCGTTCCGGGTCTTCGCCAGGCCGACCGCGACGCCTTCGCGCACGTCGTGCTCGTGCGGGACGATCAGGGCTTCCTGTTCCGGCGCGGGCGCCTGGCCGTCCAGGATACGGTTCATGCGGCTCTTGTCGACCGCGCCGACCCAGCGTGCCACCACCAGGGTGCCGACGCCGTTGCCGATCGTGTTGGTGATGGCGCGCGCTTCGGACATGAAGCGGTCCACGCCGAGCAGCAGCACCATGCCCGACACCGGGATCTTGCCCATCGACGCCAGGGTGGCCGCCAGGGTGATGAAGCCGGAACCGGTCACGCCGGCCGAGCCCTTCGAGGTGATCATCAGCACGCCCAGCACCACCAGCTGGTCCATCAGCGACAGCGGGGTATTCGTGGCCTGCGCGATGAAGATCGCCGCCATGGTGTAGTAGATGCACTGGCCGTCCGGGTTGAAGGTGACGCCGGACGGCACCACCAGTCCCACCACCGGCTTCGACACGCCCAGGTACTCCAGCTTCTTCATGAGCTGCGGGACCACCGATTCGGACGAGCTGGTGCCGAGCACGGTGAAGATCTCTTCGCGGATGAATTTCAGGAATTTCCAGATGCTGAAGCCGCAGATCCGGGACACCGCGCCGAGCACGATGAACACGAAGGCGATGCAGGTCAGGTACATGGAACCCATCAGCTGGCCGAGCGACAGCAGCGAACCCAGGCCGTATTTGCCGACCGTGAAGGCGATCGCGCCGAAAGCGGCGATCGGCGCGATCCGCATCACCATGCCGAGCACCATGAACATGCCGGTATTGAAGGCTTCGAGCATGTCGACCACCGGCTTGGCGTGGCGGCCCATGCGCGACAGCGCGATGCCGAACATGGTGCCGAACACCAGGATCTGCAGGATGTCGTTCTTGGCCAGCGCATCGATCGCGCTGGTCGGGACCATGTTCAGCAGGAAGTCGACGAAGCCGGTCGATTTCGCGGCCGCCGCCGTGTAGCTGCTGATGCTCTTGGTGTCGAGGTGGGCGGGATCGACGTTCATGCCGACGCCCGGTTGCACCACGTTCACGACGATCAGCCCGAGCAGCAGCGCGAAGGTCGACATGACTTCGAAATAGATCAGGGCGCGTGCCCCGACGCGCCCGAGCTCCTTCAGGCTCTCCATCCTGGCGATGCCGAGCACCACCATCGCGAAGATCACCGGTGCGAACACCATCTTGATCAGGCGGATGAACAGGTCGCCGAGCGGCTTCAGGTCGGTGCCGAGCTTGGGGTACAGGTAGCCGAGCAGGCCGCCCGCGATAACGCCGAGCAGAACCTGGACGTATAGCCTTCCAAAGAAATTCCTGGACATGATGTCTGTCTCCAATATGTGTTGTGTTTCGGTTCCCCCGGCTCTGGCGGCCGGTCGGGGACGGGCTGGCTTGCGGCGCTGGCGCTCAGGCGGCGGCGCGCTCCTGGCTGCCGTTCAGGATGTCGCACACGGCGCGGGTGACGTCGGCGGTGGTGGCCTTGCCGCCCAGGTCGCGGGTGTGCAGGCTCGGGGTCGCCGTCACGGTTTCGATCGCCGCCATGACCTGCTTTGCGGCGTCGGCTTCGCCCAGGTGCTCGAGCAGCATCACCACCGACCAGAAGGTGCCGATCGGATTGGCCAGGCCCTTGCCCATGATGTCGAAGGCCGAACCGTGGATCGGCTCGAACATCGACGGATAGCGGCGCTCCGGATCGATGTTGCCGGTCGGGGCGATGCCCAGGCTGCCGGCCAGCGCCGCCGCCAGGTCGGAGAGGATGTCGGCGTGCAGGTTGGTGGCGACGATGGTGTCCAGCGTGGCCGGACGGTTGACCATGCGCGCGGTGGCGGCGTCGACCAGCTCCTTGTCCCACTTCACGTCCGGGAAGTCCTTCGACACTTCCACCGCCACTTCGTCCCACATCACCATCGCATGGCGCTGCGCATTGCTCTTGGTGATGACGGTCAGCTGCTTGCGCGGACGCGATTGCGCCAGCTTGAAGGCGAAGCGCAGGATACGCTCGACGCCGACGCGGGTCATCATGCTGACGTCGGTCGCGGCTTCGATCGGGTGGCCCTGGTGCACGCGGCCGCCGACGCCCGAGTATTCGCCTTCCGAGTTCTCTCGGACGATGACCCAGTTCAGGTCTTCCGGCGCGCAGCGCTTCAGCGGGCCGTCGATGCCCGGCAGGATGCGGGTTGGACGCACGTTGGCGTACTGGTCGAAGCCCTGGCAGATCTTCAGGCGCAGGCCCCACAGGGTGATGTGGTCGGCGATGTCCGGATCGCCCGCCGAGCCGAACAGGATCGCATCCTTGCTGCGCAGCGCGTCCAGGCCATCGGCCGGCATCATCACGCCGTGCTTGCGGTAGTAATCGCCGCCCCAGTCGAAATCCTCGAAGGCGAATTTGAACTTGCTGCTGCCTGCGGCCAGCGCTTCCAGCACTTCGCGGCCGGCCGGCACCACTTCCTTGCCGATGCCGTCGCCGGGGATCGTTGCGATTTGGTAGGTCTTCATGTTTCCTGTCTCCTGTCTGGGTCTGTCTGGGTGATCGGTAAAAGTGCATCCGTGGAAAGCACTTTATGCCCTGGACGAAGGCAAGGATCTTGGCTAGACTTAATCCGTCTTTAACCCAGGGTTAACAATCAACATGAGTAGCGGCATCCAACCGGCTGAACTTGGCTTCTTCGTCTCCTTGGGCACCTGCGGCAGCCTGAGCGGCGCCGCGCGCGAACTCGGGATCAGCACCGCGGCCGTCAGCAAGCGCCTGTCGCAGATGGAAGCGCGGCTGGGCGTGCCGCTGGTGAACCGCACCACCCGGCGCATGAGCCTGACGCCCGACGGCGAAGTCCTGTTCGAGCACGCCCGCCGCATCCTGGGCGAGATCGGCGACCTCGACCAGCTGTTGAGCAGCTCGAAAAGCCAGCCGAAGGGTTTGTTGAGGGTGAATGCCACGCTCGGCTTCGGCCGCCTGCACATCGCGCCCGCGATCTCGCAATACGTCCTCAAATACCCGGAGGTCGACGTCCAGCTGCAGCTGTCGGTGAACCCGCCGCCGCTGACCGAAGACCAGTTCGACGTCTGCATCCGCTTCGGCGAACCCGGCGACACGCGCGTGATCGCCAGGAAGCTGGCCGGCAACCGCCGCCTGCTGTGCGCCTCGCCCAGGTATCTGGCCGCGCGCGGCGAACTGTCGACGCCCTCCGACCTGGTGCGCCACAACTGCATCTGCATCCGCCAGGGCGACGAAGCCTACGGCACCTGGCGCCTGTACAAGGACCGCGACGCCGGCGGTCCGGGCGAAACCGTCAAGGTGCGCGGCAACCTGACCACCAACGACGGCGAGATCGCCGTCAACTGGGCGCTCGACGGCCACGGCATCCTGATGCGCGCGGAATGGGACATCGAGCGCTATCTGGAAAGCGGACGCCTGGTGCGCGTGCTGCCCGCCTACCGCACGCCGGACGCGGATATCTACGCCATCTATCCGCAGCACCAGCACCAGTCGGCGCGGATCCGGACCTTGATCGAATTCCTGTCGCAGTCTTTCGGGCGTTTTGCCGGGCATCGCGCGCAGGGAGCGGCGGCCTGATGCTGTCGGCGATACGCGATTTGATGCGGCCGCCCGCGGGCATGGAATTCGACTTCAGCCAGCCGCCGGGCGAGCCGGCGCTGACGCCGGCGGATGGCGTTTCGTGGCGGGTGTTTGCGAATCCCGTTTCCTTATTCGTCGGCGGCGTGGCGGCGGTGCTGCTGGAGCTGGCCGAACCCTCGGTGCGTTCCGGCGTGTGGGACCACAGCGGCTTCCGGCGCGATCCGGTGACGCGCCTCCGGCGCACCGGCTTTGCGGCGATGATGACCGTGTACGGGCCGCGCTCGGCCGCGGAGAAGATGATCGCCCACGTGGTGCGGATGCATGGGCGTGTAGCCGGCACGACGCCCGACGGCCTGGCGTATCGGGCCGACGACCCGCGCCTGCTGGATTGGGTGCATGCGACGGCCAGCTTCGGGTTCACCGAGGCTTACCACCGGTACGTGCGGCCTTTGTCTGCGCCTGAAAAGGATGCGGCGTTTGCCGAGGGCCGGGCTTCTGCGCTGCTGTATGGGGCGCTCGGGGCGCCGGCATCCTGGGCTGGGTGGGAAGGGATGCTGTCGGCTGTTGCGCCAGGGCTGGAGGGATCGGAGGTTCTTTCAGAGTTCTTGCGGATCATGGCCGAGGCGGCGATCGTGCCTGGGCCGATGCGGCCGCTTCAGCGCTTGCTGGTGCGTGCTGCGGTGGAGATCACGCCGGAGCCGGTGCGGTCCCTGCCGCAGTTGCGGGGGTGGGGATTACGGTTTGGGGAGGGAGCGCTGGTGCGGGCGCTCGGGCGCGGGGCGCTGTTCGTGCCGCTGGGGGATCCGCCGCCGGTGCAGGCGGCGCGGCGGCTGCGCGCTCACCACTTGCAACCGCTGTCGTCGTAGGCGTTCTTCGCCAGATCCACGGCAAGCCCGATCACATTCGCCAACAAGTTGGTACTTTCCGCACGCGCCTTCTGGCAATCGACACGGCGCGCGCGCTCCAGCGCGCCGACGATGGGCGCCTCGGCCTTCGCTTCGAGCACCGGCTGGCGGCCCGGGAGCGCCACCAGGCCCTTGCCGCTTTCGCGCGCGATCAAACGCGCGGTGGCGCGCGCGGACGCCAGGTCGACGGTGGGTGCATGCGTTTCGCTGCCGGAAAGCTCGGCGGCGGCGGCCGGCGGCGCAGGGACGGCAGCCGGCGGCGGTTCGGATTCCGCGCTCGTGGACGGCACTAGCCGTGGCAGCGCCGGTCCGCGCGCCGGGCGCAGCGGCACAGGGCCGGGATGCGGCATGGTCTGGTCCGGCAAGGGCGCCGGGAGCGGCGCTTCAGGGACGATAGCCACCAGCCTGAGCTCGATCCGCTTGCCCGGACCGGCGTCCGTGTCGGCCCGGTGGGGAAGCCAGGTATGCCACAGGCACGCCACGGCGATGGCGTGGGCCGCCAGGCTGATGCCCCAACCGAGCATGGGGCCGCGGGCACCGGGTCCTTTCGGCATGGCGGTTTGGTACAGGCTGGCGGCTTGATTCATCCAGCCATTTTAGCTTGGGGCTGGACGGTAAAAGCTCACGAAATTCCACGGTGCGCATGTTGGCGGTTTGCGAGCCAAGGTGCTGTTACGGAATCCTTATGTAACCCGCCCCGACATCGATTGCGCTTACGCCTACTGAGTGGGTCGCTCTGCCGTTTTGCATTACGTATCCGGTATCGGCAAGCCCGCCACCAAAATCCGATGTATTCACTTTAACTGTTAGGGTCTTCATCCTGGCTCCAACGTCGGACGTGATAAAAATTGGCGGTTCGGCAGACCCGCGCACCCCTACACCGCAGAAACCGAAGCACCCACCCCCTGCACCGCGCGCAACGGCAAATCAAGAACAAACACCGTCCCCTGTCCAATGACGCTGTCCACCCGAATCGTCCCGCCCAACAAAGTAGTCGCAATGTTATAAGCGATATTCAATCCAAGCCCAGTCCCGCCCTGCCCCATCCGCGTGGTAAAGAAAGGATCGAAAATCCGCGACAGGTATTCAGAAGGAATCCCCCGCCCGTTATCCCGGAACTCGATCCGCACCCGCTCCGCGCCGGACAAGGAAGCCGACAGCACCATCACACCGCCCGGCCCCTCGAAGGCATGCAGCAGCGCGTTGTTGACGAAGTTGATCACCACCTGCCCCAGCGGCCCGGGATAACTGTCCATCACGATCCCCGGCGGCACCTCCAGTGACAGCGTATGCCCACCGCGCCGCACCTGGTTCATGATGGTCGCCGCAATCTCCTGGCAAGCCTGGGCCAGGTCGAAGCGCCGGCGCTGGGTGCTGGCCTGGTCCACCGACACCTGCTTGAAGCTGTTCACCAGCTCGGCCGCGGCATGCAGGCTGCGCTGGATCAGCGCGCTGGCTTCACCCGCCGCCCCGATCCACCCTTCCAGCTCCGACTTTTTCAGACTGGCCGACGCAAAGCGCGCCGCCAGCTGTTCGGTCTTTTCCTGCAGGGTACTGGCCATCAGCAGGCTGTTGCCGATCGGGGTATTCAGTTCGTGGGCGACACCGGCCACCAGCGAGCCGACCGAAGCCAGGCGCTCGTGGGCAGCGAGCTGGGCCTGGGTGTCTTTCAGCTGGCGGTAGGCGTCGGCGTTGTCCAGCGCCACGCCGACGTAGGCGGCCAGGGTACTGAGCATGTCCAGCTGCAGGTGCTGGTAGGCGTGGCGCTCGCGGCTTTGCACACACAGCACGCCGAGCGCGCGGGCGCCGAGCAGCACCGGCACCAGGATCAGCGAGGCCGGCGGGCGGGCGCCCGTTTCGTCCTTCAGGTCACCGACCCAGCGTGCGGCGTCACGCTCGAAGTCGTCGATCAGGATTTCCTCGCCGTTCCCGGCGCAGCGCATTGCCATCGCCATCACGCGGGCGCCGCACTGCTCGGCGCCGTCGACCCGCTTGCCGTCTTCGATCACGAAGGGGCAGTCCAGGCGCTCGCCGCGCAGCACGCCGATCGCGAACACGTTCACGTCCATCAGCTGGCGCACCTGGCCGTAGACGTTTTTCATGATCGCTTCGCTGTCCAGGTTGGCCGTCAGTTCGCGGCCGATGTCGGACAGCAGCGCGATGTTGCGGCGCGCCTGCAACGCCGCTTCCTTCTGCTGCTCGGCGGCTTCCTTCTGCAGCACCAGTTCGGCGGTGCGGGCGCCGACGGTGCGTTCCAGCCTTTCGGTCTGCTGCACCAGCACGCGGATGCGCAGGCGGTAGACGGCGACGCCGGCGCCGATGACGGCCAGCCCGGCCAGCAGGCGGAACCACCAGGTCATCCAGAACGGCGGCGCGATGTCGATGCCCAGGCGCGCCGGGGTGTCGCTCCACAGCCCGTCTTTATTAGCCGCGCGGACCTCGAACACGTAATGGCCCGGGTCCAGGTTGGTGTAGGTCGCGAAGCGCTTGCTGGCGTCGGTCTCGGTCCAGTCGCGGTCGAAGCCCTGCAGGCGGTAGGCGAAGCGGTTGCTCTGCGGGTCGGCGAAGTGCAGCGCCGCGAACTCCAGCGTGAACACGGAATCGCGGTAAGGCAGCTCGACCTGCTTCGACAGGCCCGGCCCATGCGGCAGGCGCGAGCGGTTCTGCACCAGGAAGTCGGTGATCACCGGCTGCGCGGGATAGGGATTGTCGCGCACCGCGTCCGGCATGAAGGAAGTCATGCCGTTGGCGCCGCCGAAGTGCAGCTCGCCGTCGGCGCCCTTGGCGGCCGCGCCCACGAAATACGTGCCGTCCAGCAGGCCGTCCTTCGCGCTGTAGCCCTTGAATTCGCCGGTGGATGGGTCGATGCGGGTCAGGCCCACGGTGGTGCTGACCCAGAGTTCGCCGTGGCTGTCTTCGAGGATGCCGCCGATCGGCACCGGTTCGTGCGTGTTCGTCACCGGGAAATAGCGGAACATGGTGGCGCCGCCGGCATCGCGCTCCATGCGGTGCAGGCCGGCGGCGGTGCCGACCCAGATCTCGCCGCGGCCCGACTCGTACAGATAATAGACGCGGTTGTGGCGCAGGGAAGCCGGGTCCTTGTCGTCGTGGCGGAAATGGGTGAAGGTGCCGCTGGCGCGGTCGAGGCGGTCCAGGCCGTTGTCGGTGCCGAGCCAGATATTCCCGGCGCGGTCTTCGAGCAGCGCGAAGCCGTAATTCTCGCCCAGGCTCCTGGCGTCGAGCGGGTCGTGGCGCCAGGCGCTGAGCGTGCGGCCATCCGGGTCGAGCAGGAACAGCCCCCCGCGGGTCGCCACCCACAGGTTGCCGGCGCGGTCGAGCAGCAGGTCCTGGACGTAGTTCGACGCTGAATCCGTCCCCAGCGGCACCGTGGTGAACAGGCCGCTGGACGCGTCGCGCCAGGACAGGCCGGTGGCGGAGCCGACCCACAGGCGCCCGCGCCCGGGCAGCACGGCGGTGATGGTGTCGTCCGGCAGGCTGCCCTTGCGCGCCGGATCGTGGCGGATGCGGTCGGCCCGGCCGCTGATCGGTTCAAGGTGAATCAGCCCGGAGCCGGTCGTGCCCAGCCACAGGCGGCCGTCGGCGCCGGCGGCGATCGTGCGGATCTTCCGGCTCAGGGTGGCGGTGCGGTCGCCCGGCTCTCCCGGCAGCAGGGTGAAACTGCCGAAACCGCCGCTGGCGAGGTCGGCGCGGTTGACGCCGCTGAACAGGGTGCCGACCCAGAGCGTGCCGGTGCGGTCGACCCGAACCGCGCTGACCTGGTTGTCCGACAGGCTGTGACGGTCGAGCGGCACATTGGTATAGGCGACGAAGCGCTGGCTGGCGGGATCGAGCCATTTCAGGCCGTCGAGGTCGGTGCCGACCCACAGGTTGTTGCCGGCGTCGTGGTAGAGGGTCAGGATGCCGGTCTCGCCGACGCCTTCCCCGGCGCCGACGTGGCGGCGCTGCGGCTGGCCCTCGCCGGTGCGCCAGGCATCGAGGCCGGCCGCGGTGCCGACCCACAGCGTGCCGTTCTGCGCCATCGACAGCGACAGCACCGTGTTGCGCTTGGCCCCGCCGCGCGGATCGATGTCGTAGTGGTCGAAGCTGGCGGCGCCGGCCGGCAGGTGATCGATGCCGACGCCGGTGCCGACCCACAGCCCGCCGCGCCCGTCCAGCGCCAGCGCGCTGACGCGGTCGTCGCGCAGGCTGCCGGCGTCGTTGCCGTTATGGCGGAACATGCGGAAGCGTCCGCTGGCGGTGTCGAGGTGGACCAGGCCCTCGCCGGTGCCGACCCACAGCCCGCCGGCGCCGTCGCCGACGATGGCGGCCACGGCGCGGTTGCGCGCCACCGGTTCGCTGCCGGAGACGAAGGGATAACGCACGAACTTCTGACGCACATCGTCGAAACGGGCCAGACCACCGCGCGTGCCGAACCACAGCCGCCCTTCGGCATCTTCATACGAGGCCAGGACATAGTTGTCGGGCAGGCTGGAGGGATCGGCCGGATCGCTGCGGTAGGCGCGGATGCGATAGCCGTCATAACGGTTGAGTCCGCTTTGGGTGCCGAACCACATGAAGCCGGCCCGGTCCTGCAGGATGGTCTTCACGGTTTCCTGCGACAGGCCCTGCTCCAGGCTCAGGTGCTCGAAGCGCAGGCTGCGCGGCGCGGCGGCCTGGGCCGGCATACTGGCAAACGAGATCAGGACAGCGGCTGCGGCGGCGAAAAGAAAGCGGAACATAGGCGGTTTTCCGGAGTACAGCCTTCAATCTACCAGAAGCCCCCTTGCTGTTGAAAAAAATTAACTCTTCCCCCTCCGGGATGTCGCTGCTATAATAGTGGCTTGGGCGGCTGTAGCTCAGCTGGATAGAGTACTTGGCTACGAACCAAGGGGTCGTGGGTTCGATTCCTGCCAGCCGCACCAAACTTATACTTGAGGAACGCCTCAGAGAGCTTAGCTTTCTGGGGCGTTTTTCTTTTTATCGTCGCCGTTCGTGGTGAGCAATCGCGCATTTTTGCGGTACGCATCCTTGTTATTGTGAAACTCGGTGTTGAGCATCGCGCCGACCAGCGCCGAGGCTTTACCAAACTTCAAAGGGCCGCTATAATGCGTGCCTCGGGCGGCTGTAGCTCAGCTGGATAGAGTACTTGGCTACGAACCAAGGGGTCGTGGGTTCGATTCCTGCCAGCCGCACCACTTATGCATCAGAGATGGCTCAGAAAGTTCGCTTTCTGGGCCATTTTTGTATGCCCTCTTCCATTGTCGGCAGCTTGGCGCCTGGCGATCCGCAAGCGGTCCACGAGCTCCGATCGATTGGGGAAGCAGTAAGCGAAATATCAACCAAGCGGATCATGCACTTGGCCAAACGCCAACCCGCTGCTATAATGCGTGCCTCGGGCGGCTGTAGCTCAGCTGGATAGAGTACTTGGCTACGAACCAAGGGGTCGTGGGTTCGATTCCTGCCAGCCGCACCAACTTCTTCAGGACGAATGGCTCAGATAGCGATATCTGGGCCATTTTTCTTTTCTGCAAGTATTATCCCCCTCTTTCCCGGCCATACTGTCAGCCAAGTCTGACCAATCTTCTTTCCACGATTTTTGCCATCCTGCCCACTTTGCCAATTGGCAAAACTTCGCTATAATACGGCCTCGGGCGGCTGTAGCTCAGCTGGATAGAGTACTTGGCTACGAACCAAGGGGTCGTGGGTTCGATTCCTGCCAGCCGCACCACTTTTTCATGATGAACGGCTCAGATAGCGATATCTGAGCCGTTTTTCTTTGACTCTTCCATACGCTCTTCCATACCAACAGTCCCAGCCGGCAAGCTTTTTGCCGAGCGTTCAATAAAAGTTCGCCAACGGAAATGAACTCGTCCGAGGAGTTTCTCGCGTCTTAGAGTAGGACCGATCCTACAAATACTTGGCAACCCTGATAGGTTTTTCTACTCGTTAATGCAAATCGACCCGCCTCCTCTATGAGAATCGGGTATTAGCCGAGTCCTGCCGGAAAATATTGTGCAGATGCATTTTTCTTCGCAGAAGTGCACACATAGACCGTTTTCCCCGCGCTTTATCGACGTTTTGCTACGATGAAGTTCCCCGATTCTTGAAAACCAAGCTGCAGGACGCGGCTGTTTCTTTGCGAGGTAAGAAATGAATAAATCTTTGATCGCCGGTATCGTGTTTGCTACCGCAACCTTCGGTTCGTCGGCCGTCATGGCCCAAACGACTCCGCCTACCCCCACCATGATCGGCAACACCCCGCAGGTCCTGGACCTCACCGACGGCAGCGGCTTCTTCGGTGACACCTTTGCCATGAACAACAATGGCGCCATGTTTGCTGACCACTTCACCTTCTCGGTGAACGGCACCATGGGCATGAACTTCGATGCCATCGTGTCGTCGATCAGCCGCACTGCAGACACCGGCCTGGATTTCAGCGGCCTGTCGCTGTACCGCGTGGGTGGCGGGACTGGCACCGGCGGCACTGCTGGCGACACCCTGGTCAGCAACGGCACCTCGCTGCACTCCGGTGAAATGGACGTCTGGACCCTGTCCAGCGACAACCTGACGGCCGGGGACTACTACGTCCTGGTGAGCGGCAACCTCGTGTCGGACACCTCGGCCTCGTTCGGCGGCGCCGTGATGCTGGCCCCGGTTCCGGAACCTGAAACCTACGGCATGATGCTGGCTGGCCTGGGCGTCCTGGGCTTCCTGGCTCGCCGCCGCAAGCAGGCTGCCAACCAGGCCACTGCTTAAGTTCCAGCGTCCGTCTACACGGCATTGGAGCGGAGGCGCGCAAGCGCTTCCGCTTTTTTTATGCCCGCTTCTCTTATGTCCGCAGTTTCTTGATCAGGCTGCGGTTGCCGAGGATTTCCTCGATCTGCTCGAAGCGCACCGGCTTGACCATGTGATGGTCGAAGCCGGCCTCGAAGGCCAGCTGGCGGTCCTTTTCCTGGCCCCAGCCGGTCACGGCGATCATCACCGTCATCGCGCCGCAGGACAGGTTGCGGATCCCACGCGCCAGGTCGTAGCCGGACATCTGCGGCAGGCCGATGTCGAGGAAGGCGTAGTCCGGACAAAAGCGCTTGGCGGCGGCCAGCGCGTCCGGGCCGTTATGGGTGATGACGACGCTGTGGCCCATCGCCGTCAGCAGCGCGCCGATGCTGTTGACGAAGTCGACGTTGTCGTCCGCCAGCAGGATGCGGTAGGTCTCGGCGCTGATGAAGGAGGCCGGCGTCGGTTTCGCCGGCAGCTCCGGGTCGACCACGATCGGCAGGCGTACCACGAACTGGCTGCCGTGGCCCAGCCCGGCGCTATGCGCCTCGATGCTGCCGTTGTGGAGCTCCACCAGCTTGCGCGCCAGCGACAGGCCGACGCCCAGGCCGGCCGTCGAGCGCTCCAGCGTCGAATCGACCTGCACGAACATTTCGAACACGGTGTCCAGCATGTCCGGCGCGATGCCGATGCCGGTGTCGGCCACCACCACCATCAGGGTGCGGTCTTCCACCGTCGCCTTCAGGCTCACGCGGCCGCCGCGGTTGGTATATTTGGCGGCGTTGTTCAGCAGGTTGGACAGGATCTGCGCCAGGCGGGTGGCGTCGCCGTTCAGGAACACGGGGCGGTCCGGCAGGTCGATCTGCAGCTCGTGCCCGTGCAGGTCGATGTAGGGACGGACCACCTCCAGCGCGTCGTTGACCACCGCCTTCAGCTCGACGCGGCCGGACTTGATCGTGAACTTGCCGGTATTGATGCGCGAGACGTCCAGCAGGTCGTCCACCAGGCGCACCATCTGGCGCAACTGGCGTTCCATGATGTCGGTGGCGCGCTGGGTAGCCTGGGCGTCGCCGCTGCGCAGGCGCAGGATGTCGAGGCCGGTGCGGATCGGCGCCAGCGGATTACGCAACTCGTGCGCCAGGGTCGCCAGGAATTCGTCCTTGCGGCGGTCGGCCAGGATCAGCGCCTGTTCCGCGCGCTGGCGCACCTGCATCTCGTGTTCCAGCGTGGCGTTGGCTTCCTGGAGCGCGTCCGAACGGCGCCCGATCTCGGCCAGCATCTCGTTGAAAGCGTCGATCAGCACGCCGATCTCGCCGCTCTCCTTGCCCGGCACGCGCAGGCCGTAGTCGCGCCGCTGCATCACCTGGCGGGCGACGCTGGTGACCGATTCGAGCGGGCGCGTGATCGCTTCCTGCAGGCGCGAGGCCACCAGCCAGGCGATCGCCAGCGCGCCCAGCATCACCGCGCCGAGGATGGCGCCGTAGCTGAGCAGGCGGTCGAACAGGCCGTAGCGCGCGCGCAGGTAGACCGTGCCGACCATGTCGCCGTTCTCGACGATGTTGCGGAATACGACGATCTCGCTGCCCTCGATGCGATAGCCGGAGGCCTGCGGACGCGGCGGCAACCGGGAGGCGTTGCCCGCCGTGCCCGGCGCCACATAGCCGGCGAAGCGGGCGCCGCTGCTGGTATAGATGGCGGCCGCGAGGATCTGCGGACGTACCCGCAGCACCGCCAGGTTCTGGCGCGCCGTCTCTTCGTCGTTGAAGGCCAGCGCCGGCGCGGTCACGCGCGCCATGATGTCGGCCTGGGTCATCAGGTCGTCGGTCCAGTAGCGCTGGAAGGCGCGCAGGTCGACCAGCAGCATCGCCACCGAGGCCGCGACCAGGGCCGCCAGCGTGGTCGACACCGCCATCAGGATGAGTTTGCGGCGCACCGAGCTGTCGCGCACTTTGGCGATCGCGCCTGTCATTGCAGCGCTCCTTTCTGCACCCGGTTCGCCACCGTCAGCAGGCGCGAACTCAGCTTGATGCCATTGCGTTCCGCCGCGTCCAGCGCGACATCGAAGCGCACGCGTTCGTCGACGATACGGAAATTGATGGCGCTGCCCTGCTGAAGGCCGCCGTCGCACTCGGTCACGACCAGCAGCGCGTTGCCTGCCGCGCGCACCATGCGCCCTACCCGGCCGGCGTCGAACCCGCCGATGAACAATAGATGCACCGGCGCGCCCAGATCGGCTTCGCGCAGCACGCGCACCACGATGGTCCGGTTGTTCACGGTGCGCCCGCCGACAATGCGCGCCAGCTCGGCGGCGAGCTCGTCGGCGCCGAGCACGCCGATGGTGACCGGGCTGGCGCCGTCGGCAAAGGCGCCGGCAGGAAATTCGGCATAGCCGAGAAATTTATACAGGAAGGCCGCCTTCACGCGCCGCTCGAGGGCCGGGCTGGTGACGGCGTTCTCGGCGTGCGCCGGCGGCACCAGGCCATGCTCGCCGCAAAGCGCGGCGGCGCACAGCAGCGCCCAGCCGGCCAGCTTGCGGCGCATGCCGCGGTTCTGTGAAGAGCGCATTGGCGGGTGCATCGGCCGGGTCAGGAAGCGAAGACTTCGGTTAACGTGGCGGCCCGCAACGCGGCGGGACGCGACTCGGCCGACGCCCGGATGCGCAGTGCCTCTCGACCATACGGCGCCCCGGGGTAGGCAAAAAACTGCGAGTAACTCTTCATCATCTTGCTATCGTAGAGCATTTTCCCGAGTGCACCAAGCGTGCGCGAGGGGAAGACGGCTCAAGCGGACTCTGCTGTGCCATTTGAACCATCAATAACTGTCATTACGAATATCAATTGGATTTCTTTTTTGCGATGCAGCATGATGCTCCTGTCTCCTCTATTCTCCTCCAAGGATAGATTCAGCCCGCTCCCTGAGCGGGCTTTTTTTTGTCCGCGTGCGCGCCGCCCCCGCTCGCCGATTTGGTGTAGGATTTCGTTCTTTTCGTTTAGATAACACTGACTATCCTGCCATGACCCAACCCGGACAATCCGCCCGCTCCTCCAGCACCTACGACTGGTCTGCCACCCGGCTCGGCGATCCCGGACAATGGCCATGGCCCTTGCGCATGGCCGCCGACCTGCTGTTCAACCTGCCGCTGCCGGCGCTGCTGGTGTGGGGCCGCGACATGACGGTGGTCTTCAATGAATCCTACGCGGCGCTGGCCGGCCCCGGCTACGGCAAGCTCCCGGGCGGCAATGTGCCGCCGGTGCTGCCACCGCCGCTCGCCGTCGCCGGCGCGGAACTCGAGCGCGCCTGGAACGGCGAAGCCGCCATCGCCGCCGCGCGCAGCTTCGGCTTTGCCGGCGCCGCCGGCGGAACGGAGCTCACGCAGGACCTGCACTTCACGCCGCTGCGCGCGGCCGACGGCAGCGTCGCCGGCGCACTGTGCGTGCTGGCCCCGGCCACCGGCGGCGCCGGCCCGGCCGGGGAAGCGGCCGCCGGTCCACTGCGCATCCTCGTGGTCGAAGACAATGTCGACTCCCAATACCTGGTCTGCGAGATGCTGCGCGCCTTCGGCCACCATGCCGACGGCGTCGGCCACCCGGACGATGCGCTGAGCCGCCTGGCCGCCGGTCCCTACGACGTGCTGTTCACCGACGTCAGCCTGCCCGGCATGTCGGGCGTCGAGCTGGCGCGCAAGGCGGTGGGCGAGGCCCCGGCCATGCAGGTGATCTTCGCATCCGGCTATGGCGATACGCTGCTGCGCCACGTCGAATTCCCCTACCTGTCTCTGCAAAAACCCTACGAACTCGACCAGCTTCAGGCGGCGCTCGACAAGGTGGCCGGCCAGAAGCAGGCGCGTGCCTGAAGCGGGCAACGGTGTGTATCAAACCGGCTCCGCTGGGCTAGAATCCATGTACGGCTTGCCAAGTACGCAGGGCGGGACCGTCCGCGCCTCCCGCGCGGCAGGCCCTTGCGCACGTCCACAGCCACGGAACATGATTCAAACCGCTTCTACCTGCAGCACCCCCAGACCCTCCGCGCCAGCCTGGCCCGGCGCCGCGACGGCACAGGAGCGGCGATGAGCGACGAGCTGAGCCAGGCCAGGGAAGCGCTGCGCCGCGCCAACGAGCGCATGGAAAACATGCTCGAAAGCCTGACCGACGGCTTCTGCGCCGTCGACAAGGAATGGCGCATCACCTATATCAACGGCCGTGCGCTCGAGATGCTGTCGCCGGTACAGAAGGCCCGCAGCGAGCTGATCGGCCGCGACCTGTGGGATACCTTCCCCGAACTGCGCGGCAGCGCACTCGAAACCATCTACCGGAATGCCATGGAGCGCCATGCATCGGCGATCCATGAATTCTTCTATCCGGCGCTGCGCCACTGGTTCGAGGTGCGCGCCCTGCCCTCGGCCGAGGGCCTGACCCTGTACTTCCAGGACATCGACCGCCGCAAGGCCGACCAGCAGGCCCTCCTGCTCGGCAACAGCCGCCTGCAGGTGGCGCTGGCCGCCGGCGGCCTGGGCGACTGGCGCTGGGATGCCGCCAGCGACCGCCTGGTGCTGGGCGACCGCGCCGCCGCCATCTTCGGCCTGCCCGCCGAAACCCCGCTGGCCTGGACCGAGCTGCGCGCCCGCCTCGACCCGAACGACCGCGAAGCCGTGCGGCGCGCGGTGCTGCAGGCCTTTGCCGGCCAGAGCGAAGTCGACCTCGAATGCCGCCTGCTGGGCGAAGGCGGCGAGACCCGCTGGGTGACGCTGGTCGGACGCGCGGACTATGCCGAGCCGAACCGCCGCGGCGGCGTGCTGGGCATGACCGGCGTGGTGCAGGACATCAGCGCGCGCAAGAGCGCCGAAGATACCCTGCGCCAAAGCGAGGAAGTGCTGCGCGCGCTGGCCAACACGATCCCGCAGCTGGCCTGGATGGCCCAGGCCGACGGCGCCATCGTCTGGTTCAACGAGCGCTGGTTCGACTACACCGGCACCACGCCCGACCAGGTGGTCGGCTGGGGCTGGCAATCGACCTGCGAGCCGACCGTACTGCCGCTGGTGCTGGAACGTTGGCAAGCCAGCGTGCGCAGCGGCGACCCCTTCGAGATGGAGTACCCGATCCGCGGCGCGGACGGCAAGTACCGCTGGTTCCTGACCCGCGTGAATCCGGTGCGCGACCGCCACGGGCGGGTGGTGCGCTGGTTCGGCACGAATACCGACGTCGACGAGGTCAAACGCGCCGAGCAGGCCTTGCGCGACGAGTCGCACGTGCTGGAGCTGCTGAACAGCACCGGCAGCGCCCTCGCCTCCACGCGCGAGCTGCATTCGCTGCTGCAGGCCGCCACCGACGCCGCTACCGGCATCGCCGGCGCCCGTCACGGCGCCTTCCTGTACCACGGACGCGACGGCGCGGACGGCAAGATGTTCTCGCTGTACACCGTGTCGGGCGCCAGCACCGCCGAATTCGAACCCTTCGGCGAGACCGGGCCGAACGCCCTGTTCGGGCCGGGCGTGGCGGCGCCGGGCCATGCCTTGCAGGACGTCTTGCGCGCCGACGACATCGCCAGGGATCCGCGCTTTGCCGGCCACTCGCCGTTCGGCGTGCGCGCCGGCACGCCCGCCGGCCACCCGCCGGTGCGCAGTTACCTGGCGGTGCCGGTGATCGCGCATTCGGGCGAAGTGCTGGGCACCATGTTCTTCGGCCACCCGGAGCCCGGCGTGTTCACCGAGCGTACCGAGCGCATCGTGCGCGGCATCGCCGCCCAGGCCGCGGTCGCGATCGACAACGCGCGCCTGTACGAAGCGGCCCAGCGCGCCGCCGAGGAGCGCAAGGTGCTGCTCGAAAACGAAAGGCTGGCGCGCCTGGATGCCGAGCGCACCAGCCAGATGAAGGACGAGTTCCTGGCCACCCTGTCGCACGAGCTGCGCACCCCCCTGTCCGCGATTCTCGGCTGGGCCCAGGTGCTGCGCCGCGGCGGCCGCGACCAGAACGACCTGGCCAAGGGCCTGCAGACGATCGAGCGCAACGCCCGCGCCCAGGCCCAGCTGATCGAGGATTTGCTGGACATGAGCCGCATCACTTCCGGCAAGGTACTGCTCGACATGCAGGTAGTGGCCCCGGCCGCCTTCATCGACGCCGCCGTCGAGACCGTGCGTCCGGGGGCCGACGCCAAGAACATCCGCATCGAGAAGCATTACGCGCTCGACCCCGGGATGATTGCCGGCGACCCGGCGCGCCTGCAGCAGGTGGTGTGGAATCTGCTGTCGAACGCCATCAAGTTCACGCCGCGCGACGGCCTGATCGAAGTGCTGCTGACGCGCAACGAAGCCAATGTGGTCATTACCGTGCGCGACAACGGCGCCGGCATCAAGCCCGAGTTCATTACCCACGTGTTCGAGCGCTTCCGCCAGGCCGACGCCTCGATGACGCGCCGCCACGGCGGCCTGGGCCTGGGCCTTGCGATCGTCAAGCAGCTGATCGAGCAGCATGGCGGCACGGTGCGCGCGGAGAGCCCCGGCGAAGGCCGCGGCGCCAGCTTCACCATCGAACTGCCGCTGGCCAAGCAGCAGCCTACGGCCAAGAGTGCGGCGCGCGCGGCCATGATCCTGCCGAACCCGAGCACGCCGGACATGACGGTGCGCAACCTCAACGGCGTGGATGCGCTGGTGGTCGACGACGACCGCGACAATCGCGAGCTGATCAACCGCATCCTGACCGATTGCGGGGCCACCGTCACCGTCGCCGCCAGCGCGCGCGAAGCTTTCGCGCGTTTCAAGGAATCGGCGCCCAACCTGCTGATCAGCGATCTCGGCATGCCCGAGGTCGACGGTTTCGAGCTGCTCGACTGGGTGCGCCACCTGCCCCGGGAGCAAGGCAGCCAGGTGCCGGCCATTGCCCTGACCGCGTTTGCGCGTTCGGAAGACCGCCTGCGCGCGCTCGAAGCGGGCTTTTCCGCGCACATCTCGAAGCCCGTCGAACCAAGCGAATTGATCGCCACCGTGGCATCGGTGGTGGGGCCGACGGCGCCCCTGGTGCACCGCGTCGCGGCGCCCGCCATGGGGCAAAACGGGGGACGCTAGCGTGCGGTTGTTGTTCCTACCCACGCACGCGGCGCTGTCCTACAAGAAATTCTTTGCTGTTTGCTAGACTAGAAAAAAGTTGTAGTAAAGGTGGGTTCGGAGTATTGTTGTCCGGGCCGTCAGCCTTGATTTGACGAGAGTACGCATGCCAAGCCGCCAAGACATCCTGAACGCAAAGATTCTGGTCGTAGACGATTCGCCCGACAATATCGAATTGATGGAAGAGATATTGAAGGAAGAAGGCTACACCGATGTCAGCTCCACGATGCTGCCGGAGCAGGTATGCCCATTGCATCGCGAACATAACTACGACCTGATCCTCCTCGACCTGCAGATGCCCGGCTTGAACGGCTTCCAGGTGATGAAGGGTCTGAAAGAAATTGAACAAGGCGGTTATCTGCCGGTATTGGCGCTGACCGCCCAGCCCAGCTTCAAGATCGCGGCCCTCGAAGCCGGCGCCCGCGACTTCATCAGCAAGCCCTTCGACCTGCTGGAAGTGCATAAGCGCATCCACAACATGCTCGAGGTTCGCCTGCTCTACAAGGAGCTGGCCCAGTACAGCCGCGCCCAGCAGGAACTGGCGCTGCACGACGCCCTCACCGGCCTGCCGAACCGCCGCCTGCTCGAAGACCGCATCGAAACCGCCCTCCAGCACGCCAGCCGCAACCACCACAAGGCGGCGGTGATGTACCTGGACCTGGACGGCTTCAAGGCGATCAACGACACCTATGGCCACGCCTACGGCGACGAAATCCTCAAAATGGTGTCGCAGCGCCTGCTGTCGAACTCGCGCAAGGAAGACACGGTGGCCCGCCTGGGCGGCGACGAATTCATCGTCCTGCTCGGCGACATCCATTGCCTGGCCGACGCCCAGGGACCGGCCGCCAAGCTGGTCGAAGCCCTGTCCGAGCCCTTCTTCATCAACGACCTGACCCTGCAGCTGTCGACCAGTATCGGCATCAGCATGTATCCGGACGACGCCGAGAACGTCACCGACCTGATCAGCATCGCCGACTACGCCCTCTACGAAGCCAAGCGCGGCGGCAAGAACCGCTTCTGCGCCAACGGCAGCGCCGCGCGCCAGGCGGCGCAGGCAGTGAAGCCGCAAGTGCCGGCGGTGACGCCGTCGCCGGCGCCGGAGCTGGCGCAGCATCGCTGACCAAATACCAGTCGCCTACCTGTAAACGTCGTCCCCGCGCAGGCGGGGACCCAAGTCTGCTTGCGCTGCTAGAACGCGTAGCGCCTTGGATCCCCGCCTCCGCGAGGATGACGATGCAAAGTCCACGGGATCATTCCAAGCCGATAAATAAAAACAGGCGCAGCCGTTTCCAGCTGCGCCCGCCTTGTTCAATGAACCGACAATCAGGCCGCGCCGGCCGTCTTGTCCCCGCCCGGTCCCAGTGCGTTGGAACCGATGGCTTGCTGGTTGTTCGCCTCGATGGCGGCGGCTCCCTGGTGGTCCGAGCTGGCGTCAACCTTCTCCGGCGCCACTTCGATGCGCGTGATGCTGGATTGGATGGACACCGGGTCGCTGGCCGGAAAAGTCATCTCGACGGCGTCGTCGATCAGGGCCTCCTTGGCCACATTGCCGCTCGGCTCGGCTTCGGCAAAAGCCATGGTGCGGATCGCACGGGCCCATTTGACGGCCTTGAGTTCAGCCAGTTCGCCGATGGTGTTGATGCCGAAGGCATCGCGCAGGGCGTTGGCCTGCTGCTCAGTCATCCCGCGCAGCGCCGTGACCGGCTGGTCTACCAGTTCGCGGAAGCATTTATCGTGGTGGGTATCATTTACGATGATTTGAATATTCATGTCTGTCCTTTCAAGTTGGCGCCTGTCGTTTTCACTATCTCACACCCGCCTGCGCCGCGTATGTGCGGCACCGAACCATGGACCATGGGGGTGCGTGCTATCATGACCAATTGCAACACTTTTTCTAGAATTATTTTGCAATGGGGTACGCTCTGCTATCCTTTGCGAAGTTTGTGAATACAATGTATTGACCCCTCTGGTAAGAGCCGTGCCGAACACCGATAAGCCGAAAATCCTCGTCGTCAACGACGATGCCGCCAGCCTGCTGGCGCTCACCAGCCTGCTCGAGCAGTGGGCCGAGGAAAGCAATTACGACGTTTTGTCGGCCCGCTCGGGGCAGGACGCGCTGCGCCAGGTGCTGCGCCACGATTTTGCCGTCATCCTGCTGGACGTGAACATGCCGGGCATGGATGGCTTCGAGACCGCGGAGGCGATCCACCAGCGCCCGCGCTCGGCGGACATTCCGATCATTTTCGTGACGGCCTTCCTGGCCGACGAGATCGACCGCCTGAAGGCCTACCAGCGCGGCGCCGCCGACTTCCTGTTCACCCCGGTCATCCCGCAGGTGCTGCGCGCCAAGGTGCAGGTGTTCGTGGCCCTGGCCACCAAGAATGAACAGCTCAAGCGCCAGGCGGAAAAGCTGTCGCAGCGCACCACCGAGCTGACCGCCACCAACAAGCGCCTGGTGCGCGAAATGGAAGAACGGCGCGCGGCCGAGCGCAAGAGCAGCGCCAAGGACGAATTCCTGGCGATGCTCGGCCATGAGCTGCGCAACCCGCTGTCGGCCATCAGCAGCGCCTCTTCGCTGCTCGGCATGCCGGGCGCCGGCGCCGAATCGATCGGGCGCGCGCGCCTGATCATCCAGCGCCAGACCCAGCACCTGTCACGCATCGTGGACGACTTGCTCGATCTGTCGCGTGCGATGTCCGGCAAGATACTGCTGTCGAAAAAACGCATCGATATCGGTCCGCTGGTGTCGAGCTGCCTGGACACTTTTCGCGCCACCGGGCGCACAGCCGGCTACCAGCTGAGCAGCCGGATGAACGCCGGCTGGGTCGACGGCGACCCGACCCGCCTGGAGCAAGTCGCCACCAACCTGATCGATAACGCGCTGAAATACACCCCCAGCGGCGGCGACATCGAGATCGCCGTCGATACCCTTGGCGAGGAAGTGGTGCTGACCGTGCGCGACTCCGGCGTCGGCATTGCCCCCGAACTGTTGCCGCAGGTGTTCGACGTGTTCGTGCAGGGTTCGATCTCGATCGACCGCTCGCAGGGCGGACTGGGCATCGGCCTGTCGCTGGTGCGGCGCCTGGTCGAGCTGCACGGCGGCAGCGTCAGCGCCACCAGCGCCGGCAGCGGCGGCGGTTCGACCTTCGAGATCCGCCTGCCGCGCACCGAGCCGGCCGTGGTCCAGGAAACGCCGGGCGGCGCCGTCACCGTGTCCGCCAGGCCGACCGTGCTGCTGGTCGAAGACAACGACGATGGCCGCGAGATGATGGCGACCATGCTCGCTTCCTATGGGTATCCGGTGCTCCAGGCGCGCGATGGCCTGGAGGGTGTGAAACTGGCCTCCGCCGAGCTGCCCGCCGTCGCCCTGGTCGACATCGGCCTGCCCGGCATCGACGGCTACGAAGTCGCACGCCGGCTGCGCCAGCATCCCGGCACTGCCGACATCCGCCTGATCGCCCTGACCGGCTACGGCCTGGCCGAAGACCAGCGCCGCGTGCTGGACGCAGGTTTCGACCTACACCTGGTCAAGCCGGTCGACCTGGCGACCTTGCTGGCGCGCCTGGCCGAGCCGGCCGAACCGGCACCGAAGGCAGCCAGCCCGGCCAACGCCTGATCGAAACCCTGATTACAGGGTCGACAGGATTTCCTGCTTGCGCTGCGCCATTTCCTGGCCCAGCGCTTTCATGTCCAGGCCGCTTTTCCTGGCCTTCGGGAACATCTCCTCTTCCTCTTCCTTGACGTGGTGCTCGATTTCTTCGCCGAGCACCTTGACCTTGGCGTCGTACAGGTCTTCGTCCGGGTCCATTTCCTGCAGCTGCTGGATCAGGTCCTTTGCGGCCTGGTGCTCGACCACCGCCTCGTCCATCATGTCGTCGGCGTCCTTGACCTCCGCGCGCACGGCCGGATAAAAGATTTCTTCCTCGATCTGGGTGTGGGCAATCAGCGACTTGCAGATCTTTTCGACCAGCTTCTGCTTGCTGGCCTTGGCGCGGTCGCCCAGCTCTTCGAACTGCTTGAACATGTCCGAGACTTCGCGGTGGTCGGCTTTCAGCAGGGCGATCGCATCCTGGCCGCTGATGTTTGCAGCGTGGATGGCGGCGTTTTTCGCGGCGTTAGCGGAAGTTGCATTCGACTTGGTGCTCATGGTATTCCCCTCGTGATTGGATGGCTGCGCTTGTAGCAGTGGCATCAGCTTGGCCCAAGCGTCACTTGCCGACTGTACGGAAACACACATTTCCATTTCCTGCGCGCCGCCTGGAGCCAAGCTGTTGTATCATTTTGGGAAACATTATTTGGTTGCTTTCATGAAAGCCTCGCTACCCCAAGCACCTTCACCCAATCAGGATGGCGACCCGGCCGCGCGCGTCGCGGAAATCACCGAACTGCTCGGCCACCTCACCACCTGCTGGGACGAGGAGCGGCGCCTGCTGGCGCGGCGCCTGCATGACAGCCTGGGTTCGTCGATGACGGCGCTGACCATGCACCTGGGCCTGTTGTCATCGCACCTGAAGGAACAGCCCCAGCGCGACCGCGCCGCGCAGATGAGGCAGCTGCTGAACAACATCATCGAAACCAACCGCAAGATGCAGCTGGCGCTGTGGAACGACAAGCTCGAATTCCTGGGCCCGAAGGCCGCGATCGCCGAGCTGGTCGCCGAATGGGGCCAGGAGCACGGAATCAAAGCGCGCGCCAGCCTGCCGGACGAAGAACCGGAATACTCGCGCGCCCAAGGCGTGGCCCTGCTGCGCGTCGCCGAGGAAGGCCTGCGCAACGTGGCCGCCCATGCACAGGCCAGCGAGGTCCAGGTGATCCTGGACGACGATGGCGACCAGGCGATGCTGACCGTGCGCGACAATGGCGTCGGGACCGGGGCGGATGCTGGCAGTTCGCTGAGCTGCCATGGCCTGCGGCTGCTGCGCGAGCGGGCCAGGCTGCTGGGCGGGTCGATTACGATCGGCCCGGGGCCGGAGGGTGGGACGGCGTTGACTTTGATACTGCCGAAGCAATAGGTTCGTCGTGCCAGGCATGGCCCGACCCGACTTCCCGCGAATTAACCGCCGTCATTCCCGCGCAGGCGGGAATCCAAGTTTTTCGAACCGCAACGAACTTGGGTTCCCGCCTGCGCGGGAAAGACGGTTGAACTCAGTGCAGCTTCACCAAAGGCGTCGTCCGCCGGATCAAGAACCGCGCCAAGGCCAGCACCCCGGTCCGCATCGACCCCAGAATCGCCTGGTGGTGCATCAGGTGCAGGCTCAAGTACATGATGCGCGCCAGGAAGCCCTCGACGAACCAGCTCGCGCGTAGCGAGCCCATCAGGTTGCCGACCGTGGTCTGGTGCCCGATCGACACCAGCGAGCCGTAATCCTTGTAGACATACGGGTCCTTCGGCGGCGCATGCCCCGCGTCCATACTCATGAAGGTCTTGAACAGATAATCGGCCTGCTGGTGCGCGGCCTGGGCGCGCGGCGGGACCGGCTTGCCGCCGCCGTCGATGCAGGCGGCGCAGTCGCCCAGCGCATACACGCCATCCACGCCCTTTACGCGCAGGCGGTCGTCGACTTCGATCGCCCCGCCTTTATTGGTCGGCAAGCCCAGCGAGGCCAGGAATTCCGGCGCGCGGATGCCCGCGGCCCACACGCAGATATCGGACGGATACACATTGCCTTCCTTGTCGATCACCTGGTGGGCGTCGATCTGCGTGACGCGGCAATCGGTGACGACGCGGATCGCGCGTTCGTCGAGCAGGCGCGCGGCCGAGGCGGAGACCTTTTCCGGCAGCGGCGCCAGGATGCGCGGCGCGCCCTCCAGCAAGGTGATGCGCACGTCGCGCTGGACCTGCAGGCGGTTGAAGCCGTAGGCGGCATAGACGCCCGATGCTTCGCGCAGCTCGGCGGCCAGTTCGACGCCGGTCGCGCCGCCGCCGATGATCACGATGTCGAGGCCCGTAGCGGGGCTGTTCGGCTTCAGGCCCGCATCGCTTACGGCGGCCGGGTTCGCCGTCAGGGTCGCTGCCGCGGTGGCGGCCCTTGCGTCCCCGCCCTTGGCTTCGGCGGCGCGCGCGAGAAGGCGCAGCAGGCGCAGGCGGAAGCGCTCGGCGTCTTCGGTGGCGTTCAGGGAAATCGTGTGTTCGCGCGCGCCGGGCACGCCGAAATAATTCGAGGTGCTGCCGACGGCAATCACCAGGGAACGGAAGGAAATCGTGCGCGCGGGGAAGATCTCTTCGCCATCGCTGGCGGCCTTGACGGCGCCCACGCCGATGGACTTGCCGGCGTGATCGAGCGCCGTCATGGCGCCGTAGACGAAGGTGAAGCCGCGGTCGTGGGCCAGCATCTGGTAGGACAGGCCCTCCTGGTGGATGTCCAGGGTGCCGGCCGCCACCTCGTGCAGCGAGGGCTTCCAGACATGGTAGAGCCGGCTGTCCACCAGCATCACTTTGGACGGGCCCAGCTTGCGGCCCAGTTTGCAGGCGAGCTCCAGTCCGCCTGCCCCGCCTCCGACGATCACAATCTCGCTATGCAAAACTGCCTCCCTCGTAGCGCCCGAATTGTCGGGCTAACAAGGCCAGTTTACTACGAGGGCGGAAAGGCCGCTGGCGGGGCATATTGACGGCTCGGGCGGCTTGGCAATCGTGGGCACGGTGTGCCCACCCTACTAGGACTCAGTCGTGACCGCGGCCGTGGCCATTGCCGTGGCCATTGCCGTGGCCATTGCCGTGGCCTTCGCCATGACCGCGTCCGTGCCCCTCGTCACGGCCGCGGCCGTGTTCTTCCCAGCGGCCGCCGTGGTCGCGGCCGCGGTCATGGCCGCGGTCGCGGTCGCGGTATTCGACGCGCTCGACCACGCGCACCTCCGGACGGCGATAGCCGCCGCCGTGGTAATGCTCGCGGTAGCGCGGCACATAGGTGTTGGTATACCAGTCGTCGCGCACGAACAGGACCGGACGGCCGCAGGCGTTGTAGCGGCCGCAGAACCTCGACCAGTGCTTGCGGTGGCCCGGCGGCACCCGCAGGTAGATCGGCTCGGCCGCGTAGTACGGATCCTGGCGGATGATCACCGGCTGCGGCGCGTACAGCACCGGCCGCGGTGCGAAGTCGCCGATGTCGACACGCCCATAGAAGCCGGGCTGGCCGACGCTGATGCTGACATTGGTCTGGGCCAGGGCCGGGAATGCTGCTGCGCAGAGCGCGGCGCCGAAGATGATCGATTTCATGGGCTTCTCTCCATATCAGTATGTGGCGAGTTTACCAAAGGGAAAGTAGCATTCCGTTCGCTGCAACACATAATTACATCCGTTACCGATACAATGCCGGCTTTCCGTTTCTCAATCTTGAAGGCAGAACGATGTTTATGAGATATGTTCCCCTGGCAGCCGCCCTCCTCGCCGCCGGCGCCGCCCAGGCGCAGGTCGGCATCACCGCGGACCTCGGCACCACCGGCGCAGGCTTTCACCTCGTGGTCCCGATGGAGTCCTACCTGAACGGCCGCTTTGGCGCCAACTATTTCAAGCACGACTTCGACCGCCGTACCGACCAGGTCAATTACGCGATCAAGGGCAAACTGCAGACCTTCGACATCCTGTTCGACTGGTATGTGCGCGAAGGCAGCCCCTTCCACCTGACCGGCGGCCTGGTCTACAACGGCAACCGCTTCGACGCCACCGCCCAGGGCGACCAGCTGGGCCAGCTGACCCTGAACGGCCATAGCTATTACGCGCCCGACATCGGCATCGTGAAGGGCCACGTCGATTACCGCAAGGCCGCGCCCTACCTGGGCATCGGCTGGGGCAATGCGCTGAAGAGCCAGGGCCGTTGGAGCTTCAACGCCGACCTCGGCGCCTTCTTCCAGGGCAATCCGAACGTGACGCTGGGCGGTTATGGCTGCACGATCTCGAAGCAGCTCTGCGACGTGATCGCCAATGACATCGCCGCCGAAGGCCTGCGCCTGAAGGACGACATCGACAGCTTCAAGGTCTATCCGGTGCTACGCGCCAGCCTGAACTACAGCTTTTGATTTATCCGGCATTCGGCGCTAGGATGTCTGCATGGAGGGGATCATGCATAATCATGCGCTGCGCTGGAGCCTGGTGCTCCTGGTCTGCCTGATGGCGGTGGCCTGCCAGGACCGGCGCGAGCCGGTCAAGCCGACCGTCGACCTGTCCGGCGGCGCCGTCACCGTATCCTGACGCCGCGGGCCTCCGCGGTCTCGCCCGCCGCCTTCGATGGCGGCGCGGTACACTGTCGCCTTTCCACCCTTATTTTCACCTCTTACAAGACCGCCCGCCCATGTCGTTCGCTTCGCTCGGCCTGATCGACCAGATCGTCCGTACCCTGTCCGCCCTTTCCTACACCACGCCGACGCCGGTCCAGTCGCAGGCGATTCCCGCCGTGCTGGAAGGCCGCGACGTCATGGCCGCCGCCCAGACGGGCACCGGCAAGACCGCCGGCTTCGCCCTGCCGCTGCTGCAGCGCCTGGTCACGGATGGCATGCAGGTGAACAGCAACTCGGCGCGCGCCCTGGTGCTGGTGCCGACCCGCGAGCTGGCCGAGCAGGTACACCAGAGCGTGCGCGCCTACGGCGAAGGGCTGCCGCTGCGCACCATGGTGGCCTACGGCGGCGTCAGCATCAATCCGCAGATGATGCGCCTGCGCAAGGGCGTCGACGTGCTGGTGGCCACGCCCGGCCGCCTGCTCGACCTGCAGCGCCAGAACGCGCTGCGCCTGAACCAGGTGCAGACCCTGGTGCTGGACGAGGCCGACCGCATGCTCGATCTCGGCTTCTCGCGCGACATCGACCAGCTGCTGGCCCTGCTGCCGAAGCGCCGCCAGACCCTGCTGTTCTCGGCCACCTTCTCCGATCCGATCCGCGCGCTCGCCACGAAACTGCTGCGCGACCCGGTCAGCATCGACGCCAGCCCGCGCAACACGACGGTGAAAGCAATCCGCCAGTGGATCGTCCCGGTCGACAAGAAGAGGAAGCCCGAGCTGTTCCTGCACTTGCTGAAGCGCCACGCCTGGCCGCAGGCGCTGGCCTTCGTCAAGACCCGCAAGGGCGTCGACCAGCTGGTCGAGCTGCTGGACGCGAAAGGCATCTCGGCCGACTCGATCCACGGCGACAAGCCGCAGCCCGCGCGCCTGCGCGCGCTGGACCGCTTCAAGGCCGGCGAGGTACGGATCCTGGTGGCGACCGACGTCGCCGCGCGCGGCCTCGACATCGACGAGCTGCCGGTGGTGGTGAACGTGGACTTGCCGATCGTCGCCGAGGATTACGTGCACCGCAGCGGCCGCACGGGCCGCGCCGGCGCCTCGGGCGAGGCGGTGTCGCTGGTCTGCGCCGACGAGGTGCAGCAGCTGGCGGCGATCGAAGCCCTGACCGGCCAGACGCTCGAGCGCAAGGAAGAACCGGGCTTCTCGCCCGACCACCGGGTGCCGGAAACGAATGCCGGCGGCCAGATCGTCAAGAAGCCGAAGAAACCGAAAAAGCCCAAGCACGGGGCTTCTTCGGCCAAGGGCGAGGCGCCGGTGGTGCAGGAAGACGTGCGCTTCAGGCGTTGAACCGATTATCCGTCGTTCCCGCGAAGGCGGGAACCCAAGTTTGCAAGCGCTTCGTTATCGTAAGCAGAACTTGGGGGATTGGTGCCAGTGGCACCAATCCGCCTTCGCGGGGACGACGACCGGATATCGCGCCTTTAATCACTGAGACCGCATCTCCGCATCGATCTTCGACTGCTTGCTGGTATCGCGCATGAACCAGCACACCGCCAGCGTGCAGGCGATCACCGCGGTCGCGTACCAGTAAAAGCCGCTCTCCATCTGCTCGGCCTTGAACCACAGCGCCAGGTACTCGGCGGTGCCGCCGAATACCGACACCGCGAAGGCGTAGGGCACGCCGACGCCGGTGGCGCGGATCGAGGCCGGGAACAGCTCGGCCTTCACCAGCGCGTTGATCGAGGTGTAGCCGGACACGATCATCCAGGCGCAGGCGATCAGGAGGAAGGCTTCCCACGGACCGCTGGCGTGGCGGATCGCGCTCAAGAGAGGCACGGTGAACATCGTGCCGAGCAGAGCGAAGCTAAGGAGCAGCGGACGGCGGCCGATACGGTCGGACAGCGCGCCGTACAGCGGCTGCAGGCACATCGCGAACAGCAGCGAGGCGGCCGAGACGGCGGTGGTCTGCGCGTCCGTCAGGCCGACCGACAGGCGCAGGAACTTCTGCATGTAGGTGGTGTAGACGTAGAAGGCCAGGGTGCCGCCCATGGTCAGGCCGACCACCAGCAGGACTTCCCGCGGATGCTGGGCCAGCTGCTTCAGGCCGCCCATCGGTTTCGACTTTTTACGCGCGGCTTCGAAGGACTGGGTTTCCGGCATGTCGTGGCGCATGCGCAGGGCCAGCAGCGCCAGGCAGGCGCCGGCGAAGAACGGGATGCGCCAGCCCCAGGCTTTCAGCTGCTCGGCGTCGAGCAGGAAGCGCTGCAGGACCAGCAGCAGGAGCAGCGCCAGCAGCTGGCCGCCGATCAGGGTCACGTACTGGAAGCTGGTGTAGAAGCCGCGGCGCTTCGAGTCCGCCATCTCCGACAGATAAGTCGCGCTGGCACCGTACTCGCCGCCCAGGCTCAGGCCCTGCAGCAGGCGCGCCAGCAGCAGGATGCAGGGCGAGAGGATGCCGGCCGTCGCATAGGTCGGCGCGCAGGCGATCAGCAGAGAGCCGAAGCACATCAGCAGCACCGAGGTCATCAGCGCTTTCTTGCGGCCGAGGCGGTCGCCGATATGGCCGAACAGGATGCCGCCGATCGGGCGCACGAAAAAGCCGAGGGCGAAGATGCCGGCGGTGGACATCATCTGCGCGGTCGGGTCCTGCTTCGGGAAGAACGAACCCGCAAAATACAGTGCGAAGGCCGAGTAGCAGTAGAAGTCGAACCACTCGACCAGGTTGCCGGCGGAGCCGACGAAGATCGCGCGCAGGCGCTTGCCGGAGATGCGCTCGGCGGCGCCGGCGCGGCCGTCGAGGGCCGGTTTTGTTGTGACGGTGTTCATTGTTGTCTCCTTTTCCAAGGGCTCCACTATCGCGGCCGACGGGCCGGCGCGCATCCGCAATCTCGGCGCGCCCTGCTCCGTAAAACTACGGAGAGCGGTTCTCAAGCGCCGCCGCAGCTGTTATCGTCTGCCGATGTTCATCACACATCATTGGCGCAAGCTGCTGGGCGCCGCGCTCGCGCTGGTCCTGATCGCGGCCGCCGGGAGCCTGGCCGAGCAGCGCGAGCTGCAATCCCGCACCGAGGCCCTGCGCCAGGCCGCCGCGGCGAATGCGCTGGGCTTGCGCGGCATCGTCGAGAAGCACAACTTCCTGCCGCATGCCGCCGCCCGCCACCCGGACGTGCGGCAGCTGCTGCGCACGCCGCTTGATGCGGCCCTGCGGGCGCGCGTCAACGGCTACTTTGCCGACCTGCAGTCGACCACCGGCGCCGCCGCGCTCTACCTGGTCGACCGGGAGGGCCTGACCCTGGCCGCCAGCAACTGGAACCTGCCGTCCAGCTTCGTCGGCCAGTCCTACCGCCAGCGGCCCTATTTCGAAGACGCCCTGCAGGGCCGGCGCGGCCTGTTCTACGGCCTCGGCCTCACCACCGGCCAATCCGGCCTGTTCATTGCGGACCCCGTGCGCGTGCAGGGCGCGATCGCCGGCGTGATGGTGGTCAAGATCAGCCTCGAGCCGCTGCAGGCGGCCTGGATGCGCGGGCCCGATCCGGTGCTGCTGCGCGACAGCCGCGGGATCGTGTTCCTGAGCGCCGTGCCGGCCTGGCTGTTCCACGCCACCCGGCCCGTCTCCGCCGCCGATGCCCGCTGGGTGGCCGAGCACGGCCAGTACGGCAGCCGCAGGCGTTTCGAGCGCCTGCCATGGCGGATCGAGCCGCGCAGCGACACGCCGGGCTATGTCGTGCGGACGGACGTGGATGGGCGCCGCATGAAGCTGCTCGCGCTGGACACGCCCTTGCCGGAACTGGGCTGGACCCTGACCGTCACCACCGACATGCAGGAGGTGCTGCAGGCGCGCCAGGCCGCGCTCGCGCTCAGCGCGCTGGCGGTGGCGCTGCTGCTGCTCGGGGTGCTGTACTGGCGCCTGCGCGAAAAGCGCTTCGTCGAACAACGCACGGCGCGCCTCGAACTGGAGCACCGGGTCGAGGAACGCACCCGCGACCTGCAGGAGGCCCACGCCTTCCGCAAGGCGATGGAAGACTCGCTGCTGGTGGGCATGCGGGCGCGCGACCCGGAAGGGAAGATCATCTACGTGAATCCGGCCCTGTGCGCGATGGTCGGCTACAGCGCCGAGGAACTGCTGGGCCGCCGCCCGCCCTACCCCTACTGGCACCCGGATGACCTCGAAAAGCAGGCGCGCGAAAGCGACGACGCCCTGCAGGGACGGGCCGCGCCGCACGGCTTCGAATCGCGGATCCGCCACAAGGACGGGCACGACGTCATCACCATGGTCTACGCGGCGCCGCTGGTCGACGCCCAGGGCGTGCACCGCGGCTGGATGAGCTCCGTGGTCGACATCACGGCCCAGAAGCAGGCCGAGGCCCGCCAGCGCGACCAGGAACTGCGCCTGCAGCGCAGCGCGCGCCTCGCCAGCGTCGGCGAAATGGCGTCCACGCTGGCGCACGAACTGAACCAGCCGCTGATGGCGCTATCGAATTTCGCGGTCGCGGCGCGGGCGCTGGCCGCGCGCGGCGCGGCCGACATGCTGCCCGGCGCGCTGGACGGGATCGTCGAGCAATCGAAGCGCGCCAGCGAAATCGTCAAGCGGGTGCGCGCCTTCATCAACCCGCAGCGGGCGCACTACGAAACCCTGAGCATGGACAGCGTCGCCACCCATGTCGAGACGCTGCTGAAACCCGAACTGCAAGCGCACGGCGTCACGCTGCGCCTGATGCTGGAAGGCGCGGACCTGCCGTTGCGCGGCGACCGGGTGCTGCTCGAGCAGGTGCTCGTCAACCTGATCCACAATGCCATGCACGCGATGCAGGACCAGGCCGGGCGGCGCGTCATCGAACTAAGCACCGGGCGCGTCGAGGAGGGATTGCGCGTCACCGTCGCCGACCAGGGGCCAGGCATTCCACCCGAACAGCTCGAGCAGGTGTTCGCGCCCTTCTTCACCACCCGCGCCGACGGCCTGGGCCTCGGGCTGAACATCTGCCGCACCATCGTCGAAGCCCATGGCGGCTTCATGAGCGTCGAAAATCGGGATCGAGGCGGCGCGGCCTTTTCCTTCACGCTGCCTGCCGTATCATGAACACCATGAAAGACCTGCCACTGACCCTGTACGTCGTCGACGACGATGAAGCCCTGCGCCGTTCCCTGCTCCTGCTGCTGTTTTCGCAGGGCCTGGCGGTGCAGGCCTTCGGCTCCGGCGAAGCCTTCCTCGAAGCCGTCGACATGCGCCAGCCCGGCTGCGTGATCCTCGATCTGCGTTTGCAGGGCATGAGCGGCCTGGCCGTGTTCGAGCGCCTGCTGGCCGAGCACAGCCCGCTGGTGACCCTGTTCCTGTCCGCGCACGGCGACATCCCGACCGCACTGGAATCGGTGCGGCGCGGCGCCTGGGACTGGGTCGAAAAACCGGACACCCAGCAGCTGCTCGACAAGCTGCCCGCCGCCATCGCCCAGGCCAGAGCCCGCGCGCAGGCGCTAAAGCTGTGGGCCGAACTGACGCCGCGCGAGCGCGAAGTGGCGCGCCTGGTGGGACTCGGGCAGCCGAACAAGGAGATCGCGCGCATCCTGGTGCCGCCCTGCGGCCCGCGCTCGGTGGAGACCCACCGCGCCAACATCTTCAGCAAGCTGCAGTGCGCCAACGACAATGAGCTGGGCCGCTGGCTGGCGGCCCATCCCTGGCTGGATTAAGCGGCGCTCACGAAAGCGCTGATGAGCCGGTTGAACGACGCAGGATGCGTGACGTTCATGCCGTGCGAGGCGCCGGCGATGCTCTGCTTTTCCGCCTGCGGGATCCACGCCGCCAGCCGGTCGACGTTGTTGCGGTACATGCGCGGGCTGCGTTCGCCCGCGATCAGCAGGGTCGGGCATTGCACGCCGGCCGCATCGCTGCGGGTGTAGGCGGGCAAGGGATCGCGGAACTGCTTGGGCAGCGTGGCCGCATTGTCGGCCGCCATGGTGCGGAACTGCGGCGAGCTGCGGCGCCAGATCCCGGGCATGCTGACCGAGTCCACGAACATCTCCAGGCCCGCCTCGATCTCGCCTTGCGCAATGAGGTCGGCGACGTCCGCGCGCAGGCGCTCGGTGGCGGGCGGCAGCGCCGCCGGCGGCGTGCCCTCGATCTGCAGCGGACCGCCCGGATCGGCCAGCGTCAGGGTCTTGACCAGCTGCGGATACTGGCGCGCCAGGTGGAAGGCGACGCAGCCGCCGCGCGAATGGCCCACCAGGTGCACGGGGCCGAGGTCCATCGCCGCGATGAAGCCGGCGAGTTGGTCGGCGTGCGCCTGCCAGCCGAAGTCGCCCTGCGCGGACGCATCCCCGGCCGGCCAGTAGTGGCTGAGGCTCACCGCAATGCACTTGAACTGCCTGGCCAGAACGGCGGTCTGGCTGTTCCAGTAGCGGTAATCGCACAGCGAGCCGTGCACGAACAGCAGCGGTTCGCCGGCGCCGGTGGCGACATGGGGCATGTGGATGTTGACGCGTGCGTTCATGGTCTTGCTCCTTTGACGCTACTATGCCCGATACACGAAACTAAGAAAATCGCATAATATTGATCGTACCTATTCGATTATCTGATACCAAATGAAAGCACTCGACCTGGACGTGCTGGCCATGATCGTCGCGGTGGCCGACACCGGCAACATCAGCCGCGCGGCGGAAGTCGTGCACCGCTCGCAGTCGGCGGTGAGCATGCAGATCAAGACCCTCGAGACGGCGCTCGGCAAGCCGCTGTTCGTGCGCAAGCCGCGCAGCGTCACGCCGACCCAGGACGGCGAGGTGTTGCTGAGCTTCGCGCGGCGCATGCTGGCCCTGCGCGACGAGGCCTGGGCCGCGGTGGTGCGGCCGGACATCACCGGCCGCGTCGTGATCGGCGTGCCCGACGACTACGCCTCGTCCCTGCTGCCGGGGATCCTGAAGAAGTTTTCCGCGACCTACCCGAAGGTCGAGATCCAGGTGGTCGGCCTGCCCAGCGTGGCGCTGGCGCCGATGGTGAAGGACGGCACGGTGGACCTGGTGTGCGCCACGCGGGTGAAAGGGCTGAGCGGGGAATTCGTCCGCTTCGAGCCGATGGTGTGGGCGGCGAATCCCAGCGCCCAGGGGATCTGGAAGGAGCGGCCGCTGCCGATCGCGGTCTTCCTGCCCGGCAGCGTGGCGCGGGAAAATGCGATCCGCAGCCTGGAGCGGGCGAAGATTCCTTACCGGACCTCCTACGAGAGCCCCAGCCTCATGGGCCTGCTCAGCATGGTCGAGGCGGGGCTGGCGGTGGCGCCGCTGGCGCGTTGCGCCGTGCCCGGCCATCTGAGTTTGCTCGGTCAGGCCCAGGGTTTGCCGGACATCGACCCGCTGGAAGTCATCCTGGCGCGCAGCAGCAAGTCGAAGCGGCCGCCTTGCGATTTCCTGGCCGAGAAAATCATGTCGGAACTTCGGCGCTAAGAGCGCGTAACAAAGGCCTCATGGCGGCGTTGCATCGGCTCGCCGTACTAACGTACTGTCTTCGCCGATGCGCCTTGCCCTGAAGCCTTTGTTACGCGCTCTAGATCGGCTATCCTATCGACCTTGTCATCCAGCAAGTTTAAGTCATGCAAATCTTCGGAATCGGCCTCCACATCCTCGTCGCCATCTTCTTCGCGATCCACGTCGTGCGTACCGGACGCGAGATGTACTGGCTGCTGGTGCTCTTCCTGTTCCCGCTGCTGGGCAGCATCGTCTATTTCTTCGCCGTCTTCCTGCCGGCCTCGCGCTTCGACCAGTCCGCGGCCAAGGCCGGCCGGGCGCTGCAGGCCACGCTGGACCCGGGCCGCGAAGTGCGCGACGCCCAGCGCGCCTTCGAGCTGACCCCGACCGCGCACAACCAGATGCGCCTCGCGAAGGCCCTGCTGGAAACCGGCCAGGCCGCGAAGGCCGCCGAACAATACGAAGCCTGCCTGCAGGGACCGTTCGCGCGCGACGCCGAGCTGCGCCTGGGCGCGGCGCGCGCCCGCCTGGCCAGCGGCAGCGCGGCCGGCGCCATCGCGCTGCTGGAACTGCTTACCGCCGAGCAGCCGGGCTTCCGCCCCGAACAGACCGGCATCCTGCTCGGCCAGGCCTACGCCGCGGCCGGGCGCCAGGACGAAGCCGGCTCGCAGTTCGCCGCCGCGGCCCACCGCTCCGGCAGCCTGGAAGCGCGCGCCGAACTGGCCATCTGGGCGCTCGCCAACGGCAAGCCGCACATCGCCGAACCGGAACTGCAGGAGATCGAGCGCACCCGCAAGCACATGCCGGGGCATTCGCGCAAACTGAATGCGGACCTGTTCAGGCGCGTCGATGCGGCGCGGGCGCAGGCGCGCTGAAGCCGGGCGCCGCTCAGCGCAAGTTCAGCCAGAACTTGCGCACCCCCTCGTCCTCGTCCAGCGGCCCGACCGTAAAGCCCAGTTTCTTCACCAGCCCGATCACCGGCGCGTTCTGCGGCAGCGCTTCGCCGACGATCTCGCGGGTGCCGCGCGCGCGGCAGTAGGCGATCAGCTTGTCCATCAGCATGCGGCCCAGGCCCTTGCCCTTCAGGTCCGAGCGCACCGTCACCGCGAACTCCGCGCTGATGTTGTCCGGGTCCGCCACCACCCTGCCCACCCCCAGCGTCTCGTCATGGCCGTCCGGTCCCGGGCGGATGGCGACGAAGGCCATTTCGCGGTCGTAGTCGATCTGCGTGAAGCGCGCCAGCTGGGCCGGCTGCAGCTCGCGCACGCGCACGAACATGCGGTAGCGGACGTCGTCGGGCGTCAGCGCATTGAAGAAGGCGACGTGGGCCGGGCCGTCCTCGGGGCGGATCGGGCGCAGCAGCACGGTGCCCTCGGCCCAGGGAAGGACTTCTTCCAGCTCGGCCGGATAGGGACGGATCGCCAGCCGGTCCAGCGTGGAACCTGAGCGGTCGGCCATCGCAATGCGCATGCGCGCATCCAGCACCACGGCGCCGCGGCTGTCGGCCAGCAGCGGGTTGATGTCCAGTTCGACGATCTCCGGCACGTCGGCCACGAGGCGCGAGACCTGCACCAGCACCGCCTCGATCGCGTCCATGTCGGCCTTCGGGTGGTTGCGGTAGCCCTCGAGCAGGCGCGCGACGCGGGTGCGCGCCACCAGTTCCCGGGCCAGCACCGTGTTCAGCGGCGGCAGCGCCACCGCGTGGTCGCCTGCCGCCTCCACCGCCAGTCCTCCCTGGCCGAACAGGATCACCGGCCCGAAGACGGGATCGGTGGCGGCGCCGGCGATCAGTTCGTGGGCTTCGGGATTCCTCGCCATGGCCTGGACGATGAAGCCTTCCAGGCGCGCGTTCGGCCGCAGCTCGGCCAGGCGGCGGCGCATGCGCTCGGCCGCCGCCAGCACCGCTTCCGCGCTGTCGAGGTCCAGCGTGACGCCGCCGACGTCGCTCTTTTGCGCCACGTCCGGCGACAGGATCTTCACCGCCACCGGATAGCCGATCTCGCCGGCCGCGCGCACCGCCTCCTCGGGTGTGGCGGCGGCGCGGGTCGGCACCACCGGGATGCCGTAGGCTTCGAGGATGGCCTTGGTGTCCGGGTCGGCCAGCATGTAGCGGCCCTTCGCCAGCGCCTCGCGCACCAGGCGCCGCGCTTTTTCCCGGTCAGGTTCGCCGTCGCCGACCGAGGCCGGCACCTGCATCAGCAGGTTCTGGCTTTCGCGGTAGTGCACGATCTGCAGGAAGCCGTTGACCGCGTCTTCGGGCGTGCGGTAGGCCGGCATGCCGGCTTCCGCGGCGATCGTTCTCGCTTCCAGCACCGACTGCACGCCCAGCCAGCAGCCCAGCACATTGCGCGAGGAATTCTTCGCCAGCGGCGCCACCGCGCGCGCGACGTCCGCCGGGTCGACCACCGCGTTCGGCGCGTGGATCATCAGCACCGCGTTGGCGCCGGGGTCTTGCAGCAGCACTTCGATGACGTCGTGGTAGCGCTCGGGCGGGGCGTCGCCGCGCAGGTTGAGCGGACCGTCGCCGCGCCATTCGGGCACCATGTCGCGCAGCTTGCGCACCGTCTCGTCCTGCAGCACCGCCGGATGGCCGCCGCCGTATTGAAGGGCGTCCAGCGCCAGCACCACCGGCCCGGCGCCGTTGCCGAGGATGGCGAGGCGCTCGCCGTACAGGGGCTTGGCGCGCGCCAGGGTCTCGACCGCGGCGAACAGCTGCTCGGTGGTATACACGCGCAGCATGCCGGCGCGCCGGATCGCGGCGTCGTAGACGTCGTCCGGGGTGGCCAGCACGCCGGACAGGCAGGCGCCCGCCGCCGCCGCTTCCAGCGAACGCCCGGCCTTCAGCACCAGCGTCGGCTTGCTGCGCGCCGCCGCGCGGGCCGCCGACATGAACTTGCGCGCATAGCGCAGGCTTTCGATGTGCAGCAGGATGGCGCTGGTGCCGCCGTCGCTGGCCAGGTAGTCGAGCACGTCGCCGAAATCCACGTCCGCCGATTCGCCCAGCGACACGAAGCTGGAAAAGCCGATCCCGCGCGTGCGCGCCCAGTCCAGCACCCCGGTCATCAGCGCGCCCGATTCCGACACGAAGGCGATCCGTCCCGGCGTGGCGCCCCCGGCGGCGATGCTGGCGTTCAGCCCGATGCCGGGCGCCAGCAGGCCGGCGCTGTTGGCGCCGAGGATGCGCAGCAAATACGGGTTGGCCGCGTCCAGCATCGCCTGCTTCAGGCTGCGCCCGCGCGCATCGCGGCCGGTGGCGACGCCGGCGCTCATCACGATGGCGGCGCGGGTGCCCAGTTCGCCGAGCGCGCGCACGATGCCGGGCACGGTCTGCGGCGGGGTGCAGATGATCGCGAGTTCCGGCGCCGCCGGCAGGCTGGCGACGTCGGGCCAGGCGCGCAGGCCGCCGATGCTGTCGTACTTCGGGTTGACCGGATACACCTGGCCCTTGAATCCGCCCTCGCGCAGGTTGCGCAGCATGGTGGCGCCGACGCTGCCCGGGCGCTCGGTGGCGCCGACCAGGGCCACGGATCCGGGTGCGAACAGCTGGCGCAGGTTACGGACGCTCATGCCGGGCTCCCCCAGCCGTGCAAGCCGATGCTGTCGAATTGGCTACACTGGTCCCAAGAGCAGACAAGGCACAGGACCAGGACATGACGACCGGGCAGGACCAGGAAGAAAAGAAAAGCGGCTCGCTGAAGGTGATCTACGCGGCCATCGTCGCCAACCTCGGCATCGCGGTCAGCAAATTCATCGTCGCCGCCATCACGGGCAGCGCCGCCATGATGGCCGAGGGCATCCACTCGGCGGTGGACACCGGCAACGAATTGCTGCTGCTCGTCGGCGAGCGAAACAGCGCCAAGCCGGCCGACGCCAAGCATCCTTTCGGCTACGGCAAGGAGCTGTATTTCTGGGCCCTGATCGTGGCCCTGTCGATCTTTTCGCTGGGCGGCGGGCTGTCGATCTACCACGGCATCGACGCGCTGCGCCATCCGGAGCCGCTGCAGGACCCGACCTGGAACTACGTGGTGCTGGGCGTCTCGGCGCTGTTCGAGGGCTATAGCTGGAACGTGTCGCGCAAGGCCCTGAACAAGCTGAGAAAACCCGGCGCCTCGCTGTGGCAGGCGGTCCATGCGAGCAAGGACGCCACCGTGTTCACCGTCTTCATCGAGGATAGCGCGGCCCTGATCGGCCTCGCGATCGCGGCGCTCGGCATCGTCCTCGGCCACTTCTTCGACAACCCTTACTTCGACCCGGCGGCCTCGGTGCTGATCGGCCTGCTGCTGGTGGGCGCCGCCTTCACGCTGGCGCGCGAGACCGGCGGGCTGCTGGTCGGCGAGAGCATCGGCGTCGAGGCCACGCGCAAGGTGCGCGACCTGTTCGAGAAGGACCCTGCCATCGACAGCATCGCCAGCCTGCAAAGCATGCAGCTGGGCCCCGACGAGGCGCTGCTGACGGCGGCCGTGCAGTTCCGGCGCGGCATGCGCATCGACGAAGTCGAGGATGCCATCGAGCGGCTGGAAAAGGCGGTGATGGCGCTCTACCCCTCGATCAAGCATATCTATTTCGAATCGGGCGCGCTGCGCTCGGCGATGGCCTGACGGTGCCGCTGGACTCATCTTGTATGCCTCCGTGGACGATGGCGCTGCTTGGAATAATGCTATCACGGCCATGGCCGCGCCACGCCAGCCGGCTTGTCACGCGTGCTAGAATGAAGACGTGAAATCCATGTTCCGATTACTCGTGGTCTGCTTCCTGATGCTGGCGCTGCCCTTCCAGGCATTCGCTTCGGCAAGCATGCTGCCGCGCGTCGTGGACGCATCGCTGGCTGCGCACGCAATGCCGGCCGCGGAACCGCCGCCTTGCCACCAGCAGATGGCGAAGGATCACCTAGCCAAGGCGCCGTCCGCACACGATGGCGCCGCCAGCCAGCACGACAAGGGCAAGTGCGGCACTTGCGCCGCCTGCTGCGTCGGCGCGGCGATGGCTTCCAGCATGCCTGCCACGCCGGCGCCGGCGCCGCCGTCCACCACCTCGATTCCCTTCCGCGCCGGCCATCTGCCCAGCGTCGATCCCGTCCTGCCCGAACGGCCTCCCAGCCCCCTCCTCGCCTGATACCGCGCGCCGTCCTGCCCCATGGCCGACGGCTGACATCACGTTTCATTCAACGAGGAATCCGATGAAAATCCAATATCCATTGGCGCGCGCCGCCGCCTGCCTGCTGGTGGCCGCGTCCAGCGTGCACGCTCACGCCCAGCAAGCGGCCGATCCGCAAGCGCCCGTACCCGCCACCGGCTATCAATCGACCCTGGCCAAACCTGGGGAGGCCGCGCCTGCCGCCACCCCCGACGCCAACTGGGTCAAGAGCAACCAGACCGTCGCCGCCACCAACTCGATGGCCCTGACCATGAAACCGATGGCCAGCCAGGCCGCCGATCCGCATGCCGGCCACGCCATGCACGACCACGCGGCCATGCAGGGTATGCAAGGCATGAACATGGGCAAGCAGGACAGCCCGGCCATGTGCGCGCCGGGCGGCGACACCTCCGGCAAGGACAAGATGTCCTGCTGCGGCGCCGCTTGCGGGTCCTGCTGCGGCAAGGACAAGATAAAAAAGGCCAAGGAGGCGCCATGAAGCTGAAGACGCTGGGCGCGCCGCTGGCGCTGGCCGTGCTGGCCGGCTGCACGACGGTGGCGCCGGATGGCGGCTTCGCCTCGGTCGCCGCCGGCGCGCGCGAACGCATCGGCGCCGAACCCCGCCTCGCGCGCGACGATGCCGCCGCGCGCGAACTGGCGCAGCAGGTGCAAGCCACGCTGGCGCAGCCGCTGGGCATGGACGAGGCGGTGAAAGTCGCGGTGCTGGCCAACCCCGGCCTGCAGGCCAGCTACTGGAAGGTCGGCATCGCCGATGCCGACCTGGCCCAGGCCGGACGGCTGCCGAATCCGGTGCTCGCCTACAAGCATGTATCGAACGCCGGCGACCTCGCCATCGAGCGCACCTTCACCATGAACCTGGTGCAGTTGCTGACCCTGCCGCTGGCCTCGCGCCTGGAGGCCCGGCGCTTCGAGCAGGCCAGGCTGGAAGTCGCGCGCGAAATCGAGCAGCATGCGCGCGACACCCGCGTGGCCTGGGTCGATGCGGTAGCGGCCGGACAGGCGCTGGACTACGCGCGCCAGGTCGACGCCGCCGCCGAGGCCAGCGCCGAACTGGCCGGGCGCATGGCGAAGGCCGGCAACATGAGCCAGCTCGACCTGTCGCGCGAGCAGCTCTACCACCTTGAAACCCAGGCCGCGCTGGCCCGCGCCGGCAAGCAGGCCGTGGCCGCGCGAGAGAAGCTCACGCGCCTGCTCGGCCTGTGGGGCAAGGATGCGCAATACAGCCTGCCCGTGCACCTGCCCGAGTTGCCGGCGTCCCCGGCGCAGCTGACGGACATCGAGCGCATCGCCATCGGACAGCGCCTCGACGTGCAGGCCGCGAAGCTCGACGCCCAGGCGACCGCGGCCAACCTGGGGCTGACGAAGACGACGCGCTTCGTCAACGTGCTCGATCTCGGCTACGTGAACGAGACCACGACCGGTGCGCCGACCGCGCGCGGCTACGAGCTCACGCTGGAACTGCCGCTGTTCGACTGGGGCGGCGCGCGGGTGGCGCGCGCCGAGGGTGTCTACATGCAGGCGGTGCAGCGCGTGGCCCAGGCGGCCGTCACGGCGCGCAGCGAGGCGCGCGAGGGCTATCTGGATTACCGCGCGGCCTATGACCTCGCGGCCCACTACCGCGACCGCATCATCCCGCTGCGCAAGCGGATCTCGAAGGAGGTCCTGCTGCGCTACAACGGCATGCTGATGTCGACCCAGGAACTGCTTGCCGATTCGCGCGAGCAGGCCGGCGCGGTATCCGGCTACATCGAGGCATTGAAGGCGTTCTGGACCGCGCATGCGCAGCTGGAGGCGGCGCTCGGCGTGCGCCTCGGCGCGCAACACGTCGAACACCAGAGCCAGGAACACAAGGAACACGCAGAATGACATCCCGCAGGAATTTTCTCTTCAACGGCGCCGGCGCAGGCGCCGCCATGGTCGGCGCTTCGCTGGTGAGCAAGGCCGCCGCGGCCGCCATCCCCGAAGCCCCGGTCCAGAGCTCGGCCGGCACCGCGCCGCCGCTCGTGCCGCCGAACGGCCGCCCCTACAACCCGGTCGTCACCCTCAACAGCTGGACCTTGCCCTGGCGCATGAAGGACGGCGTCAAGGAATTCCACCTGGTCGCGGAGCCCGTGGTGCGCGAGATCGCGCCCGGCATGAAGGCCAATCTGTGGGGCTACAACGGCCAGAGCCCGGGTCCGACCATCGAGGTGGTCGAGGGCGACCGCGTGCGCATCTTCGTCACCAACAAGCTGCCGGAAGCGACCAGCGTGCACTGGCACGGCCAGCTGCTGCCGAACGGGATGGACGGCGTGGCGGGACTGACCCAGCCGCGCATCGAACCGGGAAAAACCTACGTCTACGAGTTCGTCGCGCGCTACGCCGGCACCTTCATGTACCACCCGCACGCCGACGAAATGGCGCAGATCGGCATGGGCATGATGGGTTCCTGGGTGACCCACCCGAAAGACCCGCGCCAGCACGCGGTGGACCGCGACTTCGTGTTCCTGCTGAACGCCTACGACATCGAGCCGGGCAGCTACACGCCCAATGTCAACACCATGCTGGAACAGAACATCTGGACCATCAACAGCCGCGCCTTCCCCGGCACCGACGCCATGGTGGTGAGGAAGGACGACCGCGTGCGCATCCGCATCGGCAACCTGTCGATGACCAACCACCCCTTCCACATCCACGGCCACCGCTTCGAAGTCGCGGGTACGGACGGCGGCTGGATTCCACCGGCCGCGCGCTGGCCGGAAGTCACGGTCGACATCGGCGTAGGGCAGATGCGCGCCATCGAATTCATCGCCGATGCGCCGGGCGACTGGGCCTTCCACTGCCACAAGTCGCACCACACGATGAATGCGATGGGCCACCAGGTGCCCAACCTGATCGGCGTCGACCACAGCGGCGTGGCCAGGAAGATCAACGACCTGGTGCCCGGCTACATGGTGATGGGCGAAAAAGGCGGCTCGATGGGCGGCATGCGCATGCCCCTGCCCGAGAACACCCTGCCGATGATGGACGGCAAAGGTCCCTTCGGCGAGATCGAAATGGGCGGCATGTTCACGATGATCAAGGTGCGCGAAGGCCTCGCGCGCGGCGATTTCCGCGATCCCGGCTGGTTCAGGCATCCGAAGGGCACGGTGGCAAAGGAGTGGACCGGCGCGATGCCGGAGCCGGTCCGGGCTCCGGCGACGGCGGCGGCGCCCGGCGAACCGGTGGCCACCGTCAAGCGCGGCGGCGGCCACGGCGGGCATTAGCCTTCGGCCTGGCCGAAGGCTGGGCCCGGAATTGCCGGATTGCGGACAAGGTCGCAGGCCCCTATGATCGGCACATGAATGCAATGATCATGACCTTTTCCGCAGGAATGGTGGCCGGGGCGATGAATGCGCTGGCCGGCGGCGGTTCCTTCGTCAGCCTGCCGGCGCTGATCGCGGCGGGCGTGCCTCCGGTACAGGCGAACACTTCCAGCACGGTGGCCCTGTTCCCGGGCGGCCTCGCCAGCGCCTGGGCCTACCGCGACGGCGCCAGATCCGTCGGCGCCGTCCCGATCCGCGCCCTGCTGGCTGCCACCCTGTGCGGCGGCCTGGTGGGCGCCCTCCTGCTGCTGCGGACCCCGTCCGCGACGTTCAGCTTCGTGCTGCCCTGGCTGCTGCTGGCGGCCTCGCTGGCGCTCGCCTTCGGCCGGCGCGTCGGCGAGGCGCTGCGCGCACGCTGGCACATCCACGCGCATGCGGTGCTGGCGCTGCAATTCGGGCTCGGGATCTATGGCGGCTATTTCGGCGGCGCGGTCGGGATCATGATGATCGCGGTCTGGGGACTGCTGGACAACGGCGATATAAAACGCCTGAATGCGCCGCGCACCTTGCTGGTCAGCGCGGCGAACACGGTGGCGGTGCTGGCATTCATCGCGGCCGGCGCGGTGCGCTGGCCGGAGACGCTGGCGATGCTGGCGGGCGCCGTCATCGGCGGCTACGGCGGCGCGCATGTCGGCAAGCGCGCGCCGGCGAACGTGATCCGCGCTGTGACGCTATGCGCCACCGCCTGCATCACACTGGTATTCTTCCTGAAGACGTACGCGCCCACGCTATTGCAGCACTGAGTCCATGCGAGGTAGCCATGCTCGAGGCACTGGCAGCAACGATAGGCACGCTGGCGATCCTGGCAAGCATCGCCGCGAAGTTCTTCCTGCATTCGGCCGGCAGCGGCGAGACCGCGGCCGCCAGCCTCCGTACGGCGCCCAGCGCTTGCGCGGGGCCGCGATCTGCTTGCGCAGGTCCGCGTTCTCGGCTTGCAGGCTGTCGCGCGCCGTCCTGGCGCCGACCAGTTCCATCTCGGCCGCCAGCCGCGCGTCCGGCAGCGTCGCATTTTGCGCCACGCCTTTCTCGAGCTGGGTCCGCAAGTCCGCCAGCTGGGCATCCTTGCCCTCGATCGCCAGCTGGTCCTTGGCCTTGCCGACCGGGGCATCCATCACCACCTGCCTGGCGTTACGCAGCTCGGCGTTGAGGCGCTCGCTTTCCAATGCATCGCCGGCTTCGCGCAGCGCTTCCAGCTCTTCCTGGTGTCGAAGGCCGTATCATACGCCGCCCCCGCCTCACTCATATCCGGAAGTCGTCCAGCGACTTGCCACCTGAGAGCCCCTCGGCGATCCACTTCGGCTGGCGCCCGCGGCCGGTCCAGGTCTGCGACTCGTCGGCCGGGTTGCGGAAGCGCGCCTGGCCGGCCTGGCCGTTGCCGCCCTTCTTCGCGCCCTTCTTGCCGCCGCCCTCCCCGGACAGCAGCGCCGACACCGGCACGCCCATGTCCTGGGCAATCGCGAGGATCTGCTCGCGCGCCTTCCTGACCTCGTCATGCTGGCGGGACTTGATCTCCTTTTCGATATCGAATTGCAGGCCCTTGAGCTCGGCGAGGTTGTAGTTCGACAGGTCGGTCTTTGCCATGTGTGCGCCTTTCATGTTCCCGGTTGTTTATTTGGCATTCTTGGCGATTCTACATGAGTGGGGAAATGCTGACGCACTGGTCAAGCGCCCAGGCTTACAGTAGAGTTGTTGCCATGCTCGAAGCCCTCCTCGAACTCCTCGGCGAATTCCTGCTCCAGGCCGCCGTCGAACTGCTGGTCGAACTCGGCCTGCACTCCCTGGCCGAGCCTTTCCAGCGGCGGCCGAATCCGTGGCTGGCCGCGCTGGCCTACGCCACCTTCGGCGCCCTGCTGGGCGGCCTCAGCCTGCTGGTCTTCCCCGCCAACTTCACGCACGGCGCCTGGCGCATCGTCAACCTGGCCGTGACGCCGGTCGCGGCCGGCCTGCTGATGTGCGTGGCCGGCCGCTGGCGGGCGCGCCGCGGCGACGATCTGCTGCGCATCGACCGCTTCGCCTACGGCTACCTGTTCGCCCTGTCGCTGGCGCTGGTCCGCTTCACGCTCGCGCACTGACCGGATAGCCGGCCGCGTCGATCGCCCGCGCAATCCTGTCCAGGTCGGCGGCGCTGTCGATCTTGACCTTCTTGGTCGGCAGGTCGATATCGACCTTCGCCGCCTGGTCGATCTCCTGCACGGCCTTGGTCACGCGGCCCACGCAGTGTTTGCAAGTCATGTCTTCCACGGTCAATTCGTACATCGTCGTTGCTCCTTCGTTTGAAACAGGGATTGAAAAAGAAACCGGCGTCCAGCGCCGCAGCAGCAAGGCATTCGTCACCACGCTGACGGAACTGAGCGCCATCGCCGCACCGGCCAGCACCGGATTGAGCAGGCCCAGCGCCGCGACCGGGATGCCGACCACGTTGTAGACGAAGGCCCAGCCCAGGTTCTGGCGGATCTTGCGGTAGGTGGCCGACGAGATCGCGATGGCGTCCGCCACCAGTTGCGGGTCGCCGCGCATCAGCGTGATGCCGGCCGTGTGCATGGCCACGTCGGTGCCGCCGGCCATGGCGATGCCGACGTCGGCCGCGGCCAGGGCCGGGGCGTCGTTGATGCCGTCGCCGACCATCGCCACCTTGCCGCGGCCGGCGTCCGCCATCAGTTCGCGCACCGCGGCGGCCTTGCCGGCCGGGAGGACCTCGGCCACGTAGCGCGTCAGGCCCAGTTCGCGCGCCACCAGCGCCGCCGCGCCGCGGTTGTCGCCGGTCAGCATGACGGTCTCGACGCCCATCGCCTGCAGGCGCGCCACTGCCGCCGCGCTGGCCGGCTTCAGGCGGTCGCCGAAGGCCAGCAAGCCCTCGACCCGCAGCGCGCCGCCCTCTTCCGCGGCCAGCCAGGACACGGTGCGGCCATCCTGCTCGTGCCGGCGCGCGGCCTCGTCCCAGGCGTCCGTGTCGGCGCCGAGCTCCTGCATCAGGCGCCGGTTACCGAGATTTACGGTGGCGGTCCCGACCCGCGCCCGCACGCCGCGGCCCGGCAAGGCGGCGGCCTCGCCCACGGCCGGCGGCAGCGGCAAGCCGCGTTCCCGCGCCGCCTGCGCCACCGCCTTCGCCAGCGGGTGCTCGCTGTACTGCTGCACGGCCCAGGCCAGCGGCAACAGCGATTCGCCGCCCTCGACCGCCACCACGCGCGGCTTGCCCTCGGTGAGCGTGCCGGTCTTGTCGAACACCACGGTGCGCAGCGCGTGCGCCGTCTCCAGCGCTTCCGCGTCCTTGATCAGGATGCCGTGGCGGGCGGCCACGCCGGTGCCGACCATGATCCCGGTCGGCGTCGCCAGGCCCAGCGCGCACGGGCAGGCGATCACCTGCACCGCCACCGCGTTCAGCAAGGCCTGCTGCCAGTCGCCGGTGGCCAGGCCCCAGACTAGCAGCGTGACGACGGAGATCAGCAGCACCGCCGGCACGAACACGGCGCTGACGCGGTCGACCAGGCGCTGGATCGGCGCCTTGACCGCCTGCGCATCCTCGACCATGCGGATGATTTGCGCCAGCATGGTGTCGGCGCCGACCTTGGTCGCTTCGACCAGCAACAGGCCCTCGCCATTCACGGCGCCGCCCAGCACCGCCTCGCCGGCGCCGCGCGCCACCGGCAGGCTTTCGCCGGTCAGCAGGGATTCGTCCAGGTGGCTGCCGCCCTCGATGACGCGGCCGTCGGCCGGCACGCGCTCGCCGGGGCGCACCACCATCAGGTCGCCGCTACGCAGCTCGGCCAGCGCGACTTCGATATCACGGCCGCCGCGCCTCACCATGGCGCTATCGGGACGCAAGGATTCGAGGGCGCGGATCGCTGCCACGGTCTGGTATTTTGCCCGGCCTTCCAGCCACTTGCCGAGCAGGACCAGGGTGATCACCACGGCCGAGGATTCGAAATACAGGTGCGGCAGCCCGTGGCCGGCCGGCGCGGCAAACAGCTGGTACACCGACAAGGCGTAGGCCGCCGAAGTGCCGATCGCCACCAGCAGGTCCATGTTGCCCGACCCCGCGCGCAGCGCCTTCCAGCCGGCGCGGTAGAAGCGCGCGCCCAGCCAGAACTGGACCGGGGTCGCCAGCAGCAGCTGGGTCCACCCCGGCAGCAGCATCTTAAAAAAGAACATCGGCAGCACCAGCGGCAGGCTGAGGATGGCGGCGGCGGCCACCGGCCACCACGCAGGCAGCGCGTGCGGGCGCGGCGCGGGCCGCGGCTGGCCGCGCTCGATCGGCGCCGCCTGATAGCCGGCCTGCACCACCGCCGCGACGATGGCGTCCGCATCCAGCGCCGTCCCATGCACGGTGGCCTGTTCAAGCGCCAGGTTAACGCTGGCCTCCGTGACGCCGGGGACCTTCATCAGCGCCTTTTCGACGCGCGCCACGCAGGACGCGCAGGTCATGCCTTGTACCGCGAGCTGCAGCCCGGCGGTGGAATCCCTGGTTTCCATGATTACTCCTGTCAGTTAATGACAGGATAATCCTTCCCACGATGGGAAGGTCAAGCGCCGTTCGCCGGATCTTCGAGATCGAAGGGTGAGGCGGCTGGCGGCAGCGGCGGCATGGGCCGCAGGTCGTAGACCATGTCGGCGCGGTCGCCGGCCGCCGGCCGGGTGATCAGGAAGCTGTCGCGGCCCAGGCGCTGCGGGCCGCCGGCCAGGCGCACGGGCCGCAGTTCGCTGTGCGCCAGCACCAGCACCACCTCGTAGCTGAGGGTCGGCGCGGCGAACAGGCCGAGCATGGTGCGCAGGGCGCGGGCGCCCTCCGCATGCGGCAGGAAGCGCTCGAACCGGGCGCGGCGCAGCGGCCCGATGCGCACGCGCACGCGCAGGTCCGGGCGCCAGCAGCGCTCGCCCAGCACCGCGGCCTGGCCGAGGACCGCGCCGGGATGCGTCATGGAGCCGCCCAGCCTGGATTGCTCCTCACGCGACAGCGCATCCCAGAAGCCGATCCCCTCTTCCAGCCCGATCGGCACGCCGAAGTGATGCGACAGCACCCGCGCCAGCACCACGGCCGAAGCCGGGCGCTGCCTGAGCACCCCGGCATAGCGCGCCAGCGTGGCGTCGTCCACCGCGCCGTGCGGCGAGCCCGGACTGAAACCCGCCAGCGCCAGCAGCAGCGGCAGGAAGGCGTCGCCGCCCTCGGCGCCAGTCACCGCGTGCTCGACCCGGTACTTGCGCCACGCGCCATAGAACAGGGCCAGCATGCGCGTGCTGAAGATGTCGAGGAAGGCGCGCGGCGCATCGGCCAGCTCGTCGTCCGGCTGCCCGGCTTCCCAGGCGGCGATGCGCTCGGTCACGTGTGCCGGCAGGGTGCCGTGGGCGCCCAGCAGGCCCATGAAGGTGGGCGTCAGGTGGAATCGGGGCGGCAGCCCGTCGAGCGCGAGGGATGGTGCGAGCGCCTCGACCTGGCCGGCCGGGAAGCCCAGCGCCAGGCTGTTACGGAAGCGAAGGTGGCGTTCCAGCGCGCGCCGCGGCGGCACGCCCTGCTCGCCCAGCCACAACAGCAGCAGCCGCACCGCCTGGAAGAATTCGAAGCGCTGCGGCTCGGCCAGCAGCCGCGCGATCAGCCCAGTGGCCGGCTGCTGTGGCGGGGTTCGCATGCAAGGAGCTCCTGGCCGGTCTGGCGCGACACGACCTGCAGCCGTGTAAAACAGTTGAGCTGTCCGTTCAGCGCAAAATAATGGTCGAGCACCCGTGCGAACACGAACAGGCTGGCGCCGGCGAAGGCTTCCTCGTCCACCGTCAGACGGATGGCGATGCCCGGCATCAGGGTCGAGACCGGCGCCGTCCGCACCCAAGCGCGCACCGCGCCGTGCTCCAGGCCCTGGATGCCGGCGATCAGGCGCTGCGCGGCCGGCGAATGCGGCAGGTCGTACAGCGCCAGCATCTTGCGGAAGTCGTCGAGGCCGGCCATGGTCAGGCTGGTGTGGCTGAGCGACAAATGGGAGATCAGGCGCCAGTGCGCGCCGCGCGCGCTGCCGAAGCGGTAGCTCGCGCTCGGTTTGCGCAGCATGCGGATCGGCGCCACGCCGGACAGCTCGTCGGTGCGCAGGTCGCCCTGCGGATCGCCGTAGCGCAGCTGGGCCGGCAGGTCGCGGTTGGTGCAGGTGAGCGTGGTCGACAGCGTGGTCCGGCACCCCGGGGCGCCGGCGCTGTCGGTGCTGCGGAAGTCGGCGTCGATCAGGGCGATGCGCATCTCGTGCCCGGGGCTGACCGCCGCCACCGCATGGTCGCGCCGCGTGATCCAGTAGTGATTGCCTTCCTGGGCTTCGCCGCCCTCGGCGTCGCCGTTCGCGGCATACAGGGGCGCGAAGCGGGTGACGCTGCTCGAGCCCTGCCCTTCGCGCACCAGGCGCACCGCGTCGACGCTGTGGATCTCGTAGTCGGCCGCGTGGGCGCCGTCGGCCAGCAGCGGGTAATCGGCGCTGGTGTAGGACAGCTGCAGCGGCGCGCCGGCTTTCGGGAACAGGTTGATGACCGGGGTGCAGGACGGCAGCAGGTTGCCCGGCTTGAGCCCGGCAAGCAGGCGCGCCGGGTCCGAATCGACGCTCAAGCCGTTCAGCACCACCTGCAGGGTGAAGCTGGTGCAGCGCGGCGGCAGCAGCGCGCGCAGGGCCGTGGTGTCGAGGTCGATGAAGTGGAATTTCTCGGGATAGCAGAAGTATTCGCTCAGCAGGCGCAGCGCCGGATGGGCGCGCGCCGGGAACGGGATCATCGCATCGTCTTCCGCGAAGCCGGCCAGCGCCAGCGGAACGGCAGGCAGCGGCAGCCACGCCGCCTCGCCACCGGCCTGGACGTAGGCGCAGGCGCCGCGCAGGAACAGCGCGTCGATCAGGGCCGCGCGCGTGGACGCTTCGCCGTCGACGAACAGGCGCAGGCGCGCCGGCAGCACCTCGGCCAGCGGCCGCGGGCCGGGCGTGTCGATGGTGATGCCGATGCTGCTTCCGGCGCCGCGCGGCAGGCGCAGCGAGCGCGGGCTTCCCGCCAGCGGCGCGAACTGCAGTCCGGCCACGCGCAGCGGCGCCAGCAGCACATCGTAGACGGTGCGGAACAGGATCACGCTGTCGTGGCGGGCGCTGGTGCGCAGCATGGTCCCGCGCGGCATCGCTACCTGCGCGTCGGGCAGTTCGGCGTCGCCATGGCCGCCCACCTGCACGATGGTGTGCGAGGGCATGGGCCGCAGGTAGTGGGGATACAGGCTTTCCAGCAGCGATTCGGTGAACTTCGGGTAGTCGTCGTCGAGGCGCTTGCGTATCCTGGCGCTCATCAGGGCCACCGACTGGATCAGGCGCGCCACGCTCGGGTCTTCGTAGGTCTCGCCGGCCAGGTGCAGCTCGCTGGCCGGCTTCGGGTAACGGGCGCGGAATTCGCGCGCGAACTGGCCGAACAGGCCCAACTCTTCCTCGTAGTAGCGCAGTAGCTCGTCCATCCAAGGATACTCCCACCCACGCTGCAAACGTATCTTGAGTACAATCAACATGGACCATCTACCCAGGAGAGACGCGCATGGCTGACCTGAACAATTTCCCCATCACCCGCAAGTGGCCCGCGCAGCATCCCGAGCGCCTGCAGCTGTACTCGCTGCCCACGCCGAACGGCGTCAAGGCCGCGATCATGCTGGAAGAAACCGGCCTGCCCTACGAGGTGCACCGCGTCGATTTCGGCAAGAACGACCAGCTCTCGCCCGAGTTCCTGTCGCTGAACCCGAACAACAAGATCCCGGCGATCATCGACCCGGACGGCCCCGGCGGCAAGCCGCTGCCGCTGTGGGAATCGGGCGCGATCCTGCTCTATCTGGCCGAGAAGACCGGCAAGCTGCTGCCCGCCGACCCGGCGCTGCGCTACCAGGCCATCCAGTGGCTGATGTTCCAAATGGGCGGCCTGGGCCCGATGTTCGGCCAGCTCGGCTTCTTCCACAAGTTCGCCGGCAAGGACTACGAGGACAAGCGCCCGCGCGACCGCTACGTGGCCGAGTCGAAGCGCCTGCTGGGGGTGCTGGACCGGCACCTGGAAGGCCGCAGCTGGATCATGGGCGAGGAATACACGATCGCCGACATCGCCACCTTCCCCTGGGTGAACAACCTGGTCGGCTTCTATGGCGCGGGCGAGCTGGTGGGCTACCAGGATTTCGCCAACGTGGCGCGCGTGGTGCAGGCGTTCGTCGCGCGTCCTGCCGTGGCGCGCGGCCTGGCGATCCCGCCGGCGCCGAGCGCCTGAAAGCCGCCCATGGCGGCGTTGCATCGTCTCGCCGTACGGGCGTACTGTCTTCGACGATGCGCCTTGTCCTGAGCGGCTTTCAGGTGCTCGGAAAACCTTAACAGCCCAGGGTACGGAGGTCGGCCACCACCTCATCGCCGAAGGACTTGCCGAGCAGGTAGTCGACCAGCTGCTCGGCGCAATCGTCCGGATCGACCAGGCTGCCGGTTTCCTTCAGGTCGACGAAGCGCTGGCGCAGCGGGAAGTTCGCTTCCGAGGTGGCGCGGATCTCGCTCTGCATGGCGGTGTCGATGGTGCCCGGGGCCAGGCTGCAGATCTGCACGTCCTGGCCGCCGTCCAGCACCACCGCGCGCGCATGGTGGTCGAGCGCCGCCTTGGTGGCGCAATACACGCTCCAGCCGGGATAGGGATGGCGCCCGGCGCCGCTGGAGATGTGCATGATGCGCTTTTGCCCGCCGTCGCTGGCGCGCACCACGGCCGCCGCCAGCGCCATCGGCGCCGCCACGTTCAGGGTCACGGCGCGCAGCACCGCGCGCGGGTCCTGCTCCTCGAGGGGCCCGACCGGGGCCATCATCCCCGCATTGTTGAGCAGAAGCACGGCGCCGGTGCCGTCCAGGTAGTCGGTCAGCGCGTTCCCGGCCAGCCAGTCGACCAGCGCCGGCCCGTCCGCCAGGTCCAGTTCGACCTCCTCGAACAGCTCGGGCCAGGATTGCGCCAGGCCGTCGGAACGGGTGCGGGCCAGGCCCAGCACCGGCACCCCGCGCGCCAGCAGGTTGCGGGCAAGAGCAGCCCCGAGGCCCTTGGTATGGCCGGTTACGATCGCTTTCATTTCTCTCTCCATCCCGCCGCGGCGCGCGGTTCCCACCTGGATGTTATCCCAAGCGGGCGCGCACGATAAAGTCAAACGTGCTGCCCCTGCACCCTTGCCTCTGCTCCAGTTCGCTCCGCCATGGCAGAATGGGCCGCAAAGCACCGCCCGATGCATCGCAAGGAGGACCATGAAAGTTCCTGACATTCCTGTCGACGAAGCGCGCCGCCTGGCCGCCCTACACGCCACCCGCCTGCTCGGCAGCCCTCCCGAGGAAGCCTTCGACCGCATCACGCGCATGGCCGCGCGCCTGCTGAACGCGCCCACCGCCCTGGTTTCGCTGGTCGACAAGGACGTCCAGTGGTTCAAGTCGCGCTGCGGCTTCGAAGGCGCCGGGACCGCGCGCGAGATCTCCTTCTGCGGCCACGCGATCCTCCAGCACGCACCGCTGGTGGTCGGCGACGCCACCCAGGACCCGCGCTTTCGCGACAACCCGATGGTGACCGGCGACGCCCATGTGCGCTTCTACGCCGGGGTGCCGCTGTATTCGGTGGACCGGATGCCGATCGGGACCCTGTGCGTGATCGACCGCGAGCCGCGCCAGCTGAGCGGCGAGGAGCTGGACCTGCTGCGCGACCTCGCGCGCATGGTCGAACAGCTGATCCACCACCGCCAGCTGGCCAGCGCGGCCCAGGCCCTGTGTTCGCACGTGCTGCTGGACACCGCCAATCCGGAACTGAGCGCGGCCGCCGGCCAGGTCGAGTTCCTGCTGAACCACGACCAGCTGACCGGGCTGTCGAACCGCCAGGCGCTGGTGCGCACCATCGGCGCCGGCATCGAGGCATGGCGCAGGCAGGACACGCCGACCCTGGTCGCCTCGATCAACCTCGACAAGTTCAAGCGCCTGAACGAAGCCCTCGGCCACCACGCCGGCGATCAGGCCCTGGTCTCGATCACCTGGAGCCTGCAAAGCGTGCTGCGGCCGGAAGATTTGCTGGCGCGGATCGGCAACGACGAATTCATGGTGCTGCTGCCCGGCCTCGGCGACGACAGCGTGGCCCGCGACCGCCTGCGCCAGCTCATGCAGGCGGTGCACCGCGAGTTCAAGAACCCGGGCGGCGGCGCCATCCCGCTCACCTGCAGCATCGGCTACGCGATCTACCCGCAGGACGGCGACAGCGCCGACATCCTGATGAATAACGCCGCCATGGCCACCCGCCGCGCCAAGCTGATGGGCGGCGGCCAGATCCAGCATTTCTCCGAGGAGCTGAAGGCGGCCTTCAAGCGCAAGCTGACCATGGAAAGCCAGCTCCGCGCCGCGCTCGACCACAAGGAGCTGTTCCTGATGTACCAGCCGAAGATCGCGCTGAAGGACGGCTCGGTGGCGGGGCTCGAAGTGCTGCTGCGCTGGCGCCATCCGCGGCATGGCGTGGTGTCGCCGGTGGAATTCATTCCGGTGGCGGAAGAAGCCGGGCTGATCGTCGAGATCGGCGAGTGGGTGCTGAAAAGCGCGGTCGACCAGTGCCGCGCCTGGCGCGTCGAGGGCGTGCCGACGGTGCCGGTGGCCGTCAACCTGTCGGCGCGCCAGTTCCACCGCACCGACATCGTCGGCTGCGTGGCCAGCGTGGTGCGCGATGCCGGGCTGGCGCCGGGCGACCTGGAACTGGAACTCACCGAAAGCATGTCGGTGCAATGCCCCGAGCGCAGCGCCGGCCTGATGGCGCGCCTGCGCGGACTCGGCTGCACCATCAGCATCGACGATTTCGGTACCGGCTATTCCAGCCTCAGCTACCTCAAGCAGCTGCCGGTCGACAAGCTCAAGATCGACCGCTCCTTCGTCCAGGACATGCACCAGAGCGCCGAATCGATGGCGATGGTGAAGGCGATCATCGCCATGGCCCACGGCCTGCGCCTGGAGGTGATCGCCGAAGGCGTCGAGTTGCAGGAGCAACTGGACGGACTGCGCGCGGCCGGCTGCGACCAGATCCAGGGCTTTTATTACAGCAAACCGCTGAGCCCCGAGGACTGCGCTGGCTACCTGCGCGAACAAGCCGCGCCGCGGGCGCCAGGCTAATTGCCCGTCATTCCGGGCATTGCCCGAAATGACTTCCCGCGCAGGCGGGAATCCAAGTCTAAGGATAACGCACCGGCCGGCCCAGGGTATCCGGCAGCGGGATGAACTCGGTTTCGCCCGGCACTTTCGGGAAGCGCATTTCGCGCCAGTCTTCCTTGGCCTGCTCGATGCGGTCCGCCGAGCTGGAGACGAAATTCCAGGTCAGGTAACGCGGACCGTCCATCGGCTCGCCGCCCAGCAGCATCAGACGGGCGCCGGCGCCGTTGGCGGCGGCCAGGGTGACGGCGGCGCCGGGCTTCAGCACCAGCAGCTGGCCGGGACCGAAGCTGCCGTCGCGGCCAAGGTCCAGCGTGCCTTCCACCACATAGATCGCCTGCTCGCCGTACTCGGCCGGCATCGTCATGCGCGCACCCGGCTGCAGCGCCAGGTCGACGTAGAACATCGGCGACTCGACCGGCACCGGGGCGCGCTTGCCGAAGTATTCGCCGGCGATGATGCGGGCGGTGGCGCCCTCGCCTTCGAGCACCGGCAGCTGGTCGGCGGCGATGTGCGAGAAGCTCGGATCCTTTTCTTCGCTGGCCTTCGGCAGCGCCACCCAGCATTGCAGGCCGTGCAGGGTCGAGCCGTTCGCGCGCACCAGCGGCCCGGTGCGCTCGGAGTGGACGATGCCCTTCCCGGCCGTCATCCAGTTGACCGCGCCGGGACGGATGTCCTGCACGGTGCCGAGGCTGTCGCGATGCGAGATCTCGCCTTCCAGCAGATAGGTCACGGTGGACAGGCCGATGTGCGGGTGCGGACGGACGTCGATGCCGGTGCCGGCATTGAACACGTGCGGGCCCATCTGGTCGAGGAAGACGAAGGGGCCGACCATGCGGCGGTCCTTGTGCGGCAGCGCGCGCCGGACTTCGAAGCCGCCGCCCAGGTCATGCGTGCGCGGGACCACGATGGTTTCCAGCATGCTCTGCTCATCGTGCTTGTCGTGGGCGTCGTGTTGGTCGAGTTCCATTTATTCTGCCTCCGTGGTGATCTGGATCTGCCCGGACAGGGTCTTGTGGACCGGGCACTTGTTGGCGATGTCCGTCAGGCGCTGCTTTTCTTCTTCGCTCAGGGCGCCGAGGTAGCGGATGCTGCGATGCAGGGCGTAGGCCGCGCCTTCCTGGCCGTGCTGGATACTGACCTGGACCTCGTCGAGCGCGTAGCCCTTGCGCCTGGCGTACAGGTTGACCGTCAGCGTGGTGCAGGCCGCCAGCGCCGCCGCCAGCAGGTCGTGCGGTTCGGGGCCGCTGCCCTCGCCGCCGGATTCCGGCGCCACGTCGGTCAGGAGCCGGTGCGGCCCGATTTCGATGACCTGCTGCAGCGGCCCCTGGCCGCGGTGGGTCCTTACTTCCATGTCGGTCTCCCTGTCGTTGAACGATTGTACGTGATGCACATGCCATCCTGGGCTTGTCGATGGCGTTCATTATGGACGCCCGGGGAGCGGAAGAAAAACGAGTTATTTGACCGTCTGGCATCGAAATTTTCGATCATATCCAAGCCAGCAGCCGTCCGCAGGCGATCAGCGCACCCGCCGTGCGGCTGGACGTAGCCGGCTTCCTGGATGGTGCCGGTGAGCTGCAGGGGTTTGTCGGCCTGGTATTCGGACCCGCCGTGGTGGGCGGAAGCGGTGGCGGCCGCGGCCAAGGCGGCGAGCAGGAACCAGCGTTTCATGTGGACTCCTTCGAGATCGGGTCGAGGCGATTCTACGCCGCCGGATGGGTACGCACGACTGCCAGGCTTTCGTCGCGATCAAGGCCGGACTGGCGTGCGAGATATGGAATTTTTTGAGTTTTCACGCGGCAAGCGCTGTTACCATGGATGGATGAACTACAAACGCAACTTCGGCATCGACTGCCTGCGCGGCCTCGCCATCCTGCTGGTGGTCGTCCACCACCTGGCCCTGCCCTTCCGCCTGCCGCTGGGGCCGAGCCTGTTGAAGGACTGGCTGCCCAAGCGCCTGCTGGACGCGGTCAGCTTCAACGGCTACGAAGCCGTCTTCATCTTCTTCGTCATCTCCGGCTTCCTGATTGCCACACGCATCATGGAACGCGACGGCGGCCTCGATCGCGTGAACCTGCGCCGCTTCTACCGCGCCCGCGCGCTGCGCATCCTGCCGCTGCTGCTGCTCACGCTGGCCGCGCTGTCGGTGCTGGCCCTGTTCGGCGTCACGGGCTTCGCGCCCGATGGCGACAGACAGAGCCTGGGCGGCCTGCTCGGCTCCGCCCTCAGCTTCACCTTCAACTGGTACGAGGGGCGCACCGGCTGGGCGCCCGCGGGCTGGGACGTGCTGTGGTCGCTGTCGATCGAGGAAGTGTTTTATATCGGCTTCCCGCTGCTTTGCCTGTGGCTGCCGCGCCGGCTCCTGGTCGGCGGCCTGATCGTGTGGGCGCTGCTCCTGAACCCGCTGCGCAACCTGGTGCCGGCCGCCGACGAAGTCTGGCGCGAGAAAGCTTATCTACCGGGGATGGCGGCGATCGCCTGGGGCGTGCTGACCGCCTTGCTGGCCCAGCGTTGGCGCCCGGCGCGGCGCGATGCGCGCGCGATGGCGATCTTCGGCGCCTTCTGCATCCTGATGGTGCTGGGCTGGGGCGAGCTGGTGCACCGCCACCTGTTCAAGTCCGGCATGGTCGGGCTGGTGCTGGGCGCTGCGCTGATGCTGCTGGCCTTCCATGCGCATCCGCCGGCGCCGCGCGCCGGTTTGCGCTGGCTGGCGCGCATGGGCAGCCTGAGCTACGAGCTGTATCTGTCGCACATGTTCGTGGTGCTCGGCGCCGTCGGTTTGTACCGCGGGCTGCTGGGCAAGGAGCAGGCCTGGACTTTCACGGTCTATCTGCCGGTGCTGCTGGTCTGCTTCGGGCTGGCGCTGGTGCTGGAAAAGTTCACGTCGCGCTTTGCCCGCCAGGGGTCTTGCGCTGAGACCGAAGCCAAGCGAGAATTGATAATCCAACAATAGGACCGCACACATGGACCACTCGACTTCCGGCAGCCTCCAGCTCAGCAAGCACCGCATCGAAGCCCTGGTCGACGGCATCTTCGCCGTCGCCATGACCCTGCTGGTGATCGACCTGCGCCTGCCCGAGCACCTGCATATCAGCAGCGACGCGCAACTGCGCGAGGCGCTGGCGGAACTGCTGCCCAACCTGTATTCCTGGCTGGTCAGCTTCGTCGTGCTGGGAATCTTCTGGGTCGGCAACCACCGCGTCTACAGCCATGTGCGGCATGTGGACGGCGGCCTGGTATGGCGCACCATCCTGATGCTGGGCGGGGCCAGCCTGCTGCCCTTCGCGTCCGCCGTCAACGGCCACTTCTTCTCGCAGCTGGCGCAGGGCGTGTATTCAATCGTGATGGTCCTGATCGCTGTCGGCTCGCTGCTGGTGGCGCGCTACATCCACCGCAATCCGCAGCTTTGCGCGCACCCGATGGATGACGCGACCTATGTCGCCATCTGCGCCCGGCTGGGCGGCCTGGGCGTGATCGCCCTGCTGGCGGTGATGCTGGCCGGCCTGTTCCCGGGCTCGGCCAACTGCGCCTTCATCCTCGGCTTCGGACTGCGCCCGTTGGGCAATGCGATGGCGCGCCGCTATGCCGCCGCGCCCGCCGGGCAGCCGTCCTGACTTACTTCGACGCCTCGATCCAGCGGTTCACCTGGCTTTCCAGGATGGGCAGCGGCAGCGTGCCGTCGCCCAGCACCACCTCGTGGAACTTCGCATAGCTGAACTTCGGCCCCAGCGCCTGCCGGGCCCTGGCGCGCAGTTCCAGGATCTTCAGGGCGCCGGTCTTGTAGGCCAGCGCCTGGGCCGGCCACACCATGTAGCGTTCGATCTGGTTGGCGGCGCGCGCCTCGCTGTAGCCGAGGTTTTCCATCGCATAGGCGATCGCCTTCTCGCGCGACCAGCCCTGGGCGTGCATGCCGGTGTCGACCACCAGGCGCACCGCGCGCAGCAGCTCGTCGTTCAGGTGGCCGTAGTAATACGCCGGATCCTCGTAAAAACCGAACTCGCGGCCCAGGGTCTCGCAATATAGCGCCCAGCCCTCGGTGTAGGCGGCGGCGCTCGGGTGCTCGGTGAAGAACTTGCGGAAGTCCGGCAGCGGCAGTTCCTTCAGCAGCGCGGCGTGGAAGTGGTGGCCGGGCACGCCCTCGTGCAGCAGCAGGGTGGCCATGCCGACCGTGTCGTAGTCCTTCGGATCGTTGACCACGGCCCAGAACACGCCCGGATGCGAACCATCCGCCGCCACCGGCGTGTAGTGGTCCGACGCGGTGGCGCGGGTCAGTTCGGGTTCCAGCTGGATGTCCAGCTTCGCCTTCGGCAGCAGGCTGAAATACTGCGGCAGTTTCGCATCCACCTGCGTGTAGATCTGGCGGTAGCGCTCCAGCACCTGCTGCTCGCTGGTGAAGGGCTTGAACTTCTGCTGGGCCGCGACCCACTGCGGGAAGCCGTTCAAGGGGCCGTCGTAGCCGAGCTTGGGCGCCAGCCTGGCCATCTCGCCCTGGATGCGTGCGACTTCCTTCAGGCCCAGTTCGTGGATCTGCGCTGGCGGCGTATCGAGGTTCGTATTGTTCCTGATGCGGGCCTGGTACCAGGCGGCGCCGTCGGGCAGCGCGCCATAGCCGGCGGTAGCGCGGCCGGCCGGCAGGTAGTCCTTTTCCAGGTAGGCGCACAGGCGGTCCAGGGCCTGGCCGATCTTCAGCGCGGCCTGGCGATAGCCGTTCGTGAGCTCGCGCTTGTCCTTGTCAGAGAAAGCGGCTGGCAGGCGCGTGGCCGGCGAGTAGAACACGCTGGCCTGCGGGTCGCTGCTGCGCAGCTGCTGGAACTGCGGCAGCATGCGGGTGGTGACGATCTTCGGCTGCACCACGCCCGTGCGCACGCCCTCCTTCATGTTGACGATGGCCTGGTCGATCCAGGCCGGCAGCTGCTGCAGGCGATGCAGGTAGGCGCGATACTGGGCCGGCGTCTCCAGCGGCTGCGAGCCGGTGCCGCCGGCGTAGTTGGCCAGGTTGCTCGGCACGTTGTCGAAGTGGTTCAGCGGCAGCAGGTGCTCGGGGAAGCGTTCGAGATCGAGCTGGGCCTGGATCTCGGCGGCCAGGATGTCGTAGTTCAGCCGGGCCTTGTCCGCCAAGCCCTTGCGGTCGACCGCCTGCAGCTGCTTCAGGAAAGCGTGGTTCGCGGCGAGGTAGCGCTTGCGCACCTTGGGATCGATGGCCATGCCGATCTGGTCGTCGTAGCGGCTGTCGCCGTTGGCGGTCGCGTAGAGCAGCGGGTCGTACTTCGCGCGGGCGTCGTAGAACCTGGCGGCGATCTGGTCGAGCTTCTTTTCCGCGGCCGACACCGCGGCGGCGGCGGGCGCAGCGGCGGCGTGGACGGAGGTGATCGGCGCGCCGGCGGCGAGAATCGCGGCGGCCAGGCTGGCTGCGCGCATGGAGTGGGTAAACGGGAACATGCATCTCCTTTTTTATGATTGAAATCTATGCGCCGAAACGCCCGAAGGCGCGCTCCACTGCCGCATGCGCCTCATGCTCCACGATCGAATTGTGCGCCGTGATCACCCGCGTGAACGGCCACTGCAGGATCACCCGCGCGCTGCCGGCCGCCAGCGCCTTGTCGCGCGTGATGAGACGGACCGTGCGCGGCACGTCGAGGTGCGAGCGCACGCCGGTCAGGCGCGCATACAGCGAGGTGTTCCAGGGCAGCTTGCCGCACCAGCACTGCAGCACGTCGGTCATGATCAGGGTCGTTGACGCCTTGTGGAAGAACACCACCTCGTTCACGAAGGGCATGCCGCGGACGACCACCTGGCCGAGCTCCTTCTCCCACTCGCGCGGGATGCTGTCGCCCAGCTCGACCAGGCCTTCCAGGTCCGGCCGCTTGGCGGCCAGGCCGGGCGCGCCGTACAAGGCCGCCTGCGGGAACGCGCGCAGCGCATGCTTCGCGAACATGTGGTGCGCGCGGTTCGGCGCCACGATCCAGCTGACCTTGCCGAGGCTGCGCAGCTGTTCCGCCACGGCCTCGCTGAAGCGCACCGGCGAATGGAGCCACAGCCGGCCGTCTTCGAAACGGACCACGGTCATGCGCGAGGAGACGGCCAGGCCGGCGGCCTTGAAGCCGCGTTCCATGTGCCAGAGATTGGGGGCGATCTGAATGAGCATGGCGATGATTGTAAAGTAAAATAATTACATGTTAAGAATCAGCCTCGATGCACTGCTCACCGTCGACACCATCGCCCGCCGCGGCAGCTTCTCGGCCGCCGCCAAGGAACTGTTCCGGGTGCCGTCGACGATTTCCTATACCGTGTCCAAGCTCGAGGAAGACCTCGGCGTGCAGCTGTTCGAGCGCTTCGGCCCGCGCGTGGTGCTCACCGCGGCCGGCGAGGAACTCCTGAAGGAAGGCCGCTACCTGCTGAAGGCAGCCGGTGACCTGGAAAGCCGGGTGCGCCGCGTCGCCTCCGGCTGGGAGACCGAATTCACCATCGGCGTCGACTCGGCGCTGTCGCCGCTCGGCCTGCAGGACGACATCCGCGCCTTTTATGAAGTGGCCGACCAGACCCGCCTGCGCATCGTCAAGGAAGCCCTGTCCGGCACCTGGGAAAGCCTGCTGGACCGCCGCGTCGACTTCCTGGCGGGCGCCGCCGGCGAAGGCCCGTCCGGCGGCGGCTACACCGCCGAGCCGCTGGGGAAGATGTCCTTCGTGTTCGTGGTCGCGCCCTCGCATCCGCTGGCAAGGGTCGGACACCGGCTCGGCAAGGCCGAGCTGAGCGAGCATCGCGCGGTGTCCGTGGCGGACTCGGTGCGCCTGCTGCAGGCGCGCACCGTCGGCCTGCTGTTCGGCCAGGACACGCTCACGGTCCCGGACATGCAGACCAAATACGACTTCCAGCTGGCCGGCCTGGGCTTCGGCTTCCTGCCCGAAGCCTGGGCCCGTCCGGCGATCGCCGCCGGGCGCCTGGTGGAGAAGGCAGTCGAGGAGCCGCGGCCGGACGAGACTCTGTACATGGCCTGGCGCACCGGCGAGGAAGGCGCGGCGCTGAAGTGGTGGCGCGAACGTTTGCGTTCGGCGCCGCCGCTGGAGCGGATGCTGGCGATGAACTGTCCTGTGGAGCGGCTGCTATAAGCGACCGGATGTCTTCTGAAGGAGTGCTTGGGCGATGGTGGCATTCCGTCTGTGAAAATGGTCACCGTCCTAATGCTTGGACTGAGCTTGTGTACGTCCTCTATCGACCCATTTCAGACGTTCACCATATGAAGTGCAGCAGACTGTTTTCTCTCCGACCGAAGACCAGTGTCATTGCCCGAACGGGAACTTCTGCAGGATTTGTTTGTGCTCTGCTTTCAGCCGTAATCCCCAAGATGGTCTCAATTCTGCCATTAATTTCTCTTGATATGGGAACCACACAGCCCTGCCATCATCGGTCGGCTTTCGATTGCGTAATTCGTACGAAGTGGCCATGACAGAGGTGACCCCCTCAAAAAGCAGGTACAGAACCTCATCTGTATCAAGCCCCGATATTCTTTCAAGCTCCGAGCCACGCTCAGTTACCACGAATTCAAACTTTCCGGACCTTATCTCAACATGGGGCGTCCCGTCATGCTGCGGAGACGTATGAAATGCCTTGTAGTACGGCTCTACGTCCAGTTGCTCAGCCAATGAACGAAACTCGGCCTCAAGACCGGATAGCGACAGTTTTTCCATCGTAGCTCGTTTTCCGTAACAGGTCGATTTGATGATCGCGAAAGGTTCGTTTCTGGCCGCCTGCTGCCGTTCAGTATACGGCAGTTTTCGACCTCGAAGCAGACGAAATTTTCTATTTCCACTCGTATGACGCGCCACGAATCAATGAGTCAACCGCGCCCTTACTCAGCCACGGATACGTCCGCTCTAACTCTTGACGAATCAGTGCATCAGAAGTTTGAAAACTCGGTTCCCGCCAATACTTCGTATCAGTTACTTCGGCCCAGAGTTCGTTAATCGTCTGTATATCCGGGCTCTCAAGCCCCTGATGCACAAGCACAGCGTGAATGTATTCCCAAGGTCGCCCCCACTCGTGAAAGCCCCCAAGCGCATCGTTCACCCGACTCCTGTCTGCCATATGTGGTCACCGTGTTCAGGTTGCGAAAGAGGTTGCTCAGCAAAGTCCGCTTCTGACCGATCCCAAACGGCCGATAAGGCCCAGTGTACGCGGCTGTTTCTCACACGCCAACCATTGCTTTTCTTTAGGCATTCCTAGTGTACTAGGAGCATTGCTGTTAAAGCGAGTAACCCAGCACCCCGCGCCACCATTCCCGAAGGCGCGCTATGATCCGAGCAGAATCCGGCCTCGGTGGCCGGGACAATCATCACTCGCCCGGCACAGCCGTTTTCACGCGCCTGTCACATTCGGCCTCCATAATCTGTTGCCACGAGTGAAATATTCGAGCCCAATGGATATGAAGTCAAAAACGGACGCGGCACTGGCCGCGCCCACCGGCGACAGCCCGGCGCCTTTTCTGAACCGGGAAATATCGCTGCTGGAATTTAACCGAAGGGTCCTGGCGCAGGCCGAAGACCCGTCCGTGCCGCTGCTGGAGCGCCTGCGCTTCCTGTGCATCGTCAGCAGCAACCTCGACGAATTCTTCGAGGTCCGGGTCGCCAGCCTGCTGGCCCAGCACCGCCACCAGAGCGGCGCCGACGATACCGCCAGCATCAACCTCGACGGCGCCAGCGAGGAATGCCGCCAGATCATCGCGCGCCAGTACGCCCAGCTGAACGACGAGATCCTGCCGCGCCTGTCCGAGAACGGCATCCACCTGCTGCGCCGCTCGGACCGCAACGCCGCCCAGAAGGCCTGGGTCAAGCAGTACTTCGACAAGGAAGTGCGGCCCCTGCTCACGCCGGTCGGCCTGGATCCGGCCCACCCCTTCCCGCGCGTGATCAACAAGAGCCTGAACTTCATCGTCGAACTGTCCGGCAAGGACGCCTTCGGGCGCGGCACCGGCATCGCGATCATGAAGGCGCCGCGCGTGCTGCCGCGCGTGATCCGCCTGCCGGACGAGCTGTCCGACAAGCCGGGCGCCTCCTACTGTTTGCTGTCCTCGGTGATCCAGGCCCACATGTCCGAGCTGTTCACCGGGCGCGAAGTGGTGTCCTACTCGCAGTTCCGCGTGACCCGCAACAGCGACCTCTGGGTCGACGAGGAAGAGGTCAAGAACCTGCGCCAGGCGCTGCAGAGCGAACTCCATAGCCGCAACTACGGCTTTGCGGTGCGCCTGGAAGTGGCGCGCGGCTGCCCGCGCCACCTGGCCGACTTCCTGCTCGACCAGTTCGCGGTCGAGCGCTCGCGCCTGTTCAGCGTGGACGGTCCGGTCAACATGGGCCGCCTGCTGGAACTGGTCAACAGCAATGCGCGGCCCGAGCTGAAGTTCGCGCCCTTCGTGCCGGGCTTCCCGGCCAAGCTGGTCAACCACCAGGACATCTTCGCGGTGCTGGGCCGCCAGGACGTGCTGCTGCACCATCCCTTCCAGTCCTTCGAGCCGGTCATCGACTTCATCCGCTGCGCCGCCGCCGATCCCAGCGTGCTGGCGATCAAGCAGACCATCTACCGCGCCGGCGCCGACTCCGAGCTGATGGAAGCGCTGATCGAGGCGGCCCTGCGCGGCAAGGAAGTGACGGTCATCGTCGAGCTGATGGCGCGCTTCGACGAGGAAGCCAACATCAACTGGGCCGAGCGCCTGGAAGAAGCCGGCGCCCAGGTCGTGTACGGCGTGGTCGGCCTGAAGACCCACGCCAAACTGGCGCTGGTGCTGCGCCGCGAACAGGACGGCCTGCGCCGCTACGCCCACCTCGGCACCGGCAACTACAACCCGACCACCGCCAAGCACTACACCGACTTCGGCCTGCTGACCTCGGACGAAGAGATCACCCTGGATGTCAACGAGGTCTTCATCCACCTCACCAGCATGACGCGCCCGACCCAGCTGTCGAGCATCTGGCTGGCGCCCTTCTCGCTGCAGAAGGAAATCGTGAAAGCGATCCGCCAGGAAGCGGCGATCGCGCGCGACGGCAAGCCGGGGCGCATCATCGCCAAGATGAATTCCCTGACCGACGAATCGGTGATCCGCGCGCTGTACGACGCCTCGAACGACGGCGTGCGCATCGACCTGATCGTGCGCGGCGCCTGCGCGCTGCGGCCCGGCGTGCCGGGGCTGTCCGAGAATATCAAGGTGCGCTCCATCGTCGGCCGCTTCCTGGAACACAGCCGCATCTTCTATTTCAGGAACAAGCTGCAGCACGACGTCTACCTCAGCAGCGCCGACTGGATGAACCGCAACCTGTTCCGCCGCGTGGAGATCGCCTTCCCGATCCGCTCCCCCAGCTTGAAGAAACGCGTGATCCGCGAAGGCCTGCAGGTCTACCTGAAGGACAACGTCAACGCCTGGGAGCTGGGCAGCGACGGCCACTATCGCCGCAAGAAACCGCGTGGCAGCCAGGCGGCCCACAGCGCCCAGCTGGAGCTGATGGCGTCACTAGGCCTGGGCGCATCGAGCGATCAACACAACAAGGATAACGAGAATGGAACTGATCCTGTGGCGTCACGCCGAGGCTGAAGCGCACAAGCCGGACGAAGCGGCCGACCAGCTGCGGGTGCTGACGCCGAAGGGCTCGCGCCACGCCTCGCGGGTCGGCGCCTGGCTCGACCGCCAGCTGCCCTCGCAGTGCCGCATCCTCACCAGCCCCGCCACCCGCTGCGTGCAGACCGCCGAGGCGCTGGGCCGCAAGTTCCACACCGTCGACGCCCTCAACACCGATTCGACGCCGCAGGCCATCCTGGAAGCGAGCGGCTGGCCGGACGCGCGCCAGGCGGTGGTCATCGTCGGCCACAACCCGCTGCTGGGCCAGGTGGCCTCGCTGATCTTCAGCGGCGCGCCGCACGAGTGGAAGATCCGCAAGGCCAGCGTGTTCTGGATTGCGCACAAGGGCGAGGCAGATCCGGCGCCTTTCGTGCGGCTGGCGGTGGGGCCGGATCTGGTAGGGAAGCTGCGCTGAGCCTTCTGTCTGGTGGCTTGCGGGGCCGATGAGGCCCCGACTTGCCGGTTCTCTGCCGTCCATTGTCGGTTAGTTGCAAAATCGAGAAGGGGCAGCACCCTTGGAAACGGGCGCCGACTTTCTACTTCAAGCTGCGCAAAGCCTGCTCCAGCGTCGGATAACGAAACGTGAAACCTTCCCGTTCCAGCCGCGCCGGCGCCACCCGCTGCCCTTCCAGCAGCAGGTCGGCCTGCTCGCCCAGCGCCAGCCGCATCGGCCAGCCCGGGGTCGGCAGGATCGCCGGACGATGCCAGACGCGCGCCGCGGTGCGGCTGAAGTCCGCCTGGCTGACGCATTCCGGGGCCGTGAAATTGGTCACACCAGCGCCAGCGCCGGACTGCCCTGCCCGCAGCGCCTGCTGCCAGCGGTGCGCCATCGCACGCACCACATCGTCCACATGGATCCAGGACAGCCACTGGCGCCCGCTCCCCAGCCTGCCGCCCAGCCCGAGCATCACCGGCAGCAGCATCATCGGCAGCGCGCCGCCCATGCCGAGCACCAGGCCGAAGCGCATGCATTCCACCCGCACGCCATATTGCGCCGCCTCCCCCGCGGCTTCTTCCCATTCGCGGCACAGGTCGGACATGAAGACCGGCTGCGGCGGCGCGCTTTCCGTCAGCGCGGCCTGGTCGCCGATCGCCTGGATGCCGTAGTAGCCGATCGCGGACGCCGACAGGAACAGGAAAGGCTTGTGTTCCGCCCGCGCGATCCATGCCACCACGCGCCGGGTCAGCGCGACGCGGCTGCGGCGCAGCGCCTCCTTGCGCCCCGCGTTCCAGCGCGGCCCGAGGATGCGCGCGCCGGCCAGGTTGACGACCACGTCGACGCGCGTCGCCGATGTCAGCTCGTCCATCGCTTCGATGCAGCGCACCTTGCCGCCGAATGTCCACGCGGCCTGCCTCGCCTGCCGCGTCAGCGCGATCACCTGATGGCCGTCGCGCAGCAGTGCGCCGACCAGGTTCCGGCCGACGAAGCCGGTGGCGCCGGTGACCAGCACCGTGCGTTTGACCGCATCGAAGACGACAGGCGCCGTGTCGCGTCCGCCCTCGGCCAGCCGCCCGAGCCGCAGCGCCGCCAGTCCGTCGCGCACCCCGGACAGGCCGACGCCGACGCCGCACAGCGCGAGGAAGACGCTCAACCAGCCGTGCGCGTTGAAAGACAGGCCGGTCGGCAAGGCAGCCCACGCGGCCACGTTCAGCGCCAGCAGGGTAATGAAGGCGCCGCCATTGATGGCCAGGACCGTGTGCGTGACGCGCTCGGTGGCGGGCAGCAGGCGGCTGCGGTCTTCGACCACGAAGTCCCACAGGGTCAGCCCGATTTCGACCGCGAACACGGCCAGCAGCAGGTAGGCCAGCACGCCGTGCCATTCCCAACACGCCAGGCCGACGAACAGCGCCGCGTAGATCAGCGCCCGCAGCGCGTGGATCCCCAGCTCCTGGCGCGCCGTCGTCTTCTGCGCCAGGGTCTCGGTCAGCTCGTGGTGATAGAGCGTATCGAAGGCGCCCAGGCAGCCTTGCGCCGCCATCAGCTGCAATGCGAGGGTGTGCGTGTTCATGCAGTGGCCCTCCTGTCGTGCAGCCAGAGCCACAGCAAGGGCGGCAGCATCAGGGCCAGCGCGAAGGCGTCCGCCGCCACATGGGCCCAGCAGTCGGCGCGCAGCGAGACCAGCATGTCCTGCGGCCCCCATAGCGCGAGGCCCGCGATCAGCCACAGCCAGATCGACGGCTGGCGCAAGCGGTCCGCCAGCTTGACCAATGCGAACATGAACAGCGCCATCGCCTGGATGGTCGCACCGAACAGCGCGATCCACCAGGTCTGCAATCCGCGCGCCTCGACAGGCGCACCGCCTGGCCAGAAAGCGCTTTCGATGCTGCGATGGTAGCCGTCGAACAGCGCGGCCCCGCCCAGCCAGGGCAGCAGCGCGCCCACCGCCACGTGCACCGCGCACACCAGCAGCAGCCAGTTCACCGCCCACTTCCGTATTCTGGAATCTCCCATGATCCGCCCTCTTATCGCTTCAGGAATGGATTGCCGATGGCGCAGCTGACGCCGTCGCAGGCCGCCGGCAGGCGGTAGCCGAGCCGCTTCGATATCGCATAGCGGTGCCGCGCGAACCAGCGGTAGGACGCCGCCAGCGCGGGCCGCAGCAGGCGCACCCGCAGCGGCCACACCAGCCATCCGCGGCCTGCCAGCGTGTAGGCCGCCAGCATGGTATCGATGCCGGCCAGGACCTCGCCTTCGCGCGTCAAGCCATGCACTTCACGGTTCAGCGCCGCCATGTCCACGCCCAGCGGCGACGGGTCGAATCCGGCCGCCGCGATATCGACGAAGGCCAGCCTGCCGGCCGCGTCCCAGGTCTTCAGCCGGCGCATCGAATGCGCGCAGAAGGGGCAGAGCCCATCGAAATACAGGGTCAGTGCGGCGCTCATGAGGCCTCCTTCCCGGCCGGCAGGAAGCGCGCCACCGCCCCGCCCATTTTCAGGACGCGCTGCAGGGTCTGCGGCGACAGGTGCTTGTAATCCTCGAAGCTTGCGCTCAGCAGCTCGAGGAAGTCGAGCGTGACCTGCATGCGCGCCAGGGCCGCGGCGCCGAGTTCCGGGTCCTGCGTGCCTTCGATCGCGCATTCGCGCAGCACGCTCAGGGTCGGATCGATCTCGCGGCGCTTGCGCTCCTCGACGATGACGCGGAAGATTTCCCACACATCCTGCAGCGCCGTGAAGTGGTCGCGGCGGTCGCCGAGCACGTGGGTCACCTTCACCAGCTTCCAGCTCTGCAGCTCCTTCAGGCTGTTGCTGACGTTGGAGCGCGCCACGCCCAGGGTCTCGACGATGTCGTCGGCGCTGAGCGGCCGTTCGGCCAGGAACAGCAGCGCGTGGATCTGGGCCACGGTCCGGTTGACGCCCCAGCGGGTGCCCATTTCGCCCCAGTGGAGGATGAATTTCTGTGCCGTCGGACTGTTCAGCATGATTTTCTCTTATTTCTGTTAATGCAGAAATTAAAGAACATACTGAAAACAATGTCAACCAAATTCGATAAATATTTCCGTTGTGACATTTCGCGAGTCTTTTGGCGGCCTGGCTTTTGTAAGATGTTCAGGACAGGAGACTCCATGCCAAGACACACTCTGCTTTCCGCCGCCATCCCGGCCGGCGCTTTCGCCGTCCACGCCGCCGGCCGCGCCTGCGCGGGCGTGAAATGAAGGCCAAACGCTACTGGTTTCCGGTGCGCCCGGCCCGCAATGGCTGGGGCTGGGGCCTGCCGGTGGTGTGGCAGGGCTGGATGGTGCTGCTGGTGTTCGTGGTGGTGCTGACCGGCGGCGAAATCGCGCTGGCGCGCCATGGACCGCTGGTGCTGAGCACCTGGGGCCTGCTGATGGGCGCCCTGCTGCTCGGCGTCTTCTTCTGGAAGGGCGAGCCGCAAAGCGCGCGCGACGAAAGTTCGCCCTGAACCGTTTTCTGCCTCACCTCTACAAGGGAGTATCGATGAATAAACGCTTGACCGGACTCGCGGTGCTGGCCTTGATCGGCGGATGGTCCTCTGCTTCGTACGCCGCAAGCGCGGCGCAGTGGGCAAGCGCCGGCGCGTTCGCGAAGCCGCACCAGCTGGTCGATATCGGCGGCCGCAAGATGAACCTGTATTGCAGCGGCCGGGGCGCCACCACGGTCGTCTTCGATTCGCCGTCCGGCCAGGCCGGCTGGAACTGGTTCAAGGTCCAGCCCGCGGTGGCACGGCACACGCGCGCCTGCGTATTCGACCGCGCCGGTTTCGGATTCAGCGATCCCGCAAAGCGCCCGAACACGGCGGAAAACGTGGCCGAGGATTTGCACAAGCTGCTGGCCGCCGCGGGCATCAAGCCGCCCTATGTCCTGGTCGGCAATTCGCTGGGCGGCGCCAACGTGCAGGTCTACGCCTATCGCTATCCCGCCGAGGTCAAGGGACTGGTGCTGGCCGAGCCGGCGCACGAAGATGATGTCAGCCGCCTGGACAAGGCCAGCCAGGGCAATCTCAAGAAGGTGCTTGCGATGGGCGAGCAGCAGAACGCCTACTGCCTGGCCGCCGCCGATAAAGGCTTCAAGCCGGGCAGCGAAGAGCAGGCGAACTGCATCGGCAAGCCGGCCGACGATTACGGACCCGTCCTGGGCGCGGCGGTGCAGTCGGCGACGGCCAAGCCGGCTTACTGGCGCGCCGTCGTCGACGAAGGGAAGGCCATGGACGCCACCGGCGAGCAGCTGCGCAAGCGGCGGCGGCCTTTCGGCGATTTGCCGGTGCTGGTGCTGACCCGCGGCGTCAGCCCCTACGCGGTCCCGGGCAAGCCGCAGAGCGCGCTGAACAAGGCCTTCGAAGACGAGAACTTCGCCATCCAGAAAGAGATTGCCGCCCTGTCGACCCGCGGCAAGCAGCGCGTGGTCGCGGGCGCCGGCCATATCGTTCATGCCGACAAGCCGGAAGCTGTTATCGAGGCCGTGCTGGAAGTACTGAAGCCTTAAACCTGCGTCACCTGGAAGCCGACGCCGACCTCGCCCCAGGCCGCGGCTTCCTTGTCGAACCAGGCGGCCACCGTCGGATGCTGCTTCAGCCAGCCGCGCGGGGTGTCGATCTCGATGCGGTTCTTCATGCGCAGGCGCAGGCCATCGAGGTCGCCGTCCACGCGCGCGTGCATGAACACGGCGGCCAGGCGGATCGCCAGCACCGCCCGCGCCAGGTCCGGCTCGCCCAGGGCCTCCCTCACCTTGCGCAGATTGCCCTTCTGGGCCAGCACCATGGTGCTCATCAGGCGCTGCTCGCGGTTGGTGAAGCCCGGCAGGTCGGCGTGTTCGAGGATGTAGGCGGCGTGCTTGTGGGCGCCGGTATGCGAGACCGCCTGCCCCACTTCGTGCAGCATGCAGCTCCATTGCAGGTGGCGGCGCAGGTTGTCGTCGGTGGCCGCGAGGCGCTCGTAGAGCCGGCGCGCGATGGCGGCGGTGCGCCGCGCACGCTCGCCGTCGACGCCGAAGCGCCGCATGCAATCCTGGATCGCACTGTCGCGGCGGTCGCTGCGGCACGCGCGCAGTTCGAGGTCGGACAGCACGCCCAGGCGCAGGCCGGCGTTGATCGCGCTCATCGCCCGCACCCCGAACTCCTGCATGGCGGCCAGCAGCACGCTCAGGCCGCCCGCCATCACGATCACCCGCTCGCGCTTGATGCCCGGCAGGTCGAAGGCGTCGACATGGCCGGCCGCGATCAGCCGGTCGCGCAGGGCCAGCATGCTGTCGACCGACATCGTGCCGTCGCCGAGGCGGTTGCGGGTGATGACTTCGTTGATCGCGCGGATCGTGCCGGAGGAGCCGTAGGCTGCCTGCCAGCCATGCGCGCGGTAGCGGCTGGCGGCGTCCTCGAACAGCGCGCGCGCGGCGTTGACGGCGGCGTCGAAGGAGACGGCGCCGATGTGGCCGCCGGGGAACCAGGCGGCGCTCTGCGGATGGGTGCCGATGCTGAAGGACTCGACCAGCTCGATCCCGTCGCCGCGGCCGGCGATCACCTCGGTCGAGCCGCCGCCGACGTCGATCACCAGGCGCTGCTCGCCGGGACGCGCCAGCGCGGCCGACACGCCCATGTAGATCAGGCGCCCCTCTTCCTCGCCGGAGATGATTTCGACCGGATGGCCGATCGCCGCCTCCAGGCGCGGCAGCAGCTGCTCGGCATTGGTGGCCACGCGCATGGTGTTGGTGGCGACCACGCGCACCGCGTCCAGCCGGTGCTGGCGCAGGATGGCGCCGAAATCGCGCATGCTGCGCACCGCCATTTCCATCGCCTCGGGCGTCAGCGCCCCATCCGGGGCCAGGCCGGCGGCCAGGCGGATCGGGTCGCGCGCGGTGCGCACGATGTGCATCTGGCCCGCGATGGGTTCGCCGATGTGGAGGCGGAAGCTGTTGGAGCCCAGGTCGACTGCTGCGTACATGAAATCTGTCCGAAATGGCGTTGTGTGCAGTATAGCCGCCACGCGGATTGCCGCAACGCGCGTCTCAGGGAATGCGACGCACCGACTCCCGCACCATCAGGCTGAGCTGGGGCACCTCGAGGTCCAGCGGCTCCTGGCCGATCATCCTGACGATCGCCTTACCCAGGCAGCGGCCGACGTCGAACAGCGGCTGGCGCACCGTGGTCAGCGGCGGCGTCGTGTACATGGAGCTGTGCAGATCGTCGAAGCCGACCACCGAGATATCGTCGGGCACGCGGATGCCGCGCCGGTACAGGGCCAGTCGCGCGCCATACGCCGTCAAGTCGTTCGCGGCGAAGATGGCGGAAAAGCGCCGGCCGGACTCCAGCAGGCGCTCGACCGCCAGCAGGCCGCCGGATTCCGAGAAATCCCCGTCCACCAGCAGTTGGGCGCTTTCCTTGATCTTGTGCTTCTTGAGGGTGTCGCGGTAGCCGGCCAGGCGCGCCTGCGCATCCTGGTGGTCCGGCGGGCCGGCGATGAAGGCGATCTGGCGGTGGCCCTGCAGGATCAGGTGCTCGACCGCCTCGCAGGCGCCCCAGTAGTTGTCGAGGCTGAAGCCGTAGGCCTGCGGGCCGTCCAGCTTGCGGCCGAAGGCGACGATGGGCACGCGCTGGGCCAGCTTCAGGATCTGCGCGTCCTTCAGTTTGCCGCTCAGGATGACCAGGCCGTCGACGCGGCGCGCGATCAGCAGCTCGACGCGTTCGGCCTCCTCGTCGGCATGCCAGTGGCCGGACACGATCAGCGGCGCGTAGCCGGTGCCCTGCAGGACGTCGTCGATGCCGGCCATGGCGTCGGCAAAATAGCCCGACACCAGCGACTGGGTCAGCACGCCGATGGTGCGCGAACTGCCGGTCTTGAGATTTTGCGCCAGCACGTTGGGCTTGTAGTTCAGCTTGTCGATCACGCTTTCGATCGCCTTGCGCTTCTCGTCGGAGACCTTGGCGGTGCCGTTCAGGAAGCGCGAGACGGTCGCCGCCGACACGCCGGCGACGCGGGCGACTTCGTGGACGGTGGCGCCGCTGGCCGTGCCTGGGCTGGATGCTTTTCTCATCGGCACAGTATAGCACCGAACAAGGCCTATGAAACCGGTTTCAGAAACACCTTCAAACCGATGCCGGCGCCTGCCGCTGGACGGTGCGCCCGCCGGCCGCCTTGCGCACCATCTGCTCGACCATCGCCCGGTGCTGCGGCAGGTCGGCCAGCGCCCTGCCCGACATCTGCGCGATCATGCCGAATTCGCGGCGCGCCTCGGCAATCCTGGCCGGGTCGACCGCGCCGGGATGCAGGCGGGTGCCGAACTCCATACCGTACAGCACATACTGCCAGCTCGAGGGCGGATACATCTCGAGGTCGGTGACGAAATCGAGGCGGTGCGGCGGGCGGCTCTTCCACATTGCCAGCTTGTCGCGCAGGGTCTGCGGGATCGTCGCCGGGTCGGCATTGTCCAGCCAGAAGCGCGCGTCGGTCCGCTGGGTCAGGCAGTAGTGCAGCTTGATGAAGTCGACGACGCGCGCATAGCGCTCGCGCATCAGTTCATTGAAGAGGCGCGCGGTGGACTCCAGCGCGCCATCGTGCGGGAACAGGAAGCCGACCAGGTAGGCGGCGGTCTCGATCAGGCCGATGCCCGAGGATTCGAGCGGCTCCAGGAAGCCGCCGGACAGGCCGACCGCCACGCAGTTCCTGATCCACTGCGTTTCGCGGTAGCCGACCTTCAATTCGAGCCGGCGCGGATGCAAGCCTTCCGACCGCGGGCCGATGTAGTCGCGCAGCACCTGCTCGGCGCGGGCATCATAGGTATGCCGGCTCGAATACACGTAGCCGATGCCGCGCCGGTCCTGCAGGCCGATGTCCCAGGTCCAGCCGGCTTCGTGGGCGGTCGAGATCGTGTATGAGGGGATGGGCGTGTCCGGCGTTTCGTACGGCACCTGCAGGGCCAGCGCGCGATCGACGAACAGGACATCGCCGGCGCTTTTGAAGGGCGAGCCGAGCGCCTCGCCGATCAGGAGCGCACGAAAGCCGGTGCAGTCGACATACAGGCCGGCCGACAAGGCGCCGTGCTCGCGCGCGTGCACGGCGGCGATGGCGCCCTCTTCATCGAGTTCGACCCGCTCGACATTGCCCTGCAGGTGGCGCACGCCCAGCGACTTCGCGTGCGACGCCAGCAGCGCGGCAAAACGCCCGGCGTCGAAGTGGTAGGCGTAGTTCATCGGCCCCAGGAAGTCGCCGTCGTGCGGGCGCTTGGGCGCGTGCGCGGCGTCGGCCACGCGCTTCTGCATCGTCACCGCCTCGGCGAAGCCTGCGTCTGCGCCGGCATCGCCGTTCAGCCAGTAAGGCAGGAGCTCGAAGCCGCCGGGACGCTGGCTGGGCTGGCTGAAGGGATGGAAGTAGTGGTCCGTACCGGGCTGGCCGGGCGCGCGCACCCAGTGGCGGAAGTGCACGCCCTGCTTGAAGGTCGCGTTGCATTCCTTGATGAAGCGCGCTTCGTCGATGCCGATCGCGGACAGGGTGCCGCGGATCGAGGGGAAGCTGCCCTCGCCCACGCCGACGATGCCGATCTCGGGCGACTCCACCAGCGTCACGCGCACGCCCTGGGCCTCGCGCGCCGCCAGGGTCTTCGCCAGGAAGCAGGCGGTGAGCCAGCCGGCGGCGCCGCCGCCGACGATCAGGACTTCGGTGGTGGGGGAAGCTGGGCGCATTGCGGTCTCCTTGATGATGTTGCTTTTTTGTTGATAAACAGTTTGACATCCAATAATTCATGAATGTACTATGAAATCGATTTCACGAACAATGAAATCGATTGCAGATGCAAATCGCATTCGAAGCCTGATCGCAGCAAACAACACGCAAGACATAACTATTCAGGAGACAGTCATGAAGAACACCGCCCGCGCCGGACGGCGCACCGTCACGCCCATCCAGCTTGCCATCCTCACCCTCTGCGCCGGCTTCAACGCCGCCGCCCACGCCCAGAGCGCCGAGCCGTCCGCGCCGGCCGCCCAGGCCAATGACAGCGGCAAGATCGCCGAAGTGATCGTGACCGCCACCAAGCGTTCGACCTCGCTGCAAAAGACCCCGATCGCGATCACCGCCCTGAACGCCCAGACCCTGGAAGACAACCACGTCCAGACCCTGCTCGACGTGGTCAACCTGGTGCCGGGCTTCCAGGCCACCGGCCAGGGCGACCACGGCGTGACCACCATGACCCTGCGCGGCATCGGCAACGACAGCGCCAAGACGGAATACGCCGATCCGGAAGTCGCCACCTTCGTGGACGGCATCTACTCGCCGCGTCCGGAGGGCGCCACCGCCCTGCTGTTCGACCTCGACGCCATCGAAGTCCTGCGCGGCCCCCAGGGCACGCTGTGGGGCCGCAACTCCACCGTCGGCGCGGTCAATATGCAGACCGCCAAGCCCGTCCTCGGCAGCAAGAGCGGCAGCGTGGAAGCCGGCCTGGGCGACTACCGCCGTTACGGCGCGCGCGGCGCCTTCAACATCCCGCTGGGCGAGACCGCCGCGCTGCGCATCGCCGCCGTGCATGAGCAGCACGACGGCTATGTCGACTACCAGGCTTTCAATGTGCCCTCGCTGGCCGACCAGCGCGCGGCCTGGAAGGCTTCCGGCGGCGCCGACGCGGCCTTCCAGCCGATCAACCCGAATCTGTTCGTGCGCACCGGCCCCAAATACAGCGCCCAGGACCAGACCGCGGTGCGCCTGTCCTACCTGTGGCAGCCGAGCAGCCAGCTGCGCTGGAACATCGCCTACGAGCGCTTCACGGACCGCGGCACGCCCTCGATGAACCTGATGCAGAGCCCGCGCCCCGGCCAGGACTTCTGGTCGGCCCTGATCGACACCGCGCCCACCCTGAAGCGCGATTCGGATTCGGTGCGCTCGCGCCTGGAGTACCAGCTGAACCCGGACATGCAGCTGACTTATATTGCCGGCTGGTCCAAGTTCGACGGCTCCTCGACCTTCGACCAGGACGCCGGCGCCGACCTGCCGACCAGCTTCTCGACCGGCGGCAACCACCAGGAAAACAATACCGTCTATTCGCACTACACCAACTACAGCCACGAAGTCGAGCTGCAGTCGCTGGGCAATCGCGAGATCGACTGGCAGCTGGGCGTGTACTACGGCGCCGAGGACAACGGCATCCGCTTCGACATCCCGATCATGAACGGCACCCAGCAGGGCACCGTCGGCTGGCAGGGCTCCTTCATCCAGCCGAAGGAAACCGTCAAGTCCTCGGCCGCCTTCGGCCAGGCGACCTGGAACCTCGCGAACAACCTGCACCTGACCGGCGGCGCGCGCTATACCCACGACAAGCGCACCAACGAAGGCGGCAACGGCTATACCTGGAACTACGATGCGAGCGTGCCGCAGGTGCCGGTGAACCCGAACATCGACCCGACCAGGCCGGGCCAGGGCTACAACCCGAACGTGCCGTCGAATACCGGCGAATTCATTGGCCACAAGTGGACCGGCCTGCTGCGCCTGGGCTACGACATCGACCGCAGCAACATGGTCTATGCCAGCCTGTCCACCGGCTACAAGTCAGGCGGCCTGCAGGACGGCGGACGGCCCTACTTCGATGAGACCCTGACCAACTACGAGGTGGGCAGCAAGAGCAGCTTCATGGGCGGCAAGCTGCTGGTGAATAACGCGATTTTCTACGAGAAGTTCCGCGGCTTCCAGTTCAGCTCCCCGATCACGAATGCGGACGGCACCCGCGGCCTGGCCACCGAGAATGCGGACGGCGCCAAGATCTACGGCCTGGAATCGGAGATCACCGCCAGGATCACACCGAGCGACCGCCTGATGCTGGCCCTGACCTTCACCCCGCACGCCAAGCTGGGCAAGCTGACCGGCGGCTCGAACGACTACACGCTGCCGCCCTGCCCGGCCACCAACGGCGCCACCACCTGCCTGGACGTGACCGGCCACAGCATGCCGCATACACCGAAATTCATGGCCCAGCTGCAGTACCAGCACGTGTTCCGCCTCGGCGAAGGCACGACCCTGGCGCCGCGCATCTCGGCCCACTACGAGACCGAGTCCACGCTGTCGGTGTTCGACCTGGGCGCCGAAGACCGCCAGAAGGCCTACGGCCGCGCCGACGTCGGCCTGCGCTACACCCGCGACAAGTGGTGGCTCGACCTGTTCGTGCGTAACGTCAGCGACGAAAAGATCAAGACCAGCGCCTTCAACCCGGGCCCGCATGCGATCTGGCTGGCCCAGTACCAGCCGCCGCGCACCATCGGCTTCAACACCGGCATCGACTTTTAAACGACCATGATTCAATCCATGCACTTCCCTGCCAACTTCACCTGGGGCGTCGCCACCAGCGCGTTCCAGATCGAAGGCGCCGCGCGCGCCGACGGCAAAGGCGCCTCGATCTGGGATACCTTCTGCCAGAATCCTGCCAACATCGACGACCGCAGCAACGGCGACGTCGCCTGCGACCATTACCACACCTACAGGGAGGACGTGGCGCTGATGGCGGCGCTGGGCGTGGACGCCTACCGCTTCTCGATGGCCTGGACGCGGGTACAGCCGGAGGGCAAAGGTGCATGGAACGAAGCCGGCTTCGATTTCTACAAGCGCCTGATGGATGCGCTGCAGGACAAGGGCATCGCGCCGCACCTGACGCTCTACCATTGGGACCTGCCGCAGGGCCTGCAGGACGGCGGCGGCTGGCTGTCGCGCGACACCGCCCACCGCTTCGCCGACTATGCGCAGGAGGTGGCGCGCCGCTTCGGCGACCGCCTGGCGACCATCGCCACCCACAACGAACCCTGGTGTACGGCCAACCTCGGCTACGGCAACGCCCAGTTCGCGCCGGGCGTGGCCGATAAAAAGCAGGCGGTCCAGGTCTCGCACCACCTGCTGCTCTCGCACGGACTGGCGATGCAGGCGATGCGCGCGGCCGGCACGAAAGCGCAGCTGGGCATCGTGCTGAACCAGTGGACCGCCGACCCGGCCACCGACAGCGAAGCCGACCGCGCGCTGGCGAAGCTGGAATGGGCGCGCTCGGTCCAGTGGTTCATGGACCCGATCTTCAAGCGCCGCTATCCGGAACTGGCGCTCGCCCACCACGGCGCCGACGCGCCGCTGGTCCACGCGGGCGACTTCGACATCATCGCCCAGCCGCTCGATTTCCTGGGCGTGAACTACTACCGCCGCGAGGTCATGAGCGCGGAAGACCCGCCGCGCAAACCCGAAGGCGGCCAGGGCTTCACCGACATGGGCTGGGAGATCTATCCCCAAGGCCTGACCGAGCTGCTGCTGCAGCTGAAGGCCGAGTACGCGCTGCCCCCGATCTACATCACCGAGAACGGCATGGCATCGAGCGACCACGTCGAAGCCGGCGAGGTGAATGACACGGTGCGCCTGGAGTACGTCCGCACCCACCTCGAAGCGCTGAAGGCGGCGATGGACCAGGGCGTGGACGTGCGCGGCTACTTCCTCTGGAGCCTCCTCGACAACTTCGAGTGGAACTCGGGCTACACCAAGCGCTTCGGCATCGTCTACGTGGATTACGCGACCCAGGCGCGCATCCCGAAGGCCAGCGCGCTGTGGTACCGCGACTTCCTCGCCGGCCAGCGCCGTTCGCGGCAAGCCGCCTGAACACCATGGAACGCGACGACTACCCCGACGGCCCGCGCCTGCTTTCCGACATCGGCGGCACCAACGCCCGCTTCGCGCTGGAGCGGGCGCCCGGCCACATCACGGACGGCGCCACCCTGGCCTGCGACGGCCACCCGCGCTTCATCGATGCGGTGCGCGCCTACCTGCGCCGGCATCGCCGCGTGCGCGTCAGGCACGCGGTGGTGGCGATCGCGAATCCGGTCGAGGGCGACTTCATCCGGATGACGAACCACCATTGGCAGTTCTCGACCGAGGAGACGCGCGAAGACCTGGGCCTGGACACGCTGCTGGTGGTGAACGATTTCGCGGCGCTGGCGATGTCGGTGCCCGACCTTTCCGCCGCCGACCTGGTGCAGGTGGGCGGCGGCATGGCGCGTCCCGATGCCGTGATCGGCGTGCTCGGCGCCGGCACGGGCCTGGGCGTGGCCGGCCTGGTGCCGGCCTGCCACGATCCGGTCGGCTGGACGGTGCTGCAGAGCGAAGGCGGCCATGTCGCTTTTTCGCCCGCCGACGAGCGCGAGCAGCGCATCCTGTCCTTCTGCTGGCAGCGCTATCCGCACCTCTCGGCCGAGCGCCTGATCTCCGGACCGGGCCTGAGCCTGATCCACGAAGCGCTGGGCTGCCGGCACGGCGTGACAAAAGCGGTGTTGAGTCCAGCGCTGATCGTCGAGCGCGGCCTGGCCGGCGACCCGCTGTGCCGCGAGACCCTGGAAGTCTTCTGCGGCATGCTGGGCACCATGGCCGCCAACCTGGCGGTCACCCTGAGCGCGCGCGGCGGCATCTACATTGGCGGCGGCGTGGTGCCGCGCCTGGGCGCCTGGTTCGCGGACTCGCCCTTCCGCGCCCGCTTCGAGCACAAGGGCCGCTTCTCCAGCTTCACGGCGCAGATCCCCTGCTTCGTGATCCATGCGCCCACGCCTGCCTTGTCGGGCGCGGCCACCATGCTGGCGAGGCAGCTCGGGGCGCGTCCCGCACGCATCGAAGGAGGCCATCATGCCTATGCCTGAACCGGCGGGCGCACGCCGCTCGCCCCTGCTGTGGGTCCCGACCGGCTATTTCACGATGGCCCTCGGCTACACCATGCTGTGCAGCGTCACCGCCATCATGTTCAAGAATCTGGGCATGGACAACGGCCGCGCCGCCGCCTATTCGAGCATGCTGATCCTGGCCTACACGATCAAGCCGCTGTTCGCGCCCATCGTCGAGATGTACAGGACGAAGAAGTTTTTCGTGCTCTGCGCGCAGCTGCTGATCGGCCTGGGTTTCGCGGGCGCCGGCCTGGCGATGGGCCTGCCCGACTACATGACCGTCATGCTGCCGCTGTTCTGGCTGATGTCCTTCATCGGCGCCACCCAGGACATTGCCAGCGACGGCGTCTACGTGACCTCGCTCGACAGCCGCGCGCAATCGCTGTACTGCGGGGTGCAGAGCCTGTCGTGGAATATCGGCCCCATCGTCGCTTCCGGCTTCCTGGTCTACCTGAGCGGACGGCTGCACGCGGACGTGTTCCACCACGACCCGCGCGTGTTTGGCCCGGCCTGGATGGACGCCTGGCGCGTAATCTTCTTCATCGTCGCCGGCATCACGCTGGCGATGGCGCTGTGGCACACGCGCTTCATGCCCGAGGGTGCGCGCGCCGCGCACACGCCGGCCGACATGAAAGGGGCGGGGCGCATCCTGCGCGACGCCTTCGTGACTTTCTTCCAGAAGCCGGGCGTGTGGAAGATGGTGGCCTTCGCCTTCCTGTTCCGGCTCAGCATCGGCTTCCTCGAAAAGATCGGGCCCTTCTTCATGGTCGATGCGGCGGCGCGCGGCGGGCTCGGGCTGTCGAACGAACAGCTGGGCATCGTCTACGGCACCTATGGACTGGCGGCGGTGCTGGTGGGCTCCCTGCTGGGCGGCTGGTTCGTCGCGCGCCGGGGGCTGCAGCGCACCCTGTTCCTGCTGTGCTGCGCGGTGAACATCCCGAACCTGACCTTCCTGGTCATGAGCATGGTCCTGCCTTCCAGCCTGCTGGCCATCACGGCGGGCGTCGTGATCGAGAAGTTCTTCTTCGGCTTCGGCTCGGTGGGCTTCATGATCTACCTGATGCAGGAGCTGGCGCCCGGCCCCTACGCCACCACCCACTACGCCTTCGGCACCGGGCTGATGGGCCTGTGCGGCATGGTGACGGGCGTGCTGAGCGGCCACTTGCAGGAGATGATGGGCTATGTGCCCTACTTCGTGTTCGTGATGGTGGCGACCATCCCCTCCTTCCTGGCCTGCTGGTTCGCGCCCTTCCACCACGGGGATGGCGGCGCGGCCGAGCCTAGCGCACCGCCGCCGGCTGCGTTGGCCGCAGGAACGGGTAGGGATTGATGGCGCCGCCCGCTACGTAGATGCCGTAATGCAGGTGCGGCGGCGTGGTCGCGGCGTTGCCGGTGTTGCCGACATAGCCGACGATCCTGCCGGCATCGATGCGCATGCCGGCGTGCACGTCGCCGTAGCTGTCGAGATGGGCGTAATAGTGGCGCTGGCCGCCCGGGCCCAGCACCCACACCACCTGGCCGCCCAGCCGGTTGCTACCGACGCGCATCACGATGCCTTCGGTGGCCGCCAGCACCGGCGTGCCGCGTGTGGCGAAGATGTCGATGCCTTCATGCTTGCGGCCCCCGCTGCGCGCCCCGCCCCAGGTGTCGGCCAGGCGCGCGGACTTGACGCCGGCCACCGGCACCGGCAGCGTCATCGGGGCCGGCATCGCGCCCAACCGGATCGCATAGACGAGGTTTTCCAGCCACGGCCGCAGCAGGCTTTCGAGGGCGATCAGGACGATGGCAAGCGCCAGGCTACGCAGCAAGGTTCGCATGCGCCGCAGATGGGGGCGGCCGAGCCGTAATCAACGCAGGCCCGTTGCCACCATCGGCCATTCGAACCGCAGAATCGATGCTCAGCCGGGCATGCCCTGCAGGTTGGCGCGTACCCGCGCCAGCAAGTCCAGCAGCGCGCCCTGCTCCTGTGCCGTGAAGCCCTGCAGGGCCGCTTCCTTCAGCCTGCCGTCATTGCCGTGCAGGGCGGCGTGCACGGCCCGTCCCTGTTCCGACAGGTAGAGGTGCGCGCTGCGGCGGTCGGCCTCGTCGGCCCGGGCTTCGAGCAGGCCGCGCTCGCGCAGGGCGCGGATCTGGCGCGCCACCTGGGCCTTGTCGCGGCCCGAATGCGCCACCAGTTCGCTCTGCGTCGCGCCAGGATGGCGGGCGAAGAAACCGAGCGCCTTGACCTCCATGTGGGCCAGGTCGTTGGGGCCGTCGCGCAGGCTGCGATGCTGGGCCGAACGGTAGAGATGCATGATGGCATGCATGGTCTCGAGCACGTCGTCGACGGGCTTTTGGTTGACTTGATCAACTTGTTTCGGCATAATGGATGACATTATCAACTAGTTTGGAGCAATCATGACGCAGGAAGTACAAACCGCCGCCGGCAGCGCGCCGCTGGTCCGGCGCGTCCGCCACGAACTCAAGCTGCGCGACCTGGAAGTGGCGGCCGTCGACCGCCTCTCCCCCGGCTTCGCCGCCGTCACCTTCAAGGGCGAGGCGCTGGCCGACTTCACATCCCTCGGCTTCGACGACCACGTCAAGCTGATGTTCGGCGAGGCCGGCGAAGGACAGTTGCGGCGCGACTATACCCCACGGCGCTTCAGCCGGGAAGCGCGCGAACTGGTGATCGAGTTTGCGCTTCACGGCACGGGCGCGGCGTCCGACTGGGCGCGCACGGCCAAGGCCGGCGACCGCCTGCTGGTTGGCGGCCCGCGCGGCTCGATGATCGTGCCTTTGGCGCTGGGCTGGCATCTGCTGGTGGGCGACGACACAGCCCTGCCGGCGATCTCGCGCAGGCTGGAAGAGTTGCCGGCCGGGAGCCGGGCTTACGTGCTGCTGCTGGCGGATGCGGCGGACCGGCGGGAGTTTGCGGGTGCAGCGCAGGCGGAGGTGCGGTGGATGTCGTCCAATGAGGAGTTACTGGCCGCGCTGCGGGCTTTGTCCTTGCCTGCGGCCGACACCGGATTCGCCTGGGGCGGCGGCGAGGCGGGCTTGATGGCGCAGGTGCGGCAAGTGCTGACTGAGAAGGGGGTGCCCAAGCAGCATATGCGGGTATCAAGCTATTGGAAGCAAGGGGTGGCGAATCATCACGAGGATCTGGCATAGCCACTCTAAAGTCTAGAACCATGAAGGCATCTCAGTGTCATAGCTTGCAGGCGATTCTTGATCAATTTTCGTTTGGAGCACAAGCATGGAACTTTATGATGCCCCCACTGGCGAACCATTCCGATCAAATCAATTTCCTCAACTTCCGCTTCGCTACACGGGTGGAGACCTAGGGCTCGGAAATGATGGTGCTCCATGGATCTACTTTATCGATCAAGCTGGACAACGGTTCCTGACTCATTCCACGGAATGGGTTCTGTACAACATCAACTCTTTTCTAGAAGAACGCGATCAGATTCGGCTCCTTTGCGGTGTCGCTTTGCACTACGGGATGGATGCTTACGCCTTAATGGGTAGGAGGGGCTACCAGGACTACCTCGACGCCTGTATTCGTATCAAGCCCCTTCCGATAGCTGCAATGCGATATGGTATGAACATTTGCCCTTTGACCGGCAGACCGCAAATCTAAGCCACGTCTAACTTGGGTTCCCGCCTTCGCGGGGACGACGGTGGAGCTGCCCCTCCCGATCCAGCTCGAAACGATCAAAATCCCGCGCCAAAAACAGCTGCCCCCGATACACCTCGCGCGCCTCGTCCTCGACCTCCCGGATCGACGGCGCACCCTCCCCGTCCTGGTAACGCGGGCTGAAATGCGTCAGCACCAGATTCGGCACCCCGGCCGCCGCCGCGGCGGATGCCGTCATGCGCGCGGAGCTGTGCCGCGGCCCCGGGCCCACTTTCCGCAGCACCGCCTCCGTGTAGGTCGCCTCGTGGATCAGCACCCCGGCGTCGCGCGCCTCCTCGGCCAGCAGGCCGGGCGTGTCGTTGTCACCGCCGACGATCACTTTTCTGGGCTTGCGTCCCGGGAGCAGCCAGTCCTCGGGCCGCAGCACGCGGCCGTCGGCCAGCACGACTTCGCGGCCATGCTGCAGCGCGCCCCAGGCTTCGCCGCGCGCCACGCCGGCCGCATCCAGCCTGGCCGTATCGAGCTTGCGTTCCACCTGCCGCTCCGTGAAGCTGTAGGCCCAGCAAGGCATGCGGTGCGACAGCGCGGTCGCCCGCACGACCAGGTCCGGCAACACCTCCACTCCCTCGAGCGCCGTCACGTCGACGAAGGCAATCGGGAACGGCAGGCCCAGCTCGGTGGTCGCCATCACCCCTTCGACGAAAGGCCGCAACGGCGCCGGCCCGACCAGGGCCAGGGGCGCCGTACGGTTCATCATGCCGGCGCTGGCCAGCAGGCCAGGCAAGCCGTAGCAGTGGTCGCCGTGCATGTGGGTGATGAAGATGGCGGCCAGGTCGTTCAGCGACCACGGCGTGCGCAGGATGCGGTGCTGGGTGCCCTCGCCGCAGTCGACCAGCGACCAGTGGCGCGCCGCGCGCGAGGCGCCCAGCGAGCGCAGCGCCAGCGCCGTCACGTTGCGGGACTTGCTCGGGGTGCCGGACGAGGTGCCGAGGAACTGGAATTCCATGCTGGTGGGTCTCCTGCGCAAAGCGTCGATGGCCGCATTATCCCGCATGCGCGGCCGGCCCCGGTTCCGGTTCGCGCCCTCGATGGCCGGTTTCGCGCCCTTCCAGCCCGGCTTCGTCGCATCGCGTCTTGCCGCCGGCCCCGCGGCTGGGCACAATGCCCGAATGACAAGCCTCATCGATACCCTGCCGCCGCGCCCGGCCCTGCCGCAGCGCCTGCACCGCTTCCTGCGGGACCTGCGCCTGGCCGCCTTCTACAGCGCGCTGACCGGGGTCCTGATCACGCTGGTCGAAGGAAATCCGCAGATCCTGGCCAGCCAGATGGTCTATTCGACCTGCATCGGCAGCATCGCCGCGTTCATCGTCGACGGCGCCCGGCTGGCGTTCTGGGACGATCCCTCGCGCCGCAAGCATATATGGCCGCCCTTCGTCGCCTTGATCGTGCTGGCGGCGCCGGTGGCGCACTACTGCGGCATCGTGCTCGGCTCGCTGCTGCTGGGCGTCGAAGCTCCCAGCCTGGCCAGCTACCCGAACCCGCGCCAGGTCAGCATGATCCTGTTCTCGATGCTGTGCATCGCCGCGTTCTCGCTGGTGATCGTCAGCCGCGAGCGGCTCGAGCGCATCAAGCTGGAGCGCGGCGAAGCCCTGCTGCACGCCGAAGCCGTCGAGCGCCAGGCCCTGCAGGCCCAGCTGCGCCTGCTGCAGGCCCAGATCGAGCCGCACATGCTTTTCAATACCCTCGCCAACCTGCAGGGCCTGATCGCCATCGACCCGCAGCAGGCCAGCCGCATGCTGGACCAGTTGATTCAATACCTGCGCGCCACCCTGAGCGTCTCGCGCATGGAAACCACCACCCTGGACCACGAATTCGCCGCGCTGGAGGCCTATCTCGGCCTGATGGCGGTGCGCATGGGCGCGCGCCTGTCGTATCGGTGCAGCCTGCCGGAGGCCTTGCGCGGCGCACGCCTGCCGACCATGCTGCTGCAGCCGCTGGTCGAAAACGCCATCGTGCACGGGCTCGAGCCGAAAATCGACGGCGGCATGGTCAGGATCGAAGCCGCGCAGCGCGGCGACAGCCTGGAAATCGTGGTCTGCGACACCGGGCTCGGCCTGGATGGCGACGGCGCGCGCGCGGGCGGCGGCGTCGGCCTGTCCACCACCCGCGAACGCCTGCAGGTGCTGTACGGCGAGCGCGCCGGCGTCGAACTGCAGCCCTCGCCGCCGCAAGGCACCCTGGCCCGGCTCACTCTTCCCCTGGAGTTCGCATGAACGCTTCCCGCCCCATCCGCGCCCTCATCGCCGAGGACGAACCGATCCTGGCCGCCATCCTCGCCCAGTCGCTGCAGCGCCTGTGGCCCGGGCTCGAGATCGCCGCCACCGCGCCGAACGGACTGGCCGCGGTCGAGCAGGCGCTGGCGCTGCGCCCCGAGGTCCTCTTCCTCGACATCAAGATGCCCGGCCAGAGCGGACTGGAAGCGGCCGAGGAGCTGGCCGAGCGCTGGGACGGAGCGCAGCCCTTCCCGGAAGTGGTGTTCGTGACCGCCTACGACGACTACGCGCTGAAGGCCTTCGAACAGGCCGCCGCCGACTACGTGCTGAAGCCGGTCGGCGACGAACGCCTGCGCCGCACCGTGGAGCGCCTGCGGCTGCGCCTCGATGCGCGGCAGGACGGCGGCGGGCTGGCCCGACTGGTCGAGCAGATGCGGGCCCTGCTGCCGCAGGCATCCGCGCCGGAGCGCCTGAGCACGATCCGCGCCGCGGTCGGCAACGTGGTGCGCATGATCCCGGTGCAGGACGTGGTCTACTTCCAGGCGCTCGACAAGTACGTGACCGTCGCCACCGCCGACAGCGACGCCCTGATCCGCCTGCCGCTGAAAGAGCTGATGGCCCAGCTGGACCCGCTCCAGTTCTGCCAGGTCAGCCGCAGCAGCATCGTCAACATGCGGCAGGTGGCCAGCGCCAGCCGCGACGAGACCGGCAAGCTGAGCCTGGCGCTGCGCGGGCGTTCGGACCGGCTGAAGGTCAGTCCGCTGTTTGCGCATTTGTTCAGGCAGATGTAGGCACCGGCGCGCGCGGCGCTTCCCACTGCCGCCGGGCCGGAAACTGCCGGCCGGTCCGCCGGTCAAAGCTGATGACGCATAGTCGGAGGCGACCATGATACGGCGGATGCGGTTCCTCGCTCTCGCAGCGGCGCTGTGCCTGCTGGCCCTGTTCCCGCCGCCCGCCGGCCGGGGCGCCGCGGGCGCTCCGGGCGTCGGCCTGCTGCGCGTCGACGGCGTCATCGGCCCGGCCAATGCCGACTACGTCGTGCACGGCATCGCCCGCTCGGCCAGACTCGGACAGCAGCTGGTGATCCTCAAGATGGACACGCCGGGCGGCCTCGACACGGCCATGCGCGAAGTGATCAAGGCCATCCTCACCTCGCCGGTGCCGGTGGTGACCTGGGTCGCGCCGGGCGGCGCCCGCGCCGCCAGCGCCGGCACTTACATCCTCTACGCCAGCCACATCGCGGCGATGGCGTCCGGCACCAACGTCGGCGCCGCCACGCCGGTGGAAGTCGGCATCGGCAAGCAGTCCGGCGCCGACCCCTCGCCCATGGCGCGCAAGCAGGTCAACGACGCCGCCGCCTACCTGCGCGGCCTGGCCCAGATGCGCGGCCGGAACGCCGACTGGGCGGAGCGCGCCGTGCGCGAAGCCGTCAGCCTGACCGCCGAGGAAGCGCTGAAGCAGAAGGTGATCGACATCGTCGCACCGGACATCCCCAGCCTGCTGGCCCAGCTCGACGGCCGGCCCCTCACCGCGCTGGGCCAGGCGAGGCAGCTGCATACGAAAGGGATGGCGCCGGACGAATACGCGCCCGACTGGCGCACGCGGCTGCTGGCGGCGATCACACATCCCAGCGTCGCGCTGATCCTGATGATGATCGGACTCTACGGCCTGGTGTTCGAGTTCATGAACCCGGGCTTCGTGGCGCCAGGCGTGATCGGCGCCATCTGCCTGCTGCTGGCGCTTTACGCCCTGCAGCTGCTGCCGGTGAACTACGCCGGCCTTGGATTGGTGCTGCTGGGCCTGATGCTGATGATGGCGGAAGCCTTCCTGCCCAGCTTCGGCATCCTCGGCCTGGGCGGCATCATCGCCTTCGTGGCCGGCGCGCTGATGCTGATCGATACAGAGGTGCCGGGCTACGGCATTCCGCCGGCCCTGATCGGCACCCTGGGCGTGGCCAGCGCCCTGCTGCTGTTCGGCACCGCGCGCCTCGCGCTCACGGCGCGCAGGCGTCCGGTGGTCAGCGGCGCGGCCGCGCTGATCGGCGCCACCGCCAGGGTCGAAAGCGTGGCCCGGACCGGCGATCGCGAAGGCTGGATCCGCGTCGACGGCGAACTCTGGCAGGCCGCCAGCGGCCAGCCCCTCAGTCCATCGCAGGCGGTGAAGATCGTCGGCCGCAAGGGCCTGACGCTGGACGTCGTCCCTATCGATACCCCCAAGGAGGATTAGCCATGTTCAACGTCGGGATCGGCTTCGGCGCCCTCATCGTCCTGCTGTTCCCCCTGCTCGCATCGAGCATCAAGGTGCTGCGCGAATACGAGCGCGGCGTGGTGTTCCAGCTCGGCCGCTTCTGGGGCGTGAAGGGGCCCGGCCTGATCATCCTCGTGCCCCTGCTCCAGCAGATGGTGCGGGTCGACCTGCGCCCCGTGGTGCTGGACGTGCCGACCCAGGACGTGTTCTCGCGCGACAACGTCTCGGTCAAGATGAATGCGGTGATCTACTTCCGTGTGGTCGACCCGGAAAAGGCGATCATCCAGGTGGCCAACTTCATGGAAGCGACCAGCCAGCTGGCCCAGACCACGCTGCGCTCGGTGCTGGGCAAGCATGAACTGGACGAGATGCTGGCCGAGCGCGAGCGCCTCAACCTCGACATCCAGCAGGTGCTGGACGCCCAGACCGACGCCTGGGGCATCAAGGTCTCGAACGTCGAGATCAAGCATATCGACCTCGACGAATCGATGGTGCGCGCCATCGCCCGCCAGGCCGAGGCGGAGCGCGAACGGCGGGCCAAGGTGATCCACGCCGAGGGCGAGCTGCAGGCGTCGGAAAAGCTGCAGCAGGCGGCCTTCGTGCTGTCGCAGCAGGCCGGGGCGATGCAGCTGCGCTATATGCAGACCCTGGGCGCGATTGCCGGCGATAAATCCTCGACCATCGTGTTTCCGCTGCCGATCGACTTGCTGGGCGGGGCGCGGCCGCCGGCCGACAAAAAATAACTTATTACAAAGACTTTTAGTTTTGTTATCATTCCGCGATTCATCTGGAATATCCTCGGTCGCGCATGAAGCTCCTCGTCAAAATCAATCTGGGCCTGGTCGCCGTCTTCGGCGTCGGCTTTGTCGCCACCGGCTTCTTCACCCGCCAGGTCCTGCAAAAGAACGCGGAAGAAGAAGTGATCGGCAGCGCGCGGCTGATGATGGAATCGGCGATGGCGGCGCGCAGCTACACCACCGGCGAGATCAAGCCCCTGCTCACGCCGCAGCTGCTGAAGACCTTCCTGCCGCAGACCGTGCCCTCCTACGCGGCCACCCAGAGCTTCGCGGCCCTGCACAAGTCGAATCCCGACTACTCGTACAAGGAAGCGACCCTGAACCCGACCAATCCGCGCGACCGCGTGGTGGACTGGGAAGCGGACGTGGTGCAGCGCCTGCGCGACCATCCCGAGACCAGGGAATTCATCGGCCAGCGCAACAGCGAGTCCGGGCCTTCGCTCTACCTGGCGCGCCCGATCCGCATCAACGACGCGCAGTGCCTGAGCTGCCACAGCACCCCGGCCGCGGCGCCGGCCAGCATGCTGGCCCTGTACGGTTCGAACAATGGCTTCGGCTGGAAGCTGGGCGAGGTGATCGGCAGCCAGATCGTCTCGGTGCCGCTGGACGTGGCGATGCGCAAGGCCGACCGCACGGTGAACATGATCATGACCGGCTTCGCGCTGTCCTTCGCCGCCCTGCTGCTGTTCGTGAACGCGGTGATGTACTGGCTGGTGCTGCGGCCCATGCGGCGCATCGCCCGCATCGCGGACGCGGTGAGCGAAGGCCGCCTTGAGGTCGAACCCTTCCCGAAGGGCGGCAGCGACGAGCTGGCGGTGCTGAGTACCGCCTTCACGCGCATGCGCCGCAGCATGGAAAAAGCCCTCGCCCTTCTGGATTGAACTTCTGCTGGATTGAATCATGGCCTACGACGTCTTCCTCAGCCACTCCCATGTCGACAAGAGCCACGCCGACGCCATCTGCCACTGCCTGGAACGCGCCGGCGTGCGTTGCTGGGTGGCGCCGCGCGACATCCGGCCCAGCGAGGACTGGGCGGAAGCGATCATCAACGGCATGGACCAGTGCCGCATCCTGCTGCTGATCTTCTCGTCCAGCTCCAACAATTCGCCGCAGGTGCGGCGCGAAGTCGAGCGCGCGGTGAACAAGGGCCTGACCATCCTGCCCTTCCGTATCGAAGCGGTGGCGCCCTCCAAGAGTCTCGAGTATTTCATCAGCACCCAGCACTGGCTGGACGCCTTCGGCCGCGACCTCGACGCCAGCCTGGCGGAGCTCCAGCATTCAGTGACCGCCGTGCTGGGCGCGCATCCGCCTGAGCACGTGGCGCCGGCGCCGTCCGCGCCCATCGTGGTGCCGGCCGCTGCCGCCCCCATCCAGATCGCCGCGCCTTCGCTGCAGCCGGCCGAGCAGGAACCCGTCGCCCTCGAACTGGCCCGCATCCTCGGCCCGATCGCGCGCCAGCTGGTCAAGCGCGCGGCCCTGCCCGGCCGCAGCCGCCAGGACGTGATCGCCGCGGTGGCGCTGGAGATCGACGATGCCGCCGAGCGCAAGCACTTCCTGAGCCGCTTCAGCGCCCAGCCCAACTAAGAACGTCAACCGCAGTCCATCCATGTCCGACTCCGCCATCCGCTGCCGCAGCGCCGGCCGCATCCGCAATTTCCTCCGCAAGCGCCTCCTGCTGACTGGCTGGCAGGCGCACGATCTTCCTGACGCGCCGTCCCAGGACAGCAGCCAGGCCCTGCTCGGACGCCTGATCGGCTCTTCCCTGCTGCAGCGCCTGACCGGCGCCCTGATCGAGTCCGACACGCTGGCGCAGCGCATCGGCGGCTGTGCGCGCGACGCCTACACGGTGCTGTACGCCTGCGCGGCGCTGGCGGTGCTGCTGGCGGCATGGGGTGTTGCTTCCACTTCGGAGACCCTGCGCCTGGTGGTATCGGTGGCGGAGCTGGGCACGCTGGTGGTGCTTTTCCTCACCTTCCGCAACGCCCACCGCGTCAACTGGCACGAGCACTGGCTGGGGCTGCGCTTTCATGCGGAATTCCTGCGCTGCCTGCCGGTACTGGTGGCGCTGGACCGGGACAGCGCGCCGCTCTGGCTGCACGGCGGCGCGCACAAGGAGCTCGATGCCGAGGATACGGTCCTGCCGCCGCACCTGGCGGCCCTGTCCGGCCACCATCACGCCAGCGTGGATGCGCGCGCGGCCGCGGACGAGCGCGAACGGCGCCAGGTGCGCGCCGACTTGCTGGCGCAGCTCGACCGTGTCTGCCGCGACGACGAGTGGACCTACACCCTGACCGCGCTCGAGTATGCGCGCCAGCTCGCGCGCCAGCAGTTGCGCTACCACTGCCGCCGCACGCAGGAGGAACAGGCGATCGTGCACCGCGTCCACGGGATATCGCTGACCGGCTTCGCGGCCACCATCGCGGCGGTGATGGGCCACCTGGTGTGGCATGCGCCGGCGCTGACCATGATCTCGACCGGCGTGCCGGCCTTTGCCGCCTCGCTGCAGGGCTTCACCGCGCAGGAGGAATCGGAGCGCCTGAGCACGTCCTACGGCTCGATGGCGCACCGCCTGGACGCCTGGCTGAACACGCCGCTCGGGCGCGACGCCGGCATCGCCGAGGTCCAGGAACACCTGGCCAAGCTGATGGAACTGCTGATGTCCGAAGTCCATGAGTGGCACCGCCTGTTCGGCGAAAAAGGCATGTACCACCTGGGCTGAGCATGGCTACCCTGACACCATCGCCGCTCGTGATCGCGGTCAGCGGCCACCGCGCGCTGCATGCGGACGATTTCGCGCGGCTGCGCGCGCAGCTCGCAAGCGCGCTCGAAGCGCTTGCGCAGGCGGCGCCGCTGGATTGCCTGTCGCCGCTGGCGGCCGGCGCCGACCAGCTGTTCGCGGAGCAGGTGCTGGCCTTGCAGGCGCGGCTCGGCGCCGGGCGCGTACGCCTGCTGGCGCCGCTGCCGATGCCGGAAGCGGCCTACATCGCGAGCCAGGAACAGCCGGGGGCCACAAGCTTCCGCGACAGCTACCTGCCACTGCGCGGCCGCGCGCAGGCGGTGTTCGAGGTGCCCGCGGATGGCGGCCCGCTTGACGGCGCCGCGCCCTATGTGCGGCTGGGCGACTACCTCGCCGCCAGGGCCGGCCTGTTGGTGGCCGTGTGGGACGGCGACACCAGCGCCGGGCGGCAGCCCGGCGGCACCTTCGACGTGGTTATGCGTTACCTGGCGGCGCCCGGACGGACGGTGCTGCATCTGCCGGCGCGGCGCGCGGACAGCGCCGCCTCTCCGGCGCAGGCCTTGCCGGCCATGCTGACGCTCGATGACCAGGGCAGGCTGCGGCGCGACGAGGCTCCGGGCTCACTGGCCCGCTGGCTGTGCGCGGCCTGCGGCTAGTTGAAGCGGCCGTCCCTGCCGCCCATGCTGTAGCAGCCCGCACCCAGCAAAGCCACCGCGATGGCGCCCGCCAGATACATGCCCTGCAGCTCGAGCGCCCAGCCGCCCTGCTCGTTCAGGGTGAAGAACTGCCTGGTGTGCACCAGCAGCAGGGCCACGACCATGTTGATCGCCACCACCAGGGCCGCCGGCCGCGTGAACAGGCCGACCAGGATCAGGAGCGGCGCGACGACTTCGCCGATGTAGACGCCGTAGGCGAAAACGCCCGGCAGGCCGGCTTTTTCGACGACGCCGGTGATGAAGCCGATGCCGCCCGTGAGTTTCGAGTAGCCGTGGAACAGCAGCATGATGGCGAGGACGGCGCGCAGCAGCAGCTTGCCGTAATCCTCCGCCGGTTGCAGGATCGCCTGGGTTGCGTCGGTCGTTTGCATGAGAACTCCTTGTGCTTGTTCGGGTTGATTGTCCGGATGGGTGCGTGGCCGTCGACGTTCTCGCGGTAGCTGAACGGTACACCCAGATTCTCGAGGACGGCACGCGGCTGCTGCTTTTTAGTCAAATGCGTAGGCGTCCATGGCCAGGATGCCATGTTCGAAACTCGCGTGCAGCTGCGTGATCCTGGCGTCTGGACCGGCCGCGCCCATCGCCACGAACAGCGGCAGCAGGTGCTCGTCGGTCGGATGGTTGCGGACCGCGAAAGGCGCGGCCTCGCGGTAGTCCAGCAGCGCGGCGCGGTCGCTGCTTTCCAGGCGCGCCTTCATCCACGCCTCGAAGCCGCTGACCCAGTCCGGCACCGGGGCATCCACACTCTGCCCGCGGAACTCATACAGGTTGTGCGTCAGCGAGCCCGAAGCCAGCACCAGCACGCCTTCTTCGCGCAGGGCCACCAGCGCTTGCCCGATCCGCTCGTGCACGGCCGGGCCGGCGCCGCGCACCACCGACAGCTGGGCCACCGGAATGTCCGCATCCGGATACATCAGGCGCAGCGGCACCCAGGCGCCGTGGTCGAGGCCACGGTCCGCGCTGCGGCCGACGGGGACACCGGCCGCTTCCAGCAGCGCGGCGGCGCGTTCGGCGGCGTCAGGCGCGCCCGGCGCCGGATAGCGCATCTCGAACAGGGCGCGCGGAAAGCCGCCGAAGTCGTGGATGGTGGCGGGCTGCGGCGCCAGGCTCACCGCCGGGCCGCCGCTGGTTTCCCAATGCGCGGAGACGACGACGATCGCCTTCGGACGCGGCAGGGTCTTGCCGAGCGCCTGCAGGAAGCGGCGCGCGGGACTGTCCTGCAGCGCCAGCATGGGCGAGCCATGCGAAACAAAGAGAGTGGGAAGCGTGGCCATGTCGGTACCTCGTTCATTCGGAGCGGCGAAGGCCGCATCAACATGCTGCCATCTTAGGCTTTCCGAAGTTCGGAATAAACACGGCTGGATGGGCCAGACTGTCTCGTATAGTGGAACAATCTTCCCTAGTTGCCCCAGGACGGCACCGCGAATACCTCGACCAGGAAATCGATCAGCACGCGCACCTTCGGCGACAGGAATTTCCGCGACGGGTAGACGGCATGGATGCCCAGCTCGATCGAGCGGTAGCCGGGCAGGATCTCCTTGAGCGTGCCCTGCACCAGGTCGGCGCCGACCATGAAGCTGGGCTGGAGGATGATGCCCTGGTGCTGCAGGGCCGCGGCGCGGCAGGTGTCGCCGCTGTTGGTGCGCATGCGCGGCGCGACCTTCACCGTCACCTCGCCTTCCGGGCCGGTGAAGGTCCAGTTCTCGCCGCTGGCGAACAGGCTGTAGGAGATGACATCGTGGGCCGCCAGCTCGCGCGGGTGCGCCGGCTCGCCGCGCGCCTGCAGGTAGGCCGGCGACGCGCACGGCACCAGCCGGGTCGAGGCCAGCTTGCGGCTGATGAGGGAAGAGGCCGGCAGCTGCCCGATGCGCACCGCCAGGTCGTAGCCCTCCTCGACCAGGTCGGCCACGCGGTCTGACAGGGTGACGTCCAACGCCAGGCCGGGGTGGCGCGCCAGCAGCGCCGGCCACAGCGGCGCCAGGTGCATCAGGCCGAAGGTGACCGGGACGTTGGCCTTCAGCATGCCGCTGGCCTCGCCGCTTCGCGATGTGATCTCGGCCTCGGCCTGGTCGAGGTTGTCGAGCAGCTCGCGGCAGCGGGCATGGAAGATCTCGCCTTCGGTCGTCGGCGAGAGCTTGCGCGTGGTACGGTGCAGCAGGCGCAGCCCCAGCCGCTCCTCCAGCTCGGCCACGTAGCGCGACACCGCCGCCTTCGACATGTCCAGCGCCCGGGCGGCGCCGGTAAAGCTGCCGGCATCGATCACGGCGGCGAAGACTTTCATTTCCTGGAATTTATCCATCGTCTCGGGAATTGGAACAACCATGCCCATTCTACGATGATTGTCTCGCAGGAAGGCGATCACGATCGCTGGAATTCTCTATATGATAAGGACCATGACACCCACCGCCGCCATCCTCGCCGCCTTCACCCCGACCGGCAAGCTGCGCGCCGCCATCAACCTCGGCAACCCCATCCTCGCATCGAGCGACGAGGCCGGCGGCGCGCGCGGCGTGTCCGTCGACCTGGCGCGCGAGTTCGCGCGGGTGCTGGGCGCCGAGCTGGAACTGATGGTGGTCGATGCGGCCGGCAAGTCGGTGGACCTGGTGGCCTCGGAGGGGGCCGACATCGGTTTCTTCGCGATCGACCCGCTGCGCGGCGCCAGCATTGCTTTTACCGCGGCCTATGTGCTGATCGAGGGCTGCTACCTGGTGAAGGAAGACTCGCCCATCGGCGCCAACGAGGAAGTCGACCGCGCCGCCAACCGCGTGGTGGTCGGCAAGGGCAGCGCCTACGATCTTTACCTGACGCGCACGCTGCAGCAGGCGCGGATCGTCCGCTCGCCGACTTCGCCGACGGTGGTCGATACCTTCATCGAACACGGGGCCGAGGTGGCAGCCGGCGTGAAACAGCAGCTGGAAGCCGATGCGCTGCGCATCGGCGGCCTGCGCCTGCTCGATGGGCGCTTCATGGTGATCCAGCAGGCGATGGGGACGCCGAAGAGCCGCGGCGAGGAGGCGGCGGCTTTCCTGACGCGCCTTGTCGAAGCGATGAAGGCGAGCGGTTTCGTGGCTGCGGCCTTGGCGCGGCATGGGATTGCCGGCGCTTCGGTGGCGCCGGCGAGCATCTAGCCGGGATTACTTGCGCCGGGTGCGGGTACGGCTGGTGCGATGCTTGCGCCTCGACGTGAACCGGCGCGGCGCCACATGCTTATGCTTGGTTTCGCCGCACTTGCTGCGCTGCTTGTTGACGATCCGGGATCGGGCTGGCTCGATCTTACGGGTTCGCTGCTTCCATCGTCGCACGGAAGATGTCCCCGTAAGCCCGCGCCCTGGCTTCGGCGACGACATGGTCGACGAAGACCCTCAGCTTGGCGGGCAAGAGCTTGCGGCTCGAATAATAGATCGATAGAGCGCGAGTTTCGGCATACCAGGCCGGCAGCACGCGGACGATCTCCCCGCTCTGCAGCAGGGGCAACGCATGCGGCAGCGGCAGCATGGCGATGCCCAGTCCACAGGCCGCCGCCCGGCCCAGCGCCTCGGGATCGTCCATCACGGCCACCGGCTTCACGTTCGCGACGACCTCGCCGCCCTCCCCGTTCTTGAGTATCCACGGCACCAGCCGGCCGTCCGCCAGCGAACGCCGCAGCAAGCCTCGATGGCGCGACAGGTCCGCCGGATCGGCCGGCGCGCCATGCTTCGCCAGATAGGGGGGCGCCGCGGCCAGCACGATTCTCACCTGCGCCAGCTCGCGCGCTACCAGCCCTTCGGTCAGCTCGATGCCGCCGCCGATGGCGACGTCGTAGCCTTCGCCGATCAGGTCGACCTGGCGATTATCGAAATGCAGGTCCGGCACGATGTCCGGATAGCGCTCCATGAAGGTTTCCAGCATCGGCACGAAATAGGTGCGGCCCACGGCCGGCGCCATGGCCACCTTCAGCGTGCCCGCCGGTTTGCCCGCGCCCTGCTGCAGTTCCGCCAGCGCGCCGCCGATCTCGATCCAGGGTGCGCGCACCTGCCGGTACAGGCGCTCGCCCTCTTCCGTCAGGCTCAGGCTGCGCGTACTGCGCTGGAACAGCCGCACGCCGAGGCCGGCCTCCAGGCGCGCGACGCTCTTGCTGACGGCAGGCGGCGTGATCCCCAGGCGCCGGGCGGCGGCCGAGAAGCTGCCCTCGTCGGCCGAGGCGACAAAGGCATCGAGGTGGGTGCTGAGTTCATTCTGCATACCCGTATTCTAAACCAGTGGTTATAGCTGTTGTTTCTGATTGATGACTACCGCGACAATCCGGCGGGGCAGATACTTCAGCTACCGATTCTTCACCACGAAAGGAAACACACCATGAACACCTCATCACTCACCGGCAAAGTCGCCTTCATCAACGGCGGTTCACGCGGCATCGGCGCCGCCACTGCCCGCCGCCTGGCCAGCGAAGGCGCGACGGTCGCCATCGGCTACGGCGCCTCGGCCATCGCCGCCGAAGCGCTGGTCGCCGAGATCGAAGCGCGCGGCGGCAAGGCCATCGCCCTGAAGGCCGACGCCTCGGACGCGCCGGCGCTGACCCGCGCCATCGACAGCGTGGCCGAGCGTTTCGGCCGCCTCGACATCCTGGTGAACAGCGCCGGCGTACTGCTGATGGGTCCCGTCGACCAGTTCTCGCTGGATGACTTCGACAAGACCATGGCCGTGAACGTGCGCGGCGTGTTCGTCGCCGCAAAGGCTGCGGCGGCGCACATGCGCGACGGCGGCCGCATCATCAACATCGGCAGCACCAATGCCCAACGCATGCCGTTTGCCGGCGGCGCCGTCTACGCGATGAGCAAGTCGGCCCTGACCGGCCTGGTGAAGGGCCTGGCGCGCGACCTGGGCGGGCGCGGCATCACCGTCAACAACGTCAGCCCGGGCCCGGTGGACACCGACATGAATCCGGCGCAGGGAGATTTCGCTGCGTCCCTGCATGGCTTGATGGCGCTGCCGCGGCATGGCAAGGCCGAGGAAATCGCGGGGATGGTGGCTTATCTGGCCAGTGCGGAAGCGGCTTTCGTGACCGGCGCGGACTTGTTGATCGACGGCGGCTTCGCGGCCTGAGCTTGCGATGCTGCGGGACTTCAATAGATTTCGGCAGCCGCAGCCCGCACCGCGCGCAGCAGCAGATCGGCGCCTGGCGACAGCAAGTGATCGCGCTGGCGGATGATGCCGAAGGCGTCCATCTTGCAGGGCAGCTCGATGGGCAGGATGCGCATCACGTTCAGCGAAGCGTAGTACTGCGCCACCTCGAGCGGCATCACGTGCAGCGAATCGGTCTGCTGCAGCAGCGCCGTGATCATCAGCATGGCCGTGGTGTCGACCACATTCGCCGGCGGTTCCAGCCCCGCGCGGCGGAACATCATGTCGAAGCGGTAGCGCAGGATGCTGCCGTGCGGCGGCAGGATCCAGGGCAGCGGCGCGATGTCCTTCAGCGCCAGCTCGCGGTTTTCCTGCAGCAGCGGATGGCCGGGACGCACGACCGCGCAGGCCGGCTCCTCGGTCAGCTCTTCGTAGATCAGGCCGGTCGTGTCGATGGTGTCGAAGATGCGGCCGATCATGAAGTCCAGCGTGCCGTGCTGGAGCTTGTCGAGCAGGACGTTGCTGGCCTCGAGCTGCACGCCGATCCGCAGCAGCGGCGCCTCTTCCTTCACGCGCGCGATGGCGCGCGGCAGCAGGGCCATCGCCGGGGTCATGATCACCCCCACTTCGGCCTGGCCGGTCAGGCCGGCCTTCAGGGTGACGATGTCGTCGTGCGCCAGCGCCAGGCTGGTGAGGGCCATGCGCGCGTGGCGGATCATGGTCTCGCCGTAGATGGTCGGTTCCATCCCGCGCGGCAGGCGCTCGAACAGCTTCACGTCCAGCATCTCCTCCAGGTCCTTGATCTGCTTGGACGCGGCGGGCTGGGTCATGTGCAGTTCGTCGGCCGCGCGGTGGATGTTGCGGTAATCGTCGAGTGCGATCAGCAGCAGGAGCTGGCGCGTCTTGAGGCGCGCCTTGAGGAACCAGTTCGGGTTGGGCGTATCCATCAATACATCATATCATTCTGGCAGGCATCACTTGCATGCCGGCGAGGGATTGGCGGCCGGACCCTGCGCGGTCTGCGCCACCGGCAGGATCTTGCCGTCCGGGCCATAGTGCAGCTCCTCGACCGCCACCGAGCGGCGGAACTCGCCTCCGCCCGGCAATTTGCCGTTGTGGTAGAAGATATAGGACTTGCCGTTGAAGTCGACGATCGCCTGGTGGATCGTCTTGACGTTCGAATTCTGCTCCATGATCACGCCGCCGAAGGACCACGGACCGGTTGCGCTCGGGCCGGTCATGTACACCGTCTCTTCCGGGAATTTGCGCGAATACGAGAGGTAGTATTTGCCGGCATGCTTGTGCAGGTAGGACGCCTCCGTGAAGGCTTCCAGGCCCACCGTGTGGATAGCCCCATCCAGCTCGATCATGTTGGGCTTGAGCTTCGCGTACTTCATCACGGTGTTGCCCCAATAGAGATACGCCTGGCCGTCGTCGTCGATGAAGACGGCGGGATCGATGTCGTCCCAGGCGATCGGGGTCTCGTGGGTCATGTCGTTGGTGACCAGGGCCGAGCCGCGCGCGTCGACGAAGGGTCCGGCCGGGCTGTTCGACACCGCCACGCCGATCGCCTTGCCGGGGATGGTCTTGTGGTCGACCGTGGTGTAGAGGTAGTACTTGCCGTTGCGCCTGGCGATATCGCTGGCCCAGGCGTCGCGTCCGGCCCATTTGAACACGGTGTAGGGCACCGGATTCGGATGCTCGGTCCAGTTCTGCATGTCGCAGCTGGAGAACACGCGCCACTCGTTCATCAGATAGTCCTTGCCGCCGGCCGCTGCTTCGTCATGGCCGACGTACAGGTAGACGCGCCCGTTGTCGACCAGGGCCGCCGGGTCGGCGGTGTAGATCTTGCTGGTGATGGGATTGGCGGCCTGGGCGAGCGCGGACGCGGCCACCAGGATGGCTGGCAGGGCATGTTTCAGCATGGAGTCTCCGATTGATTTAGTTATTTGGCGCGCCCGCCCATCAGCCTCTGCACGACGCAGAAGACGAACAGCAGTGCGCCGATCACGATTTTGGTCCACCACGAACTGAGCGTACCGTCGAAGGCGATCAGGGTCTGGATCGCGCCCAGCACCAGCACGCCCGACAGCGCCCCGGCGATATAGCCGTAGCCGCCGGTCAGCAGGGTCCCGCCGATCACCACCGCGGCAATCGCATCCAGCTCGATGCCCTGCCCGTGCAGGCCGTAGCCGGACAACATGTAGAAGGCAAACAGCAGGCCGCCCAGCGCGGCGCAGAAGCCGCTCAGCGCATACACTGCCACCTTGGTACGGCCGACGTTCAATCCCATCATCGCAGCCGACTGCTCGTTGCCGCCGACCGCATACACGGCCCGGCCGAAGGCGGTGAAATGGGCCAGCCACACCGCCAGCAGCAGCACCACCAGCGCGACGATGGCGCCCGGCGACAGGAAGCCGCCGAGGACCGGAATCTGGGTCTGGGACAGCGCCACGAAGAAGGGCTGGTCGATGGTGATCGACTCGATGCTGATCAGGTAGCACAGCCCGCGCGCCAGGAACATGCCAGCCAGGGTCACGATGAAGGGCTGCAGTTTGAACAGGTGGATCACCAGGCCCTGCGCGGCGCCGAAACAGGCGCCCATCAGCAGCACGGCGCCGATCACCAGCGCCGGGTGCCAGTGCGCGGTCTGCAGCAGCCAGGCCGCCACCATGGTCGACAGGGCCAGCACCGAGCCCACCGACAGGTCGATCCCGCCCAGCAGGATCACGAAGCCCATGCCGATCGCCAGCACCAGCAGGAAAGCGTTATCGATCAGCAGGTTGAAGATCACCTGCAGCGACAGGAAGCCGGGATAGGCGGCCCCGCCGATGCCCAGCATGGCCGCCAGCAGGACGACCGTCACCATAGCCGTGAACCAGGGCGCGGCGGAGAGTCCCCGTGCGCTGCTTGCCAGGCTGCTCATGCGGACCTCCTCGATTGCGAAATACAGACGACGAACACGACGACCGCCTTGACGACCATGTTCACCTCGGGCGGCACACCCATCGAATAGATCGTGTAGGTGAGCGTCTGGATGATCAGCGCGCCGATCATGCTGCCCACCAGGCTGAATTTGCCCCCTAGCAGCGAGGTGCCGCCCAGCGTGACGGCCAGGATCGCGTCCAGCTCCAGCAGCAGGCCGGCGTTGTTGGCGTCCGCGCTCTTGATGTTGGAGGTGATCAGCATGCCCGCCAGGCCGGCGCAGGCGCTGCAGAACACGTAGACGAAGACGATCAGCGTGGCGGTACGCAGGCCGGCCAGGCGCGCCGCCACCGGATTGATGCCGACCGCCTGGATGAATAGGCCCAGCGCGGTCTTCTTCATCAGCAGCATGGTCACCGCGAACACCGCGGCCACCACGAACAGCGAGAACGGCAGTCCGAACAGGTAGCCGCTGCCCAGGAAGAAGAAAGGCTGGTAGTAGACCGTGACGATCTGGCCGTCGGTCAGCAGCTGGGCCAGGCCGCGCCCCGCCACCATCAGGATCAGCGTGGCGACGATGGGCTGCAGCTTGATGCCCGCCACCAGCACGCCGTTCCACAGCCCGCACAGCAGCGCCACGCCGAGGCCCGCCGCCAGCGCCATGCCCATCGGCGCATGGGCCGTGGCGCCGCCGATCAGCATCGCGGCGACGGTGCCGGACAGCGCGACCACCGCGCCCACCGAGATGTCGATGCCGCGCGTGGCGATCACCAGGGTCATGCCCAGCGCCGCCAGCATCAGCGGGGCAGCGCGGTTGAGGATATCGACCAGGGCGCCGTACAGGTGGCCATCCTTGAGTTCGATGCGGAAGAAGCCGGGCACCAGGATCGCGTCCAGCACCAGGAGCACCAGCAGCGCGGCGGCGGGACGCAGCAGAGGATGCTGCAGCAGGACGGTGCGAACCGAGGCGGCGGGGCTTGCCGCCGGCTTGGCGATACCGGGATCGACGCGCGCGTTCATGCACCCTCCCCTGCGGTCTCGCCCGCGATCGCCCGCAGCACGGAAGTTTCGTCGAGCTCCCCGCGCCGGTATTCGCCGCAGGCCTTGCGGTCGCGCATGACAACCATGCGGTCGGACACGCGCAGCACTTCCGGCAGCTCGGACGAGATGAACAGGATCGACATGCCCTTGCGGCACAACTTGCTGACGTAATCCATGATCTCCTGCTTGGCGCGCACGTCGATGCCGCGCGTCGGTTCGTCGAGAATCATCAGCTTCGGCTCCGTGGCCAGCCAGCGCGCCAGCAGCACCTTCTGCTGGTTGCCGCCGGAGAGCGAGCCGATGGGGGTCTCGATGCTGGCGGTCTTGATGCCCAGCCAGCCCACGTAATCGTTGGCCAGCTGCTGCTGGCGCTTGAGGGGAATCGCGCGCCAGAGCCCAACGCGCGCCTGCAGCGCGAGAATCAGGTTTTCACGCACCGACAGCGGCAGAATGGCGCCCTCGTGCTTGCGGTCTTCCGAACAGAAGCCGATGCCCTGCGCGATGGCGTCGCGCGGCGTGGACAGGCCGACCTGCCTGCCCTCGACCGCGATGCTGCCGCCGTCGGCCCTGTCGGCGCCGAACAGCAGGCGCGCGGTTTCGGTGCGGCCGGAGCCCAGCAGGCCGGCAAGGCCCAGCAGCTCGCCGCGGTGCAGCTCGAGATCGACCGGCGCCAGCACGCCCTTGCGCGCGATGCCGCGGGCGCGCAGGAAGACATCGCCGCGTTGCGCCTGCCGGCCGGCGGCCGCTTGAGCGCCTGCGTCTTCGGCATCCTCCGCCGCGCCGATCATCTTGTTCACCAGCGCCAGCCGCGACAAGTCGGCGCAGAAGTATTCGCCTTCGCGCTCGCCATTGCGCATCACGGTGATGCGGTCCGAGATCGCATAGGTCTGGTCGAGGAAGTGGGTGACGAACAGGATCGCCATCCCCTCCTCGCGCAGGCGGCGCAGGACGCCGAACAGGGTCTGGACTTCGGCCTCGTCGAGGCTGGAGGTCGGCTCGTCGAGGATCAGCACGCGGGCGTCCGTGTTGAGCGCGCGCGCGATCGCCACCATCTGCTGGATCGCCAGCGGATACTCGCCCAGCGGCTTGCCGACGTCGACGCCGATCTGCAGGCGCCGCAGTAGCTCGGCGGCCTGGCGGCGCATCGCGCGCCAGTCGACCATGCCGAAGCGGCGCGGATAACGTCCGATGAAGATGTTTTCCGCCACCGACAGGTTCGGACACAGATTCACTTCCTGGTACACCGTGCTGATACCCAGGTCCTGCGCGTCCTGCGTGGAGCGCGGGCGGATCGCCCGGCCGTTCAGGACCATGCTGCCGCCGTCGGGCCGGTAGACGCCGGTGAGGACCTTGATCAGCGTGGATTTACCGGCGCCGTTCTGGCCCATCAGCGTGTGGACTTCGCCCGGGAACAGGCGCAGGCCGGCCTCGTTCAGCGCCTTCACCCCGGGGAACTGCTTGTGGATGCCGGTGAGTTCGAGCACCGGCTGTTGAGCGTCGACCATGGCCGGCTCAGTATTTCCGGTTCGGGAATTCCTTGGCCGCGGCTTCGGCCGGGAACACGCCCTCGTCGACCGTGATGCGCTTGGGGACCGGCTTGCCGGCGACCACGCTCTGTGCGGTCTGCACCAGGGTCGGCCCGAGCAGCGGATTGCACTCGACGGTCACGTTGAGCTTCCCCTGCATCATGGCCTCGAAGGCGCCGCGCACCCCGTCGATCGAGACGATCACGATGTCCTTGCCGGGCTTGAGCCCCGCTTCCTCGATCGCCTGGATCGCGCCGATGGCCATGTCGTCGTTATGCGCAAACAGCACGTTGATGTTCTTGCCTTCGGACTTCAGGAAGGCTTCCATCACCTCCTTGCCCTTGGCGCGGGTGAAGTCGCCGGTCTGCGAGCGGATGATCTTCAGCTTCGGATTGCCGGCAATGACCTCGGCAAAACCGGTCTTGCGGTCGGTGGCGGGCGCCGAGCCGACCGTGCCCTGCAGCTCGACGATGTTGAGCGCCTTGTTCGGGTTCTTCTTCGCATAGTCCAGCAGCCAGCGCCCGGCGCGGCGGCCTTCCTCGACGAAGTCGGAGCCGATGAAGCTGACGTACAGCGAGGGATCGCTGACCTTGACCGAGCGGTCGGTCAGGATCACCGGGATCTTTGCATTCTTCGCTTCGCGCAGCACGGTCTCCCAGCCGGTTTCGACCACCGGCGAGAACGCGATCACGTCCACGCGCTGGGCGATGAAGGAGCGAATCGCCTTGACCTGGTTCTGTTGCTGCTGCTGGGCGTCGGCGAATTTCAGGTTGACGCCGGCCTGCTTGGCGGCGGCCTTGATCGAGGCTGTGTTCGCGGTGCGCCATTCGCTTTCGGCGCCGACCTGGGAGAAGCCGATGGTCAGGGGCTTGGCGGCTTGGGCTGGGATGATCACGGCGGCGCATGCGGCGGCGGCGACCGCGGCCAGGATGGTCCTGCGGATTGGGAGGGGCATCACTTGTCTCCGGTATTGTTGTGTCTCAATACTAAGGTATGGAGTGATGCTGATCCAATCAATTTTTCGTCACTAATGATAGCGATTTTGGTATCAGCGCAACAGTCGCAGGCCGTACAAGCCACCGGCGACCGAATCCTTTTTCGCGACGAAGCGGACCTCCAGCTTGCCGCTTGCGCTCTGCATGAGCGACGCCGGCAACGCATAGTCGCGGGTATAGAATTCGTCCGCCACGTCGGTCGGCAGCGCGATTTCCGCCAGCAGCGCGCCATTCACCAGGATATCGAACCTGCGCCCGCCATCCACCCGCGCAAACGTCAGCCGCAGCACCCTCGCCTCCTGCTTCGGATCGTTCAAGCGATAACTGAACCAGCCGGTCGCATGCCGCCAATGCCGCCCTCCGTTCACCCCGACCTCCGCCCCCTCGCCCTTGAAGAAGTGATCCGACTCCGGCTGCTGTTCCCCCGGCGCCACCTGGTCGATGGTCTGCGCATCCAGCGCCAGCCGTTCGGCTTCCTTGGCCGCATTCTCCGCCCGCATGCGCGCAAAATCGCCCGGCGTCGACTGCTGCCAGTACACCACGTAGCGCGAATCGTGCAGCCGGAAGAAGGGAATGAACTCGGTCGATGACCCCGCCCCGCCCTGCACCAGTCCCGGCGCCGTGAATGTCAGCGGCTTGCCCTTCACCGGCCTGAACCGCCGCATGAAATCCTTCCGATCGGAGACGAAAGTCGGCGCCGACTCCAGGGGACAGACCTGGCCCGAAGCGATATGCCCCATGCGCGAGTCGTCGGCCAGGAAGTTCAGGCGCTCGGCCGGGAAGGGATTGGTCTTCGCCGCCAGCACGATCGGGCCATGCAGCACGGCGTAGTAGTTCGACTTGTCCGGCATCTGCTCGAGGCGCGTCGTCATCGGCAGGTTGACATCGACGCGGTCGCCCCTGCGCCAGGCGCGGTCGATCGCGACGTATTCGCCAGGTTTGGCGACGATCTTCACCAGGCGGCCATTCACGCGCACGGCCAGCTTGCCGGCAGCCACCCAGGCCGGATAGCGGATTTTCATCGTGAAGCGCGCGTCGCCCTCGACGGTGATGCGGGTGCCCGCCTGGTCCGGGAAGCGGTTGGTCTGCGTCAGCTGCACGCCCTTCTCGCGCCACTGCAGCGTCGAAGGAATGAACAGGTTCACGAACAGCGCGTCGCCATCGTGGGCATAAATGAACTCGCCGTACTTGGCATGGCTCTCGATGCCCGAGCCGACGCAGCACCACATCGCCTGGTCCACCTGCGAATACACGCGGTACTGGTTCGGGCGCATCGGCGTGAAGTAGACGAAGCCGCCCGTGCCCGGACGCTGGGACCCGAGGATGTGGTTGTACAGCGCCCGTTCGTAGTAGTCCGCATACTGCGACTTTTCGCTCGACACGAACAGCATCTCGCTCAGCTTCAGCATGTTGTAGGTGTTGCAGGTCTCCGGCCCTTCGACCTCGTTGATCATTGGGCTGAAGTCTTTGTCGTCGTGGAAGTGCTCCTTGACGCTGTTGCCGCCAATGGCGACCGTGCGGTGCTCGACCACGGTCTGCCAGAAAAATTCGGCGGCGCGTTCCATGTCCCTGTTACCGGACAGGTCGGCGATGCGCTTGAAGCCGATCACCTTCGGGATCTGGGTGTTGGCGTGCAGGCCGGTGAGCCTGTCCTCGCCTTTCTCCAGCGGCTGCAACAGGGCCTGGTGCGAGAACTTCAGCGCCAGGTCCAGGTATTTCCGCTCTCCCGTCATCTGGTAGACGTCGGCCAGCACCTCGTTCATGCCGCCGTGCTCGCTCTTCAGCATGGACTGCATCTGCTCGTCGCTGAGATGGCCGGTCAGGCGCAGCGCCCAGTCGGACAGCGCGATCAGCATCGTGCGCGCATCCTCGCTGCCGCCGTAACGGTACGCATCGCGCAGGCCGGCGTAGATCTTGTGCAGGTTGTACCAGGGGACCCACTTGCCGTTGACCGAGAAGTTGTCGGCGTGGAGCTCGCCGGCGGCGACGTCGCGCCAGGCCGCACGCCCGCCGGGGATGCCGCCGAGATAGCCGTCGCCGTTTGCCTGCTGCGCGCGTTTCAGCTCCGCGACGAAGTAGTCCAGGCGTTCCTTGACGCCGGCGTCGCCGGTCGACGCAACCATCAGTGCGAGTGCGGACAGGTAATGGCCGCCCATGTGGCCGTCCAGGCCCGTCGACTCCCAGTTGCCGTAGCTGGGCTTCTTCGGTTCCATACCCGCTTCGCGCAGAAAGGGCGCGAGCAGGCGGTCCGGCTCCATCGCCATCAGGTAGTGCAGGTCCGTGGCCTGCGCGTCGAGGAAGGGACTGGGGCCCAGGCGCACGTCGCGCAGCGGGAACAGCTCGGCGGCGTTCGCGGACGCAGAGCCGAATGCCAGGAGTAACTGCGGCAGCAGCGCTGCGATCCGTTTCAGTGTCATGGAAGTTGTCTGCTCACATAGCGGTTCAGGTCCGCGGGATCGACGACGGGCCAGCCATCCTTGTCCCACTTCATTTCCAGCACCTTCAGCTTCTGCTTGTACTTGTCCGCCGTCTCGTAGGCGTGCAGCACCAGCCAGTCCTTCCCGGCTAAGGTATAGGCACTGTTGTGGCCCAGCGCTTTCCAGTCCTTGTCGCCTTCGATGAGCAGCGAGCCGCCGCCCAGCGCCATGTCCTTGCCCTGGCGGTCGAGGTAGGGGCCGGTGATGTCCCTGGCACGCCCGACCACGACCTTGTAGGTGCTCTTCGGTCCCTGGCAGCACAGACCCCAGGACGCGAACAGGTAGTACCAGCCGTTCTTCCTGAAGATGAAGGGTCCTTCGATCTGGGCCGCGCCTGGCTCCTCGTCCGGCGTGAAGGCGGGGCGTTCGCGGCGGGCGATGGTGTGCCATTCCTGAGGTTCGGCCAGCTTGGTCCAGCTGGAGTCCAGCTTGACCAGCTTGATGCCGGTCCAGAAGGAGCCGAAGGACATCCAGCCGTTGCCCTTCTCGTCTTCGGCGACGTTGGAGTCGATCGCGTTCCACAGGTCGCGGCCCGGCACCGATTGCAGGATCATGCCCTGGTCTTCCCAGCGGTAGTTGGGCGCGCGCGGGTCGAGCGTGGCGTTGCTGGTCACGCCGATGCCCGAGGTGTTCTTGCCGAAGCCGGACACCGAGTAGTACAGCAGGTAGCGGCCGTTGTGGTACTGGATGTCCGGCGCCCAGATGTGGTCGTTGAAGGTGGGGGCGGCTTTCTTTGCCCACGTCGGCTGGCCGGGGAAGATGCGGCCTTCCGGCTTCCAGTTCTGCATGTCGGCCGAGCTGTAGAAGGTGATGCCGGGGCCGGTGCTGAAGAGGTAGTATTTGCTGCCCTCTTTTGCCATGACCGGATCGTGGATGCTGACCTGGGCGGCGTTTGCCGTGCCGCACAGCGCGAACGCAGCAATGCAGACGGCGCGTATCGCCGCGTGGGCACGGGGTGCCCACCCTACGGACGTCTCCATGAATCAGCCTTCCACCGCAAAGACCATCACCGCCTTGGCCGGCACCTTCAAGGTCAGCTTGCCGCCGGCGGCTTGCGCGCTGAACGGCGCCGGCTTGATGGCCTGCGGCCTGTCGAAGGTGTTGTGGGCGTCCATGGCCTCCGCGCTCAGGACCTGGCCGGCGACCTTGCCGATGGCCTGGCCCGGTACATCGAGGGTCACGTCGGTCGCCTCATGCGGATTGGTGTTGACGAGCGCGACATACAGCTTGCCATCCCTGGCGCGGGCTGCCGAGGCGCTGATGCCGGGCACGCCCTTGCCGTTCGCGCCGTAGGTCGTGTTGTTGGCCAGGGTGAGCGGCAGCGAGGTCGCGTCCTGGAAGGGCACGTACATCTTGTAGGCGTAGTAGGTCGGCGTCAGCAGCATCTTGTCCTTGTCGGTGATGATCATCGCCTGCAGCACGTTGACCATCTGCGCGATGTTCGTCATGCGGACGCGGTCCGCGTGCGCATGGAAGATGTTGAAGTTGAGCGCGGCGACCACCGCGTCGCGCAGGGTGTTACGCTGGAACAGGAAGCCCGGATTGGTGCCCTGCTCGACGTCGTACCAGGTGCCCCATTCGTCGACGTAGAAGCCGATCTTCTTCTGTGGGTCGTTCTTGTCGAGGATCGCGACGTTGCGCTTGATGTGCTCGTCGATGCGCAGGGTGTTCGACATGGTCGAGAACCATTCGCTTTCCGGGAAGCCGGTGGCGGCGCCCTTCTTCTCCCATTTGTCGGTGGGCAGCGTGTAGTAGTGGAAGCTGATGCCGTCGGTGCCATGGGCGGCTTCGCGGCTCAGCGTTTCGGTCCAGCTGCTGTCGTTGTCGTTGCCGCCGCTCGCGATGAATTTCGGGAGCACGTTCGGCGGCGCCTTCAGGAAGGTCTTGTAGTGCTTGTACAGGCTGGCGTAGTACTCCGGCTTCATGTTGCCGCCGCAGCCCCAGGCTTCGTTACCGATCGCGAAATAGGCGACCTTGAAGGGCTGCGGATGGCCGTTCTTCGCGCGCAGCTCGGCCAGGCTGGACTTGCCTTCCGAGGTCATGTACTCGACCCACTCGGCCATTTCCTGCGGCGTGCCGGTGCCCAGGTTGCCGTTGACGTAGGCGTCCGCGCCCAGCAGCTCGACCAGATCGAAGAATTCGTGGGTGCCGACCGCATTGTTCTCGGGGACGCCGCCCCAGTTGGTGTTCACCTTCACCGGGCGCTTGCCGCGCGGGCCGATGCCGTCCTTCCAATGGTACTCGTCGGCGAAGCAGCCGCCCGGCCAGCGCAGCAGCGGCACGTGCAAATCCTTCAGCGCGCCGACCACGTCCTTGCGCCAGCCCTTTGTATTCGGGATCTTCGATTCCGGGCCGACCCACAGGCCCTCGTAGATGCCGGTGCCCAGGTGCTCGGCAAACTGGCCGTAGACGTTCTTGTTGATCACGGCGCCGGGCCGGGACGTGTCGACGGTCAGGCTCACCTGCGCGAAAGCCGGCAGCGCAGTGAGAATGCAAAGCGGGATGCCGAGGGCGAGGATCGAAGGTTTGAAGCAGGGCATGCGGGTCTCCATTCTTATTGATTGATTATTTGAATACGGCGACGAAACCGCCGTGCGCCTTGATCGTGAGCTGCTGCCGGCCGCCGCCGAACGCGGCCTGCATGAATTCGCGTTCGCCGGCGCCGTCCGTGATGAGCTGCCCTTCCCTGCCGGCCAGGAAGCCGAGGTCGAGGTCGAGCTTCAGGTCGGTATCGTCGGCGTTGATGCCGGCCAGGTACCAGGCCTCCCCGCTCTTCCTGGCGATGACGGCGTGGCGGCCCGGATAGCCGGCCACGAACCTGACCTCGTCCCAGCTGCGCGGCAGCGTCTGCAGGAAGCTTTTCACATAGGCGGGCACGCCGGCCATGCCTTCCGGCGTCTCGGCAAAGTGCTGGATCCCGGACAGGAACAGCACCGATTCCGCCAGCTCGAAGCCGTTGCGGGTGGCGCGGTGGATCTTCGGGATGTCGCCGAACACCATCGGCGTGAAATCCATCGGGTCGAACAGGTTGCGCGCGAAAGGCAGCATGGCGGCATGCCGCACCACGGCGTCCTGGTCTTCCTGGGTGAAGGTCGTGTATTCGAGGCCGCGCACCGCTTCGGCGCTCATCAGGTTCGGATACGTACGCGCCCAGCCGCGCGGCAGGGTCGCGCCATGGAAGTTGACCAGCAGGCCGGCGTCCGCGGCGTCCTGCAGGATCGCCGTGTAATAGGCGATCATCGACTGGCCGTCGCCGGCAAAGAAGTCGATCTTCACGCCCTTTACGCCCATCTTCGCCAGGCGATCGAATTCCGCGGCGCGCTGGGCGTGGGTCAGCAGCTTGCCCTTCGGGGAGTATTCCGTCTTGTTCCAGGCGCCGGACGAGTTGTACCAGGCCAGCAGGCCGATACCCTTCGACGCCGCATAGGCCGCCAGCTCGCGCATCTTGTCATAACCGATCTTGCGGTCCCAGTCGGCGTCGACCAGGGTGTAGTCCCAGCGCATGTCGGCGGCGTAGTCGATGAAGGTCTTCTGCACCTCGAAGACGGTGGCGTCGTCCTTCAGAAGCGCCCAGCTCCAGGAGGCGTGGCCGGGGACGACTTTCGCCTTGTCGAAGGCGATGGCCGGCGCGGCGAGGTCGGTGCCGAGCGTCGATTCGCTCACGGCCGCCAGGCTGCCCAGCGCGATCACGCGCCAGGGCGAGGTCAGCTGGCCGCTGCTTTCCGCCAGCAGGGCGCCGCCGGTGAAGACCTCGGGCGCCATCGGCGTGCCGAGACGGTATTCGCCGCCGGTGGAATCGGCTAGCAGGCGCGAAGCGTGCCAGCTGCCGTCCATGTTCGCTTCGGTCAGCGCGACCCAGGTGTCGCCGGTCTTGAACAGCGCCGGAAAAACCCAGCCGGCGGCGGTCGGCGCCCTGGTTCCGACCGCGATCTCGCGCTGGTAATGTTCTTCGTAGGACGGATTGGTGTTCATCCAGCCGGTCTGGGCGACCGACATCGGCTGCAGCCAGGCCTTCGCCGCCTTGTCGAAGCGGTAGCTGGTGGCTTCGCTGAGGAAGCGCAGGCGGCCCGGCGCACGCACCAGGTAGCGCAACGCCACGCCGTCGTTCGAGACCCGGAAGGCGACATCCATCGCCTGCCCTTTCGCGTTGCGGACCGTGTAGACCTGTTCGTTCGCGCGGTAGCTGATGCGGCGCTTCTTGCCGGTGGCGAGTTCGTAGTCTTCGGCGATGGGCTTGACGGCCGAGCTGGCGGTCAGCTTCAGTTTGTTCGCCAGGTCGGCGCCGGCGAGCTGCAGGCCCAGGCGCGACGGCAGGATGACGGGCTGGCCGTCGCGCTGGATGGCGTATTCCAGCGTTTTCTGTGGAGTGATGCGAAGTTCGACGCTGATGTGGCGGTCGGGGCTCTGGAGGGGAGCTGCAAATGCGGAATGGACCGCAAGGGCAAGGACAGCTGGGATTTGTTTGATCATGAGCGGCGATCTGGCTGAAATGACGGTCTTGAGGCATCAGGTTGGAAACCGATAAAGCCCTCTCAAGTCCACCCCGCATCCACCACGAAATCCTGCGCCGTACACATCCTGCTGTCGTCCGCCGCCAGGAACAGCACCATGGCCGCGATATCTTCGGACATCAGCTTGCCCGGCAGGCACTGCGCGCGGCGGATTTCGGCTTCGCCGTTCTCGTCCAGCCACAGCTCGATCTGGCGCTGGGTCATCACCCAGCCCGGCGTCACGGTGTTCACGCGGATGTTGAACGGCCCGAGGTCGCGCGCCAGGCAGCGGGTCAGGCCGGTCACCGCGGCCTTGGTGGCGGCGTAGATCGGGTAGCCCGGGTTCTTGGCGTGGTAGGACATCGAACTGAAGTTGATCACCGAGCCGCCGCCGCGCCGCTTCATGCCCTCCAGCGCCGCCTGCACCGTGAAAAACATCGGGCGCTGGTTGATGGCGATGCGCTCGTCGTAGTAGCCGACGCTGACGTCGCCGATCTGGTGGCGCTGGTCGTTGGCGGCGTTGTTGACGATGACGTCGAAGTCGCCCAGCAAGTCCGCCAGCTCGGCCATGGTCTGCTGCAGCGCAGGGATATCGGTGATGTCGCAGTAGCGGAACACCGGTGCCGTCCGGCCAGGCTGCAGCGCCGCGGACAGGCGCGCCACCAGGGCTTCACTCGGGTCGCGCACGATGTCGACGAAGGCCACCGCCGCGCCCTGCTCCACGAAGGCGGCCACGATCGCCTCGCCGATCCCGCTGCCGCCGCCCGTCACGAATACCCGCTTGCCCTCGAGGCTGCCGTACTTTGCCGACTTGCTCATACCTTCTCCATGCCTTTACCGATCGCCCCGTCGATACGGCGCCAGATCTCACGCGGATTATCGTCCCGCAGCACGGCCGGCAGCAAGGATTGCGGCAGGTTCTGGTAGCACACCGGGCGCAGGAAGCGGTAGATGGCGGCGGTGCCGACCGAAGTGCTGCGGCCGTCGGCGGTCGCCGGGAAGGGGCCGCCGTGGACCATCGCATGCGCCACTTCGACGCCGGTGCCGAAACCGTTGACAAGGATGCGGCCGGCCTTGCGCTCCAGCGTCGGCAGGAGTGTGCGCGCCGCCTCGACGTCGTCGGTGCCGTCGACCATGTGCAGGGCCGCGGTCAGCTGGCCTTCCAGGCGCTCGGCCACGGCACGCATGTCGCCGGCGTCCTTGCAGACGACCAGCAGCGAAGCCGGGCCGAAGATCTCGTCATGCAGTTCCCGGCGCGCCAGGAAGTCGCTGCTGGAGACGCGGAACAGCGCCGCATGTCCCTGGTGCTCTTCGTGTTCCAGGCGCAGCAGGGTCGTCACCGCGTCATGGCCGTGCAGCGCGTCGACGCCGCTGCGGAAGCTCGCTGCGATGCCGGCCGAGAGCATGGTGGCCGGCTGGGTGTTGCCCAGTGCCGCGGTGGCGCCGGCGCAGAACGCGTCCAGGCCTTCGCCTTCGATTGCCAGCACCAGGCCGGGGTTGGTGCAGAATTGCCCCACACCCAGCACCAGCGAAGCCGCGAATTCCTTGCCGATCCGCTCGCCGTCCGCTTTCAGTGCGTTCGGCAGCAGGAAGACCGGGTTAATGCTGCTCATTTCGGCATACACCGGGATCGGCTGCGGACGGTTGGCCGCGGTCGACATCAGCGAGGTGCCGCCGGCGCGCGAGCCGGTAAAGCCGACCGCCTGGATGGCCGGATGCGCGACCAGCGCCTGGCCGATGTCGCGGCCGGTGCCGGTCAGCAGCGCGAACACCCCGGCCGGCAGGCCGCATTGCGCGACCGCCTTGACGACGGCGCGCGCCACCAGCTCCGAGGTGCCGGGATGGGCCGAGTGGGCCTTCAGCACTACCGGGCAGCCGGCTGCGAAGGCGGACGCCGTGTCGCCGCCGGCCACGGAAAAGGCCAGCGGGAAGTTCGAGGCCGCGAACACGGCCACCGGACCGACGCCGATCAGGCGGCTGCGCAGGTCCGGGCGCGGCGGGGTGCGCGCCGGCAGGGCCGGGTCGATGCGCGGGTCCTGCCAGGAACCTTCGCGCAGCAGAGACCCGAACAAGCGCAGCTGATTGCAGGTGCGCCCGCGTTCGCCCTCGATGCGGGCGCGCGGCAGGCCGGTCTCGAGCATCGCGCGCTCGACCAGCTCGTCGCCGATGGCCATGATCTGCTCGGCCACGGCGTCGAGGAAGTCCGCACGCTGCTGGTCGGTGGTGTTGCGGAAGCTGTCGAAGGCGGCGCCCGCCAGGCTGCAGGCGCGGTCGATCTGCGCCAGGTCGACCATGTGGAAGGACGGCTCCAGGTGCTGGCGCTGGGACGGGTTCCAGGCTTTGAAGGAACCGCCGGCGCCCTGTTCCGCGCGGCCGCCGATGAGTGCTTCGCCAGTCAGGCTGCTCATAATGCTTTCACTTTCTTGTAGGTGTCGGGAGTCACGGCAAGCGTGTTGCGCAGGGCCGGGCCGAATTGCGGCGATGCGATCTCGAAAGTCTCGCCGGCCGCGACCTGCACGTTGTCGGCGAAGCTCAGCGTGGCGGTGCCGAAGAAGTGGATGTGGACGTCGCCCGGGCGCGTGAACAGCCCGTACTTGAAATGGTGGTACTCCAGGTTGGCGATGGTGTGCGACATGTTCTGTTCGCCGGAGACGAAGGCTTTCTGCCAGCGCACCTGGCCGTCCGTGCCTAGAATGCGCGACACGCCCGAGACATGGGCCGGCAGCTCGCCGACCAGCAGCGCCGGGCCGACGCCGCAGTTGCGCAGCTTCGAGTGCGCCAGGTACAGGTAGTTCTGGCGTTCGGTCACATGGTCGGAGAATTCATTCCCCAGCGCGAAGCCGAGGCGCCAGGGCTGTCCGTCCTCGCCGATCACATACAGGCCGGCGATCTCCGGTTCTTCGCCGCCGTCCAGCGCGAAGTCCGGCATCTCGATGGCCTGGCCGCTGGCGCGCACGATGGAGCCGTCGCCTTTATAGAACCATTCCGGCTGCACGCCCGGGGTATCGCCCTGCGGCTTGCCGCCTTCGACGCCCATGCGGAACATCTTCATGCTGTCCGACAGGGCTTCGACGTCGCCGCCGATCTTCTTGTGCATGGCGTCGCGGGTGTCGGCGCTGCCCAGGTGCGTGAGGCCGGTGCCGGTCACATAGCAGTGCGCGGCATCCGGGTGGTCGAGCGGCGCCAGCAGGCGGCCTTCGGCGAGGATGGCTTCCAAGGCGTCGGCATCGCCGCCGGCGGAGGCGTCCGCCAGCGCCGCCAGGCTGTGGCCACGGGCGATGGCTGCCCTGGCCAGCTCCAGGGTCGAGGTGAAGCCCTGGATCGGGGTGACGGAGTCGCCGGTCAGGATGCCGACGCGGCGTGCGCCGGCAGCGGTGGTGTATTGAATCAGCAGCATGTGGATGTCCCCATCGTTTTATGTTGCAGCATGTGGGCACAGGGTGCCCACCCTACTTTAATGCGAATGTTTTGGCACCGCGGAACCGCGGCAGCCGACCAGGAAGTCGAAGTCGCAACCCTCGTCCGCCTGCAGCACGTGGTCGAGATAGAGACCCTGATAGCCGGTGCGCGGCGGCGCCTTCTGGGTTTCGGCGCGCTCCGCCAGGCGGGCCTTGATCTCTTCGTCCGGCACGTCCAGGTGCAAGCGGCCATTGGCGCAATCGAGCTCGATGAAGTCGCCGTCCTTGACGATGCCCAGCGGACCGCCGGCCATCGCTTCCGGCGCCACGTGCAGCACCACGGTGCCGTAGGCGGTGCCGCTCATGCGGGCGTCCGAGATGCGCACCATGTCGGTGATGCCGCGCGCCAGCAGTTTGGGCGGCAGGCCCATGTTGCCGACTTCCGCCATGCCCGGATAACCCTTCGGGCCGCAGTTCTTCATCAGCAGGATCGAGTTCTCGTCCACGTCCAGGTCGGGGTCAACGATGCGCTGTTTGTAATGGTCGAAATCCTCGAACACGACGGCGCGGCCGCGGTGCTGCATCAGGTGCGGCGATGCGGCCGAGGGCTTGAGCACGGCGCCGCGCGGCGCCAGGTTGCCGCGCAGGATGCAGATGCCGCCGTCCTCGATCAGCGGCGTGTCGAGCTTGCGGATCACCTCGTCGTTGTAGATCGGCGCGTCGACGCAGTTCTCCCACAGCGACTTGCCGTTGACGGTGAGCGCGTCCGGGTGCGGCAGCAGCTTGCCCTCGCCCAGGCGGCGGATCGCGCCCGGCAGGCCGCCGGCGTAATAGAACTCTTCCATCAGGTAGCGGCCCGAAGGCAGCAGGTCGACGATGGTCGGGGTGCCCTTGCCGATCGCGGTCCAGTCTTCCAGCTCGAGCGGGACGCCGACGCGGCCGGCGATGGCCTTCAGGTGGATCACGGCGTTGGTCGAACCGCCGATCGCGGCGTTCACGCGGATCGCGTTCTCGAAGTTCTCGCGCGTCAGGATCTTCGACAGCTTCAAGTCTTCGTTGACCATCTCGACGATACGGATGCCGGACATGTGGGCCAGCACGTAGCGGCGCGCGTCCACCGCCGGAATCGCGGCGTTGTGCGGTAGCGAGGTGCCGAGGGCTTCGGCCATGCAGGCCATGGTCGACGCGGTGCCCATGGTATTGCAGGTGCCGGCCGAGCGCGAGTGGCCGGCTTCGGCGGCGAGGAAGTCGTGCATCGTGATCTGGCCGCCCTTGGCCTGCTCGTGCAGCTGCCAGACGGCGGTGCCGGAGCCGATGTCCTTGCCGTTCAGCTTACCGTTCAACATCGGGCCGCCGGTGACGACGATGGTCGGGAGGTCGACGCTGGCCGCGCCCATCAGCAGCGCCGGGGTGGTCTTGTCGCAGCCGACCAGCAGCACCACGGCGTCCATCGGGTTGCCGCGGATGGATTCTTCGACGTCCATGCTGGCCAGGTTACGGGTCAGCATGGCGGTCGGGCGCAGGTTCGATTCGCCATTCGAGAAGACCGGGAATTCGACCGGGAAGCCGCCGGCTTCCAGGATGCCGCGCTTGACGTGTTCCGCCAGCTTGCGGAAATGGGCATTGCAGGGGGTGAGCTCGGACCAGGTGTTGCAGATGCCGATGATCGGCTTGCCCTGGAATTCGTGGTCGGGGATACCCTGGTTCTTCATCCAGCTCCGGTACATGAAGCCGTTCTTGTCCTGGGTACCGAACCACGCCGCGGAACGCAGCGTGGGCTTCTTTTTCGTATCGGACATCTGGTCTCTCCTCCGTCGTTTTGTTCGTGCTCAGCGATGGAAGAAAGTCTAAGGTGCTGCCAGATAACTTTCCAATCAATTTTAAGCGCTTATCGATATCATTTCAGATATCGATATCGCTCAGCCGAAGCGCTGTTCCGGCAGGCCGCGCAGGTCCAGCGCATGCGCGAACACGCCGCCCGACGCGGGCGCCGCCGCCAGCGCCTCGGCCGGCATGTTCTGGGTGGCGGAACTTACATAGAGCACGTCCAGGCGGGGTCCGCCGAAGGCCAGGCAGGTCGGCTGCGGCGCCTGCAGCGGCAGCACGCGGTCGACGCGGCCGTCGGGTGCGAAGCGCACCACCTGGCCTCCGCCCCAGCGCGCGTTCCACAGATAGCCCTCGGCGTCGATGGTGGAACCGTCCGGATCGCCCGGCGCGGCATCGGCAGGGGCGAACACGCGCAGCCTGGCGACGCCGCCGGCATCGCCGGGGTCGTAGTCGCAGCAGCGGATCTCGCCCGTGCCCGAATCGCAGTAATACATGGTGCGGCCATCGAGGCTGAAGCAGATGCTGTTGGCGATGGCGACGCCGCCCAGCGGCAGGCGCTCCAGCGAGAGGTCGCGGTTCAGGCGGTAGAAGCCGCCGATCGGGTGCTTCGGATCGTTCGCCTGGTTGAAGGCGCCGAACACGTAGCGGCCCTGGCGGTCCACGCGGCCGTCGTTCAGGCGGGTGGTGGGAAGGTGCGCCTCGACCTCGCAGATGCGTGTCAGCTCGCCGGTGCGCAGGTCGAAGAAGGCCAGGCCGGAGGCCAGCGCCAGCAGCAGGCGGCCGTCATCCTCCGTCAGCGCCATCGAACACAGGCGCTCGGGCAGCGGCCAGCGTTCCAGTGCGCCGCCGGCCGGATCGTGCGACCACAGCTCGCTGCTTTCGATGTCGGTCCACAGCAGCCGCCCCGTGCGCTCGTTCCAGATGATCCCCTCGCCCAGCACATGCCGGCCGTCCACCGCCAATTTCATCATCGTTCCTGTGTATCCACTAAAAATTTGAAGCGCGACTCGGTCGCGTAGATCTCGCCCGGCCGCAGGATCGTCTCCGGATAGGCGGGCTGGTTGGGCGAGTCCGGCAAGTGCTGCGGTTCGATGCAGAAGCCGCTGCGGAAGGCGTAGGGGCGGCCGCCCTTCCCCGTCAGCGAGCCGTCGAGGAAGTTCCCGCTGTAGAACTGCACGCCCGGTTCCTGCGTGATCAGCTCCAGCACGCGCCCGCTCTCAGGCTCGCGCACCCGCACCGCGCGGCGCTGTCCGCCTTCCTCGGCGGCGCCTGCGTTCAGCACCCAGCAGTGATCATAACCGCCGCCGTGGCGCAGCTGCTTGTCCGGCTGTCCGATGCGCTCGCCGATCGGACGCGGCTGGCGGAAGTCGAACGGGGTGCCGGTGACGGGCACCAGGGGCCCCAGCGGAATCGCGCCGGCATCGATGGGCACGAAGCGGTCGGCATCGATGCGCATCTCGTGCTGCAGGATGTCGCCCTCTTCCTGGCCGGCGCCGCGCAGGTTGAAATAGCTGTGCTGGGTCAGGTTGACCGGGGTCGGCCGGTCCGTGACGGCGTGGAAGCGCATCACGATCTCGTTGTCGTCGCTCAGGCTGTAGCTGACGGTGGCATCCAGCTTGCCTGGGTAGCCCTGCTCGCCGTCCGGGCTGCGGTAGCGCAGGACCAGCGCGTCGCCTTCGATGGCGGCCCTCCACAGCACCTTATCGAAACCGGGGGCGCCGCCGTGCAGGTGATGCTCGCCGTCGTTCACGGCCAGCTGGTAAGCCTTGCCGTCGATGGCGAAGCGGCCCTTGGCGATGCGGTTGCCGTAGCGGCCGATCAGGGCGCCGAAGTATGGGCTGTCCCGCAGATAGGGCTCGAGCGTGTCGAAGCCGAGCACGACGTCCGCGAACCGGCCGTCGCGGTCGGGCGCCTGGATTTCGCGGATGATCCCGCCGAAGTCGAGGATCTTCACGACCATGCCGCGGCTGTTCGCGAGCGTGAATTCGCTGACCTGGGCGCCGTCCGGCAGCCTGCCGAATGGCGCCTGTGTGATGGAAGTGTGCACGTCGGGTCCGGCTTCAGGCGATGGATGGACGGCCGAACACCGGCATGCCTGCTTCGTCCCAGCGCAGGCGTTTGACGAAGGTGTGGCGGTCGGGATTCCACAGCGGATCGCCGACGATCTCGGTATAGGTGCGCGCGTGGTAGACCAGCATGACGGTGTCGCCGTCCTCGGCATAGGTAAAACTGTTGTGGCCCGGGCCGTAGATGCCGTGCTCGTAGCAGGTCTGGAACACCGGCTCCCTGGCCTTGGTCCAGGATGCTGGATCGAGCAGGTCGGCGTCCTCGTTCGCGTAAAGCAGGCCCATGGCGTAGTTCTCGTCGGTGGCGCTGGCCGAGTAGGAGATGAAGATCCTGCCGTTCCGGCGCAATACGGAGGGGCCTTCGTTGACCCGGAAGCCGCGGATCTCCCAGTCGAACTCCGGCTTCGACAGCAGCACCGGCCGGCCCTCGATCTGCCACGGCGTCTTCATTTTCGCGATGTAGAGGTTCGAATTGCCCTCGATCGCCTGGTCCTTCTGCGCCCACAGGTAGTACAGCTCGCCCTTGTGCGTGAAGGTGGTGGCGTCGAGGCAGAAGCTGTCGATGCCGGTGTCGACCTGGCCCATGAACTCCCACTCGCCTTCGAGCGGATTCGGATTTGTATTGCGGATCGCGTACATGCGATGCTGGAACAGCTTGTCCTTGATCTCGCGGCTCGGCGCGGCGGCGAAGTAGACGTACCAGGCGCCCATGTTGAAGTGCAGCTCGGGCGCCCAGATCAATTCGCTGTACGGGCCCGTGTCCGGCTTGGTCCAGGCGTCGACCGTCGGCGCCGTGGCCAGGCCTTCGATGCTGGTGGCGCGGCGCAGCTCGATACGGTCGTATTGCGGGACCGAGGCGGTGAAGTAGTAATAGCCGTCCGTGTGCTTGTAGATGTAGGGGTCGGCGCGTTGTTCGATCAGGGGAGTAATCAAGGTTTCGGTCATTATTGTAGGGTGGGCACCCCGTGCCCACCAATGTATGCGGTTAATTAGCGTTCGGTGGGCACGGGGTGCCCACCCTACGTATCAGCGCGCGGCATAGCCGCTTGCCTGCAGTTCTTCCTTCACCGTGCCGTAGTACGCGTCGCTGATGCGGTACTTGAACATCAGCGCCCCCATCAGGAAGTGGAAGAAGCCCGGGATCACCGACAGCATCAGCGCAATGCCCTGCAGCGCAAACTGGGTCTGTTCCTGGTTGGGCTGGTAATCGAAATAGGTAAGCAGCACACCGACCATGCCGCCGGCGACGGCCATGCCGGCCTTCTGGCACACCGAGATGCCGCCGAAGGCGAAACCGGAGATGCGCTTTCCGGTCTTGAGCTGGCCGTAGTCGATGGTCTCGGCGATCGCCGACCAGAACACCGGCGCGTGCAGGTCGACGATCAGGGACAGTGCGAAGTACAGCACGAAGGCGAGCAGCGTATCGCCGGGCTTGACGAGGAAGTAGATCATCACCGAGATCACGGCCACGACCAGCTGGGTGTAGCGGAACAGCTTGACCTTGCAATAGACCTTGGTGACCCAGGTCGAGATGACCATCGCGATGATCGCCGCGGCCACGCCGGTCGACATGAAGGCCGAGACGACGCCGGTGTCGCCATGCAGGTAGTACTTGGCGTAGTAGACCGCCACCGAGCCGCGGATGACGTAGCCGATCGTGCCCGTCACGCAGGCCCCGGCCAGGTACAGCCACTGGTCGTTCTTCAGCAGCACGGCGAGCTGCTCGCCCAGGGGCTGGCGCGCGACCTTGTACACCACGCGCTCGCGGGTCGTGAAGAAGCAGAACAGGAACAGGACCGCGCCCAGCACGGCCATCAGCGCCATCGCCGCCTGGTAGCCGGCGGCCGGGCTGCCCTTGCCCCAGCGTTGCGACAGGATCGGCACCACGATGGTCACCATGAAGGCCCCGACCTTCGCCAGGAACAGGCGGTAGCCATTGGCCGACAGGCGCTCCTGCGGGTCGGCGGTCAGGGCGCTGGGCAGCGAGATGTAGGCCACGCCCACGCCCGAGGTCATCAGGGTCATCAGGATGTAGGTCGAATACGCCCATACCAGCTTGGCGTCGTAGTTCCAGCCAGGCGTGGAAAACACCATGAACACGGACACGCCGTAGGGCACGGCGAGCAGCAGCAGCCAGGGACGGTAGCGTCCCCAGCGCGTCAGGAAACTGTCGGTCATCTGGCCGACGGCCAGGTCGGAGACCCCGCCGATCACCTTCACGATCACGAACAGCAGCGCCAGGTCGGTCGTCTTCAGGCCGTAGATGTCGGTGTAGAAGAAGGTGATGATCAGCATCATCGACGAGATCACCACGTTGAGCGCCATGTCGCCGGCGCCGAAGCCCACTTTTTCGAGAGTGGAAAGCTTCTGGGTTTGCGTTTGCATGCGGTCCATGCGTCTCCTGTGTCTTTGTTATGGTGTTACCGGCATCGTTATATGTGCCTGCACAGCCGCATCTTAAAAGATGAACTGAGACTACTCCAATCACAATTCTTGCGACTCCGATACCGTTTTTCGTATGGGTAGCTGCCCTTAGGGCATCGGATCGGCGACCGGCAGGCCGAATTCGGGGCTGCCATCCTGTCGCCAGGAGATCGCCTGGGCGCGGGTATGGCGGTTGGGATCGAACAAAGGGTCGCCCACGATATCCCGGTACTGACGGGCGTGATAGACCAGGATATCGGTCTTGCCATCGACGGAGGTCGTGAAGGAATTATGGCCGGGGCCATACTGGCCATTGGTGGCGCTGCTGGCAAACACCGGTACCGGCGACTTGGTCCAGGAGGCGGCATCCAGCAAATCGGCGTCGGCTGGCGCCGCGAGCATGCCCATGGCGTAGTTGGCGTCGGTCGCACTGGCGGAATAGGTCATGAACACGCGGCCGTTCCTTACCAGGACAGCGGGGGCTTCGTTGACGTCGAACTTCACCCGCTCCCACGCATATTCCGGCATCGTGAGCAGGGCCGCCGGGCCGGCAATCGACAGCGGCGTGTCCATCCTGGCGATGTAAATCGCCGTCATGTGTTTTGCCGCGGAGGGCGGGCGCTGCGCCCAGGCCAGGTAGCGTTGCCCTTTCAGCGCGAATGTCGTCGCGTCCAGCGCGAACGATTCCCACCCGGTTTTCAGTTGCCCGCGCTCGATCCATTCGCCCTCGAGCGGATCGGCGGCCGCATTCTCGAGCACATAAAGACGGACGTCGAACGGTGCGTCGCTACGCCCCGCCGTGAAGTAAAGAAACCATTTCCCGTCGATCCGGTGTAGCTCGGGCGCCCAGATATTTGCGCTCATCGGCCCCGAGGCATGCCGGCGCCACACGACTTTCGCCGGCGCCGCGCCAAGGCCGTTCAGGGCGTGCGCGCGGCGCAGTTCGATGCGGTCGTACTCGGGCACGGTGGCCGCCAAGTAGTAATAGCCGTCCGCGGCCAGCGTCACCTGGGGATCGGCACGCTGTTTTACGAGGGGATTGAGAATATCCGGCGACGCCATGACTGGCGCGGCCACGGCGAACAGCAGAGAAAGCGACACGCGCAGGATTCGAATCATGGTCATCGCCGGCAGGGTTATCGAGGATTCGTCATGGTAAGAAACCATGCTCCTTTCAACCAATAACTTTTTTTGACCAGGCGATATCGGTTTCGGTAGCACTGGGCATTCGCCCTGCCCTGATATCGAAACCGATATGGGACTGCCAGAAAAAATCATTAGTCCGATTATCGCTGGGTCTCTACCATGCTTTAAGAGCAATGTAATTTGAAAATAAAATCCCTTATAACTAGAAACACAGGAGACGTATGAAATCGCAAGAATCTGCACGTCCGTTGGCCTTGAAGCTGAGCGTGATTGCCCTGATGGGCGCCGGCCTGCTCAGCAGCGCCTCGGTGTGGGCGCAAGCGGCCACCGAAACGACGGAACTGCCTGAGACCTCGACTGTCGTCGTTACCGGCGTCAAGGCATCCCTTATCAAAAGCCTGGCGATCAAGCGCACCAGCGACCAGGTCGTCGAATCGGTGGTTGCCGAAGACATCGGCAAGCTGCCTGACAATAATGTCGTCGAGGCGCTTCAGCGCGTGACGGGTATCCAGGTCACCAACCGCGCCGGCGGCGAAGTCGGGACCCTGTCCATCCGTGGCCTGCCCGACGTCCAGACCACCTGGAACGGCCGCAATATCTTCACCGCGTCCGGCACGCAGGTCGCGCTGCAGGACATCCCCTCGACACTGGTTCGGCAGATCGACGTCTACAAGACGCGCGACGCCAGCCAGCTGGATACGGGAATTGCCGGCCAGATCGACGTCAAGTCCCTGCGGCCCTTCGATTTCAAGGGTTCGAAAGTGTCGATCTCGGCGCGTGAAACCTATCTCGATCCCGCGAAAAAGACGAATCCGCAGCTCAGCGGCCTGCTGAGCAATCGCTGGGACACCGGCGCCGGCGAATTCGGCGCGCTGGTCAATCTGTCGGCGACCAAGACCAAATACCGCAACGAAAGCGTGACGCCAGGGGCCATGGTGCCCTTCGCCAGCCCGAATGCCGCCGAAGATCCCGCCGGTTACACGCCCTTGCAGCGCATCTTCGACAACAATATCTGGACCGCCGGCACCCATACCGGCCTGCCGATGGCGGCGGGATCGACGCTGAATTTCGACGGCAAACCCTATCCTTATTACCTGGCGCGCGACGCCGTGTTCCAGAGCGACGTCGAAGGGGAGCGCAAGCGTCCCGCCGCGAATATCGCCCTGCAGTGGAAACCGAACAGCGATGCGGTCTACACCTTCGAATCGATGTACAACGGCTACCGCGACAAGTCCTTCAACCGCCTGCTGTTCAGCTTCGTCGACTGGTGGGGGGATCTCGGCAGCAACCCTGCGGGAACGATCACGACCTTCCCGGGAACGAACGTCATCAAGAGCCGTACGGTCAACAACGTGTATGGCTTCAACAGCGGCGACTACACCACCTCGGCCACCGATTCCTACGTTTATGCCTTGAACGGCAAGTGGAACCTGGGCGACCGCCTGAAGCTGGACGGCGATGTGTCTTACCAGACCAGCAGCTACCACTCGGAATTCACCGCCACCCGGATCGATCGCGTTGCACCGTCGATCAACGTCAATTTCAATGACGGCAGCAACAACACGTCCTTCCACTTCAACGACGATGCCGATCTGGCCAACCCGGCCAAGTGGAATGTCGCGCAGTTCTACGATAACGCCAACCGCAACAAGGGCAGCGCCGCGACGGCGAACCTGTCGGGCGTGTTCGACGCCAACTGGGGTGTGCTGGACACGCTCCAGTTCGGCGTGCGCTTCGACGACCGCAAGGCATCGGAGGCCAACCGGACGCAATCGGGTACCTTGAACCGCAACCTCGCCTCCCTGGGTGCGGAGTACGCCTCCACCAACGCGAACTTCGGCACGGCCATCTCGGACGTTCCGCGCTCATGGGTGGAACCGAATGCCTATTACATCCGCGACAATATCGACGACTGGCGCAAGCTCCTTGCCTCGACCGATCCGAACTTCCTGACGACGGACAAACTGAGCCTGCAGAAGACCTTCGAGATCGATGAAAAGACGAGCAATCTCTTCCTGATGGGGAATACCCGGAACGAGCTGTTCGGCCATCGCCTGCGCGGCAATTTCGGTGTGCGCTATGTCAAGGTCAAAACCGACATGACCTTCTACAAGGTCGATGCCAGCACCAAGGCGGTCACGCCATCCAGCGCCAGCAAGTCGGCCAGCAAGCTGCTGCCCAGCATGACCCTGATTTACGATCCGTCGAAGGACGTCGTGCTGCGCTTCAATTATGGCGAAACCTTGCGCCGCCCGAACTTTGGCGATCTGAACCCGGTCCTGCAGCTCGGCGACGACGTCTCGAAGGTCGGCTATGGCTCGGGCAGCGGCGGCAATCCGGACCTGAAACCGACGCACTCCAAGAACTTCGACCTGACGGCCGAGTGGTACTTCCAGAAGGACAGTGCAGTCTACGGCACTGTGTTCAAGCGCAAGATCGACGGCCTGGTCGTGGGCTTGCGCCACAGGGTGCACGTCGATCCGGCGAATGACCCGTACCGCAACTCGACCTCGGGCGGCGACCATACGAACGGCTACGACTACGTCATCAACTCGCCGGTCAACGCCTCCGACGGCAAGATCAGTGGCGCCGAACTCGGCTTCATCTACTTCCCGAAGGGGCTGCCGGGCCTGCTGGACGGGCTGGGATTCCAGGGCAGCTATACGCGACTCACGTCCTCGCAAAACGTGCCCGACGCCAATGATGCCGGCGTCATCGTCACGCAGCTCGAGACACCTTTCTTTGGCGTCTCCAACCGCTCCTACAACGCCACCGTGGCCTACGAAAAGGGCCCGGTCAGCGTGCGCTTGTCCCAGGTCTGGCGCTCCGGCTTCCTGGCGGCCAACGAAGCCGCCCTGTTCGCCAATCCGATCGGCATCTGGCGTCATCCGGAAAAGAGCGTGGACATGCAGGTTTCTTACAAAATCAACGACAACATGTCGGTCGATATCAGTGGCGTCAACCTGACCAACGAAATGCAGCAGCAGTACTACCACTTCGGCAATGCGGGTAATGCGCAGGTGAGCAATTTCGGCACGGTCCAGATCGGACGTTCGGTCTCGGCCGCCTTGCACTGGAAGATGTAAGCCCCGGCGGTCGAAAAGACCAGTGCTGGCCAAAAGGGCGTTGCTCGGATCAAACCGCAACGCCCTTTTTTCATGTCAGACCCATGTCGCCTATAAAACCAAGGAGGAGATACCCCATGAAACGACTTCACTCTTTCGCGAGAATGGGAGCGCTATGCGCGTCCTGTTTCATCGCGGCTGACGCCGGCGCCCAGGCTGGCTTTGCAATGCCCGCCTTCCAGAACGCTGCGGTGCACGATCCGGCGGAAATCAAGGTCGGGAATACCTATTACGTATTCGGCTCGCACCTGGCGTCCGCAAAATCGACGGACCTGCTGAAGTGGACGCAGATGACGGATGGCGTCACCGCCACCAATTCCCTGTTCCAGAATGGTTCCAGGAACGTGTTCACGGAGCTGGCGGAAGCCTTTTCCTGGGCGAACACACGGGATTTATGGGCGCCGGACGTACGCCAGCTGGCCGATGGCAAGTACTACATGTACTACGACGCTTGCCAGGGCGACGCGCCCCGTTCCGCGCTTGGCGTCGCCGTCGCGGACAAGGTCGAGGGGCCGTACGTCAACAAGGGCCTGATCCTGAAGTCCGGCATGTGGGGTTTGGCGAGCCCCGACGGCACCGTGTACGACGCTTACAAACACCCGAACGCGGTCGACCCCAATGTCTTCCACGACAATGCCGGCAAGCTCTGGATGGTCTACGGCTCCTATTCGGGCGGCATCTTCATCATGCAGATGAACCCCGCCACAGGCATGCCTTACCCGAACCAGGGCTATGGCAAGCGCCTCATGGGCGGCAACCATGCACGGATCGAAGGCGCGTACATCATGTACAGCCCGGCCACGGCCTACTATTACCTGTTCACCTCCTTCGGCGGACTGGATTCCACCGGCGGCTACAACATGCGCGTGGCGCGTTCCACGAACCCGGACGGTCCGTATGTCGATGCGCAGGGCTACGACATGGCGAACGTGAAGGCGGACGCCGGCAAGCCCTTGTTCGACGACGCCTCGGTCGCCCCCTACGGCGTCAAGCTGATGGGGAACTTCCTGTTCCAGCGCCTCCTGGGGGAAGCCGGCACCGGCATCGGCACCGGCTATGTCTCCGCGGGCCACAATTCCGCCTTCTACGATCCGGCGACAGGCAAGCACTTCCTCGTGTTCCACACGCGTTTCCCGGAACGGGGCGAGCAGCATGAGGTGCGTGTGCACCAGATGTTCATGAATGCGGACGGCTGGCCCGTCGTCGCGCCTTATCGCTACGCCAACGAAACGCTGGCCGCGGTGCGCAGCGAATTCGTCGTGGGCGACTACCTGTACGTCAACCACGGCAAGGACATCACGGCCGCGATCAAGAAGTCGCAGATCGTCACCTTGAACAGCAATGGCACGATCACGGGCGCCGTGTCCGGCAGCTGGCGCATTCTAGGGGGCAACCAGGTCGAGATCAGCCTGCCCGGCGCGTCGACCTACAAGGGCTATTTGCTGAGCCAATGGGACGAGACCTCGAAGAGCTATGTGATGACCTTCACTGCGTCCTCGCGCGAAGGCATCGCGATCTTCGGCAGCCGTCTGATCCCTCGCACCGACGCGGCCATCGCAACGGCCATCTACAACGAGCTGAGCCTGGGCGCCACCACCGCCGTCACCGGTAACCTGACGCTGCCCACGACGGCCGCACGCGGCGCGACGATCAGCTGGACCTCCTCGAATCCCGCCGTCGTCAGCAACACCGGTGTCGTGACCACCCCTGGCACCGGCGCTGTCAACGTCTCGCTGACGGCACGCATCGCAAAGGGCACGGCGGTGCTGACGAAGACCTTCACGGTCACGGTGACGAAGCTGGGCGGCCTGGTCGCCTACTACGCGCTCGATGGCAACCTGCTCGACTCGAACGGCGGCTTCGCTGCCGGCGCCGTCATCGGCAACAGGATCGACGTCGCCGGCGGCAGCCTGTCCTACGAGAGCGGCGTGCGCGGCAGCGCGGCCGTGTTCAACGGCGCGACGGGCGTGCGCCTGCCGAACGGTCTGATCTCCTCGAACAACTATACGGTCTCGATGTGGCTGAAGCCTGCCCAGTTGACGGCCTATACACCCACCTTCTTCGGCGCGCGCACCACGGATTCCTGGGTCAGCCTGCTGCCGATGGGGCACTCCTTTGTGAATGGCGCCACGATGCTGTGGTCCGGCACCGCCTGGTATGACGCGGGCCTCGGCATGAACATCCCCGTCAACCAATGGTCGCACCTGGCCTTCACGGTCAACAACGGCGCCGTGAATGTCTACGTCAACGGCGTGAAGCGCTTCGCCGGCAGCGGTTTCCCGAACGTGTTCACGAGCACGACTGCCGCGTTCGCGCTGGGCGTGAATTACTGGGACACGCCGTACAAGGGCTCGATGGACGAGCTGCGCATCTATAACACCGCCTTGACCGACGCCCAGGTGGCCGGTCTGGCGCATTGAAGCCTCGAGAGGATCCAACATGAACAAAATGATCATTGCCCTGGTCGCGGCATTCGCCTGCTCCGCCGCGTCGGCTGGCGTCATCGACTTCGACGACTTGCCGGGCGATCCGACGCTGCCCCTGGACAGCGGCTATGCCGGCTTCAACTGGACCAACATCGGCGCCATCCGGAGCGACGCCGCGCCGGGCACGGGCTTCGAGACGGGCGTGGTGTCGCCCTCCAACGCCGCTTACAACTGGTATGGCTTGACGGCCACGATTTCGACGGCCGACGGCAAGGCGTTCAGCTTCGCCGGCGCCGACTTCACGTCCGCCTACGTGGACCAGGAAATCTCCTTCGAGGCTTACCGGAATGGCGAACTGGTACGCTCCAGCGGCGCCTACACGCTGGATACGCTGGCGCCCCAGTGGATACGCTTGGACTGGGCCGGCATCGACACGCTCGTCATCTACAACAGCAGCGGCACGCAGTGGGCGATGGACGATTTCACGGTGCCGGAACCGGCGACACTGGGCTTGTTCGGCGGCGCGCTGATGGGATTGTTCGCCAGCCGCCGCCTGCGCCGCCGGGGCTAGTTGTCCAGCGGCGAAAAACCAAAAAGCGGCCTTGCGGCCGCTTTTTCGTTTGAATCTCTGGCGGAGGCCCAGGATGCCGGGGCCGCCGGTTCCGAAATCGAGCTGTTTCGGCGTATAAGCCTGGAGGATGAGCAGGCCGCCTGGCTTGAGCGCATCGACGGGCCGGCGAACTGGATGAAGATGGCGGCAACCCAGGCCTCGCAATCGCTGACCTCGTAGTGGACCCCGACGCCGGCCTCGTGCGCAAGCTGGCGCGCTGCCCCGGCTTCAGCAGATGCGCCTGCCTGGCGAGCCAGCCGTTCGGCGTGTTCCGAACACGAAGTCCGGCTCACTGAAGCGCGCGTTCCAGACTGTTGCGGCATCGCCGAACTGGTTTCCCGCCATCATCTACTCCCCCAAACATTCTATTGAAATATATATCGTTACTTCATATAATATATTCGAGTTGATTTTAATTGAAGGAGGCCGCCCGGTGGCGCACGCTCAAGACAAGTTCGATTTGCAGGAGATGCAGGCCGCCGCGGCGCGCGCCTGCGCACTGCTGAAAACGCTCGGCAACCCCGACCGGCTGCTGCTGCTGTGCCAGCTGACGCAGGGCGAGTTCTGCGTCAGCGAACTCGAAGCCAAGCTGGGCATCCAGCAGCCGACCCTTTCGCAGCAGCTGGGCGTGCTGCGCGAGGAAAAGCTGGTCAACACACGCCGCGAAGGCAAGCAGATCTACTACAGCCTGGCCAGCGAGGAAGCGAAGGCCGTGCTGGGAGTCCTTTATCAACAATTCTGCAACAAGCCCTGAGGTAGTCATCATGCGCATCGACTGGATGCATTTCACGCCCTGGACGGCGCTGGCCGGCGGCCTGCTGATCGGTTTGGCCGCATCGGGCTTCGTGCTGCTGAACGGCAGGATCGCCGGCATCAGCGGCATCCTCGGCGGCTTGTTTCGCCCGGCACAGGGCGACGTCGCCTGGCGCGTCGCTTTCCTGGCCGGCCTGGTCGGCGCGCCGCTGCTTTACGCCCTGTTCTCGGCCCTGCCCGAAGCCCGCATCGAGGCCGGCGACGGCGCCCTGGTCGCGGCCGGCCTGCTGGTCGGCCTCGGCACCCGCTATGGCGCCGGCTGCACCAGCGGCCACGGCGTGTGCGGCCTGTCGCGCCTGTCGCCACGTTCGCTGGTGGCGACGGCTTCGTTCATGGCCGCCGGTTTCGCGACCGTGTTCGTGCTGCGCCACCTGATCGCCTGAAAGGAAACAGACAATGAACATCTTGAGCGCATTGATCGCTGGCCTCGTCTTCGGTATCGGCCTGATCGTCTCGGGAATGACGAATCCCGCCAAGGTCCAGGGCTTCCTCGACCTGGCCGGCAACTGGGACCCCTCGCTGGCCTTCGTCATGGGCGGCGCCATCCTGGTGGGCCTGCTCGCCTTCCGCTTCGCCGGCAAGCGCGAACGCTCGCTGCTGGGCCAGGCCATGCGCCTGCCGACCGCCACGCAAATCGACCGCCGCCTGGTGCTGGGCGGCCTGGCCTTCGGCGCCGGCTGGGGCCTGGGCGGCTTCTGCCCCGGACCGGCGCTGGCCTCGCTGGCCACCGGCAGCCCGAAGGCATTGATCTTCACCGGCGCCATGCTGGCGGGGATGCTGGTCTTCGAAATACTGGAACGCCGCGCCGCGGCGTCCAGGGCACGTACCGCGTAGTCGAGGCGTGCCATGCTGGTTTCGCTGATGTTCGGTCTCGCGGTGGGCCTGATCCTGGCGCTTACCGGCGCCGGCGGCGGGATCCTCGCCATGCCGCCGCTGGTGTTCGGCGCCCGGATCGGGCTGCCGCACGGCGCCTGAGCGAGCGATCGTACGCTGCCCGACAGCAGGAAGTGTTATTGTCGAATCGTCCACATGAAAAGGAGCTGACATGCATGCCGCCCATCAAATCAGCATCCTGCACGCGCAGCGCGGCAAATAGAGGCCGACGGAGCTGGAGCGCATGAAGCACCAGGAAACGCATCGCATCGAGCACCTCGGCTGGCTGCGGGCCGCCGTTCTTGGCGCCAACGACGGCATGATCTCGACCGCCAGCCTGCTGGTCGGCATCGCCGCGGCCCACGCGTCGCACGAGAACATGCTGCTGACTGGTTTTGCCAGCCTGGTCGCCGGCAGCATGTCGATGGCGACCGGCGAATATGTCTCGGTTGCGTCGCAGGCCGATACCGAAAAGGCGGCCATCCGCCAGGAAACGGCCGAGCTGGCGCACGACGGCGAGGCCGAACACCGCGAGCTGACCGCCATCTACGTGCAGCGCGGCCTGGACCAGGGCCTGGCCGCGCAGGTGGCGGCCCAGCTGATGGCGCACGACGCCCTCGGCGCCCATGCCCGCGACGAGCTCGGCATCCATGAAACTACCCGGGCGCGGCCGCTGCAGGCGGCGCTCGCCTCGGCGCTGAGTTTCGCCGTCGGCGCCGCGGTGCCACTGGCGATCACGGCGCTGACCCGCGCCGACCTCCTGATTGCCGTACTGGTTGCCGCCACCCTGGCCGGCCTCGCCGCACTGGGAGCGCTCGCCGCGAAAACCGGCGGTGCGCCACCGCGCCGGGCTGCGATCCGCGTTACCTGCTGGAGCGCGCTCGCGATGGGCTCGACCATTGCGATCGGCACCCTGTTCAATGCCAACATATGACATCCAAGCACCAACCCATGAGAAAACAATGAAATCCGATCCTGCTTCGAACATTGGCAATATCACCCGCGTCGCCGCCGGCGACGACCGCACGGTCTATGACAATTTCGCCGTCTTCCTGCACTGGCTGACGGTGCTGCTGGTGCTGAGCCAGTTCGCCCTCGCCCTGACCTGGGAATGGTTCGCACGCCCGACCCGGCACCTGATGATCGTCGCCCACATGTCGTTCGGGATCATTCTCGCTGCCGTCATCGTCGTCCGCCTCGTCTGGCGCCTGCTGCCGGGCCACCAGGTGGCGCCCGCCGTCTCCGGATGGGTGGAGATGGCATCGAAGGCGGTCCACTACCTGCTGTACGCGATGCTGGCGGCCGAGGCGGTGCTGGGCTTCATGCTGCGCTGGTCCGGCGACGAATCGATGAGCTTCTTCGGCCTCCTGATAGCGCCGCCCTTCGCGCCCTTCTCCAAGCCCGCCCACCATCTGGTCGGCGAGCTCCACGAGCTGAACGGCTGGGCCATCATCATCCTCGCCGCCGGCCACGCCGCCGCCGCGCTGTACCACCACTACGTGCTGCGCGACCGGGTGCTGTCGCGGATGCTGCCGCCGCTGCGCGAAGGCTAGGCGCGTCCGGCGTCGCGCCCGGGCAGCATGCCTGGTCTCAGGCACCCGGTGTGGCTCTGCTCATTTCTTGGGCGTGGCGCTCTGGCCCGCCGGCGCGCTGTCCACAAGACGAACGATCCTGGTCCGCGCGGCAGCCAGAACGAGGCGCACGTCTGCGCTGCCGGTTCTTACCTTGAGCCACTCATTGATGCGCTTTAGCTCGGCTGCCCTGGGCACCCGGCGGCAGTCGGCGCTCAGGAGGGGAACCGCCGCCATGTTGTCGGCGCCGGGCGGCACGGCCTTGCCGAACAATACATTCCCGCACGGCGGGTATTGGGCCTCGAATTCACGGGTGATGGTGCTGGCCTGCTTCAGCCAGTCCTGCTGGGCGGCCACTTGCTCGCGCAGCGCCGCCAGCGCCGCGTCCTTGTCCTGCAGCGCCTGCTGGTTGTTACGCACGATCTCCGCCAGGATGTCCGCCTTCAGGCTGCCCACGTCGATCTCCTTGTGATCCTCGACCTGGGCCTGGTGCACCAGCAGGCGTGCGTTTTTCAGCCCGCTTGCAGGGAGCCGCGCCGCGATCGCCTGGATCGCCGCCGGATGCAGCGGTGCGCCGATCAGTGTCACCTCGATGTCGCGCGTGCCGGGCGCGACCCGCGTTTCGAGCACGTGCACCTGCTCCATCCTGAATTCCCTGCGCACGAATTCGCGCGCGTGGCTGCTGAACACTTCGTTGTCGACCAGGCGCGCGGCCAGGAAAATGCTGGGCAGGCCAGTCAGCAGCACGATGGCGAGCAGGGCGCGCTTGACCCGGCGCTCCTTGGCGCGGTCGACGAACTTGCGATGCGGCAGTCGCAGGAACTCGATGACGATCACCGCGGAAAAGGCAATGAACACGCAGTTGATCGAGAAAAGATAAAACGCGCCGCCGAACACCGACCAGTTGCCGTTCGCGAGCCCATAGCCGGCCGTGCACAGCGGCGGCATCAGGGCGGTGGCGATGGCCACGCCGGGAATGACGTTGGATTTCTCGCGGCGCGTCAGACCGATGATGCCGGCCAGGCCGCCGGCCAGTGCGATCAGCACGTCCCACAGCGACGGCGTGGTGCGCGCCAGCAGTTCCGATTGCGCCTCCGCGAGCGGCGTGACCATGAAGTACAGGGTGGAGGTCAACAGGCTGATGCCGGCGGCAATGGCGAGGTTGGCAAGCGAACGGCGGATCAGGGCGAAATCGAGGATCCCGATGCCATAGCCGAGGCCGACGATCGGCCCCATCAGCGGGGACACCAGCATGGCGCCGATGATCACCGCGGTCGAGTTGGTATTCAGGCCAACGGACGCGATCAGGATCGCCAGCATCAGGATCCAGGGCGTGGCGCCGCTCAGTTCGACGCCGGCGCGCAGGCTCCGGTCGATCTCGGCATCGTCGGCCTTGTCGTCGAGGAGGCTGAAGCGGTGCGCGATCGCGGCGCGCAGGGATGGGGGCTGGTGCTGGGAGTCGGGTACGGTCATGGGAATCGTTAGGTTTTCAGAGGCAATTTTCACCGAGATTCTTCATTTGAACAAATCCTTTTGTGCACTGAATGCCCTTATAATATGGACAGGGTGATCATACCGCTCGGGTATGACAGGATTCGCGCTGGTCGGGCCGCCACGCGGTTCAAACGCGACCATATGCCCTACCTCCCTGCATTCCCGCTTTCGAAGACGTTCAAGGAATTCGCCGCCTCCGGCAAGGCCGGCGGCGCCGTCCTGATCGCCTGTACCCTCGCCTCGCTGCTGATCGCCAACTCCTCGCTGGGCGGCCAATACATCCATTTCTGGCACCAGCCGCTTGCCGGCCTGAGCATCGAGAACTGGGTCAACGATGCCCTGATGGCGGTGTTCTTTCTGCTGATCGGGCTCGAACTGGAGCGCGAACTGTACAACGGCGAGCTGTCCGACATGAAGAATGCGCTGCTGCCGATCGTCGCGGCTTGCGGCGGGATCGCGGTGCCGGCGCTGATTCACTTCGGACTGAACCACGGCACCGCCAGCCAGCCCGGACTCGGCATTCCGATGGCCACCGACATCGCTTTCGCCCTTGGCGTGCTCGCCATGCTGGGCCAGCGGATCCCGGCTTCGCTCAAGGTCTTCCTGACCGCGCTGGCGGTGATGGACGACCTCGGGGCCATTGTCGTCATCGCCCTCTTCTATACGGCGGAGCTCTCGGCCGCCTGGCTGCTGGCGGCGCTCGCGGTATTCGCGCTGCTGATCGCGCTGAACCGCTTCGGGCGGGTCATGGCCTTGACGCCTTACCTCGCGGGCGGCGCCCTCATGTGGTTCTTCATGCTCAAGTCGGGCGTGCACGCGACGATCGCCGGCGTGCTGCTGGCGTTCGCGATTCCCTACTCCGCCCGATGCGACGACGAGGCCTCCCCTTCGCACCGGCTCGAACACGTCCTGCACAAACCGGTCGCCTTCTTCATCCTGCCGGTCTTTGCCCTGGCCAATACCGGCATCGTCATCGGCGCCGGCTGGTGGCAGGGCCTGCTTTCGTCGAACAGCCTCGGCATTGTCCTCGGCCTGGTGGTCGGCAAGCCGCTCGGTATCGTGCTCGCCTGCCTGGCGGCCGTGGGCCTCGGCCTGTGCCGCCTGCCCTCCGATCTCGCCTGGCGCCATGTGATCGGCGCCGGCCTGCTGGGCGGCATCGGCTTCACCATGTCGATCTTCATCACGAATCTGGCCTTTGCCGGCCAGGCCGAACCGGTCAACGCGGCCAAGATGGCGATCCTGGCTGCGTCCCTGGTTTCGGGCCTGGGCGGATTTATCTGGTTGAGGCTGCGCGGAGCTATGGTTTAATAGCAAGATGCGGCCGGTCCCGTCCGCGTCATCCTGGAGAGCGATAAGTAGATGAACGAACTGGTCAACGCCGTCAACGGCATCGTATGGAGTCCCGCCCTGATTGCGCTCTGCCTTGGCGCCGGACTGTATTTTTCATTCCGTTCGCGCTTCCTGCAGGTGCGCCACCTGCGCGAAATGACGCGCCTGATGATGGAGGGGAAAAGCTCGGACCAGGGCGTGTCTTCGTTCCAGGCGCTGGCGATGACCCTGGCCGGCCGTGTAGGCACCGGCAATATCGCGGGCGTCGCGACCGCCATCACCTTCGGCGGCCCCGGGGCCGTGTTCTGGATGTGGGCGGTCGCCTTCCTCGGGGCCAGCTCGGCCTTCGTCGAATCGACCCTCGGCCAGGTCTACAAGGAACAGATCGGACGTGAATACCGCGGCGGGCCGGCCTTCTACATCGAAAAGGGTCTCGGCATGAAATGGTATGCCTGGGTGTTCGCCGTCACCACGATCGTCGCTACCGGGCTGCTGCTGCCGGGCGTGCAGGCCAACTCGATCGCCGAGAGCATCAAGACCGCCGCCGGCATCGACCCCAACGTCACCGCGGCGCTGCTGGCAATCGCCCTCGGCTTCATCATCTTCGGCGGCGTCAAGCGCATCGCGCACTTCGCCGAGATCGTGGTGCCCTTCATGGCGCTCGCCTACATCATCGTCGCCTGCGTGATCATCTTCCTCAACTACCAGCAGCTGCCGCACGTGCTGGGACTGATCTTCCGCTCGGCCTTCGGCCTGGACGCCGGTTATGGCGCCATCCTCGGCCTGGCGATCCAGTGGGGCGTCAAGCGCGGCGTCTACTCGAACGAAGCCGGCCAGGGCACCGGGCCGCACGCCTCCTCCGCCGCGGAAGTCAGCCACCCCGCCAAGCAGGGCCTGGTGCAGGGCTTCTCGGTGTACATCGACACCCTGTTCGTCTGCTCCGCCACCGCATTCATGCTGCTCATCACCGGCCAGTACAACGTCGAGCGCGCCGACGGCAGCCACATCTACATGGGCGTCAAGGGCGTGGCGTCCGGCCCCGGCTATGTCCAGACCGCGCTCGAGAATGTCATGCCCGGCTTCGGCTCGCTGTTCGTCGCGCTGGCCCTGCTCTTTTTTGCCTTCACGACCATCGTGGCGTACTACTACATCGCGGAAACCAATATCGCCTACATCAACCGCACGGTGCATCGCCCGTGGATGAGCCTGGTACTCAAGCTGGCCATGATGGGCGCGACCGTGTACGGCGCGGTCAAGACCGCCGACGTCGCCTGGGCGCTCGGCGACCTGGGTGTCGGCCTGATGGCCTGGCTGAACATCGTCGCCATTTTCCTGCTCCGCAATACGGCCTTTAAATGCCTGCGCGACTACGAGGCCCAGCGCAAGGCCGGCAAGGACCCGGAGTTCGATCCGGTCGCACTGGGCATCCCGCGGGCCGATTACTGGGAGCGCCGCAAGCTGGCGGCCGGCGTTCAGGCGCGCAGCGAAGGCGACGGCGTGGCGCTGCACCGGGATTGAGCCGCTTGCCGGCGATCGGGCATGCCGGCGCCCTTACCACAGCCAGTCGATCGGCAACAAGGACATGATGGAAACGGAGGCGCGCTGCAGGAAGCTGGTGCCGGGCTCTACGTCCTAGCGCAAGCGTTTGTCGCCGTCGCGCCCGATCCAGTACCGCGGCGACGTCGGTGGCCTCCAGTGCATTCGTCAGCACCCGGATCTTCACGCCCCTCGCAGCCAGCCCGGCGAAGGCCTTCACGCCCTCGTCCGTCGGCACGAAGCCGGAAGAAGCCGCAGGCCTGGCCTTGTTGAATGGCTGATCGATTGGACGGGCGTTGAAAGCCGCCCAGCCGCCGAAAACAAAAAAGCGACCCGAGGGTCGCTTTTTTGTTTGAATCTCTGGCGGAGACGGTGGGATTCGAACCCACGATACGGGTATAAGCCATATGCATCCTTAGCAGGGATGTGCCTTCGGCCACTCGGCCACGTCTCCAATCAACTTCAACAATGTTGCTCGTTGTCGCTGAGTGCAGGCATATTAATGTCCACACTTCATTTGGTCAAGGAAGCACGACCAATTTTTTTGAAAAACTTATGCTTTTTCCAAGTCAAACGCTTTATGCAGGGCGCGTACGGCCAGCTCCATGTATTTCTCGTCGATCAGGACCGAAATCTTGATCTCGGAGGTCGAGATCATCATGATGTTGATGCCCTCTTCCGCCAGGGTGCGGAACATCTGCGAGGCCACGCCGACGTGGCTGCGCATGCCGACGCCGACCGCCGACACCTTCGACACCTTGGCATCGCCGACCAGGCGGGTGAAGCCCAGCTCTTCCTTCTGCGATTCCAGCACCGACATTGCGCGCTGGTAGTCGTTGCGCGAGACGGTGAAGGTGAAGTCGGTTTTCCCGTCGACCGACACGTTCTGTATGATCATGTCGACTTCGATGTTCGCATCCGAGACCGGGCCCAGGATGTGATAGGCGACGCCCGGCTTGTCCGGCACGCCGAGGACGGTGATTTTGGCTTCATCGCGGTGGAAGGCGATGCCCGAGATGACGGCTTGTTCCATGTTGTTCTCTTCCTCAAACGAAATCAGGGTGCCCGAGCTGGCTTCTTCCTCGAGCGGCATCAGGGGGTCGGTCAGCGACGACAGCACGCGCGTCGGAACACGGTAGTTGCCGGCGAATTCGACCGAGCGGGTCTGCAGGACCTTCGAGCCCAGCGAAGCCAGTTCCAGCATCTCTTCGAAGGTGATCTTCGACAGGCGGCGCGCCTCGTCGACCACGCGCGGGTCGGTCGTGTAGACGCCGTCGACGTCGGTGTAGATCAGGCATTCGTCGGCCTTCATCGCGGCCGCGATCGCCACCGCCGAGGTGTCCGAGCCGCCGCGGCCCAGGGTCGAGATATTGCCGTCTTCGTCCATGCCCTGGAAGCCGGTGATGATCACGATCTTGCCGGCCTCGAGGTCGGCGCGCACGCGCGTGTCGTCGATCGACTGGATGCGGGCCTTGGTGAAGGCCGAGTCGGTGCGGATGCCCACCTGCCAGCCGGTATAGGACACGGCGTCCTTGCCGCGCGCCAGCAGTGCCATGGCCAGCAGGCCGACGGAAACCTGTTCACCGGTCGAGGCGATCATGTCCAATTCGCGCGGGTCCGGCTGCGCCATGATTTCCTTGGCGAGGCCGATCAGGCGGTTGGTTTCACCCGACATCGCCGACGGGACGACAACGATCTGGTGACCGGCATCGTGCCATTTGGCGACGCGCGCCGCGACGTTCTTGATGCGGTCCGTCGATCCCATCGACGTACCGCCGTATTTGTGGACTATTAATGCCATGACAGTGGGGGTTTCCGCTTGTAAAAATAGAAGGGGTCTTTAACTCTACATGCTGCGCTGCAGAATAACAATACGTGGTATTGCGAAACCTATACCTAATTGGAATAAGGTAATGCAGAAATAGCATATTACGCCTTCTGCGCCCCTTCTACACGGTCTCCCAGCGTAGGGCGATGCGCCCTTCCCCTTCGGATACATGGCGGCAATCCATCCCCAGCCCGGCCGCGAACAGCAGCGCGAAGCCGCTGCCGACGATGGGCAGGCGGCCGCGTTCCCAGACCGGCACGCCTTGCGCCTGGAACAGCTGCTTGAGCCCGCGGGTCGGCCGGTTGGGCGCCAGCTTGAGGCGCTCGCCACCTTTGCGGAAGTCGATTTCCAGGTCCTGGACGCGCAGCCAGTCGGCGTCCAGGCCGATAGCCGACATATCGAAATGCAGCACGCCGCCGTAGTCCGGGAAGGCCAGGCTGGCTTCGCCATTCCATTTGAAAGCCTGGGCGTGCTTGACGATGATGCCTTCGTCGTCCGGGTCGCGCAGGCCGGCCAGGTCGCGCTGTTTCGGCACCAGCAGCAGGCGGTCGCGGTAGCGGCGCACGTCCACGTCCGGATGGGCGACCAGCGGCTGCGCATCCTCGCGCGCGCTGGTGAGCTGGGCCACCATCTGCTCCAGCCAGGCGGTCGAGGGCATGCCCAGTCCCTGCTTGGAGAACCAGTGGCGCAGCAGGTTGTTGATGCGGTCTTCGCTCAGCAGGCGCAGGCGCGGCAGGTCGATGCCATCGCCGTCCAGGCAGGCGATCAAGTCCTGCTCGGCCAGCTCGTCCAGCAGGCGCTGGCTCGAGGCGGCGTGGGCGCTGCTGCGCGCGATGCGGGCCTGGAAACCGGGGAAGGCCTGGGCCAGCACCGGCATCACCTGGTGACGCAGGGCATTCCGGGCGTAGCGCGGGTCAAGGTTCGATTCATCCTCGACCCAGGCGATCTGCTGCTGTGCGGCATAGGCCTCCAGCCCGGCGCGCGCCACGGCCAGCAGCGGCCGCGCCATCACCAGTTGCTCGTCGCCGAGCAGCATTGGTGCGCGGTTGGCCGCATCCATGCCAGACAGGCCGGCCGGGCCGGAGCCGCGCAGCAGTTGCAGCAGCACGGTTTCGGCCTGGTCGTCGAGGTGGTGGGCGGTCAGCAGCAGGCCGACGCCATGGGCGCGGCACATCGCGCCAAGGGCCGCGTAGCGCTGCTTGCGCGCCGCCGCTTCGACCCCGCTCCTGCCCTTCTCCACCGTCACATCGCGATGGTCGAATTCGACGCCGAGCGCGGCCGCACCAGCTGCGCAATGCGCGCGCCAGGCATCGGCATTCGGGCTCAGGCCATGGTGGACGTGGAAGGCAAACAGCGGCAAGCCGGCCGCGTGGGCAGCCTCGTGCGCCAGGTGCAGGAGCACCATGGAATCGAGGCCGCCGCTGAGGGCGACCGCAAGCCGGGATGGCGAGTATTCAGTGCGCAGGCTTGAGAAAGCCTGCGTGAAACCTGCCGCCACGGAGGCGGCGGGACCGGCGCTCATGCCCGGTCCGTTCTTGCTTCGGCTCACTCGTCGCGCGGGGTCATTTCCTTGAATTTGCCGTAAGCCATCAGCTTCGCATGACGGGCTTCCAGCAGATCCTTGGTCTTCATGCCCTGGAACTGGCGCAGGGTGTCGGCCAGCGCGCGCTTCAGGCCCTGGGCCATGGCGGCCGGGTCGCGGTGGGCGCCGCCCAGCGGTTCGCTGATGATCTTGTCGACCAGGCCCATGGCCTTCAGGCGGTGGGCGGTCAGGCCCAGGGCGTCGGCGGCTTCGGCCGCGCGCTCCGAGGTCTTCCACAGGATCGAGGCGCAGCCTTCCGGCGAGATCACCGAGTAGGTCGCGTATTGCAGCATCAGCACGGCGTCGCCGACGGCGATCGCCAGCGCGCCGCCCGAACCGCCTTCGCCGATGATGGTGGCGATCAGCGGCACTTTCAGCTCGGCCATCACGTACAGGTTATGGCCGATCGCTTCGGACTGGCCGCGCTCTTCGGCGTCGATGCCCGGGAAGGCGCCCGGGGTGTCGACGAAGGTGAAGATCGGCAGGTTGAACTTCTCGGCCAGCTTCATCAGGCGCATCGCCTTGCGATAGCCTTCGGGCTTGGGCATGCCGAAGTTGCGCATCGCGCGCTCTTTGGTGTCGCGGCCCTTCTGGTGGCCGATCACCATGCAGGACTGGCCGTTGAAACGGGCCAGGCCGCCGATGATGGACTGGTCGTCGGCGAAGCTGCGGTCGCCGTGCAGTTCGTGGAAGTCGGTGAAGATCGCGTTCACGTAATCCATCGTGTACGGACGCTGCGGGTGGCGCGCGATCTGGGAAACCTGCCAGGGGGTCAGCTTGGCATAGATGTCTTTCGTCAGTTCCTGGCTCTTCTTGGCCAGGCGGTCGATCTCTTCCGAGATGTCGACTGCCGAATCGTCCTGCACGAAGCGAAGCTCTTCAATTTTCGAATCGAGCTCGGCGATCGGCTGCTCAAAACTGAGGAAAGTTGTTTTACTCATCGTAACTCCGTTATTCTTGTGGCTCCGCATGCGCTGGGAATGCGGCAGCAAAGGCGCATTTTAACCCGAAACAGGGTCCAGACTACGCCATAAATACCATGTGGCAACCGTTCGCCAGGGTTCCCAGTTGGCGGCGACCTCGCGCGCATCGCTGCGCGAGACGGGCTCGCCCGAGAAATAGTTCTGGCTGATGCCCTGGATCAGGCCGGCGTCGTCGAGCGGCAGCACGTTCGGCCTGAGTAGATTAAATATCAAAAACATCTCTGCTGTCCAGCGGGTGATGCCGCGGATCCGCACCAGTTCGGCGATCACGGACTCGTCGTCCATCTGCGACCAGAGGTCGGCGTGGACGCGTTTTGCCTTGAAGTGGTCGGCCAGGTCGAGGATGTATTCGGTCTTGCGCTTGGAGAGGCCGCAGGCGGCCAGTTCCTCGGCCCCGGCCTTGATCACCTGGGCCGGCAGCATCTTCGGGCACAGCTCGCGCAGCTTGCCCCACGCGGCCTCCGCCGCCTTCACGGTCACCTGCTGGCCGACGATCGAGCGCGCCAGGGTCGTGAACGGGTCCGGGTGGCCGCGCAGGTGCATGTCCCCGAACTGCGGGATCAGCTTGTTCATGATGCGGTCCCGCCGCATGAGCTCGGCCTTGGCCTCCGCCCAGTACGGGGGGAGGTCAGGCAATGCCGGGGCCGCGCCCATGGGTTCCTTCGTCACGCGCGGCGCCAGTTGGTCGCGCCGTCGGGCTTGTCTTCGAGCACGATGCCGGCCGCGGTAAGTTCCGCGCGGATGGCGTCGGCTTCGGCGAAGTTGCGCGCCTTCTTGGCGGCGGCGCGGCGGGCAATGGCATCGTTGATGCCGGCCTCATCCATGCCGCCCTCGCCCGGCGTGCCGGCCTGCAGGTATTGCTGGGGCGAGCGCTCGAGCAGGCCCAGCACGCCGGCCAGGGCCTTCAGCTGGCGCGCATCCTTCAGCGACTTGCTCTTGTTGACTTCGGAAGCCAGGTCGAACAGTTCGGCCACCGCCAGCGGGGTGTTGAAGTCGTCGTCCATCGCTTCGCGGAAGCGGACCGCGTGCGCTTCGTCCCAGTCCACCGCTACCTGCTCGCCGCCCATGTCGACATCGGCCAGCGCCGTGTACAGGCGGGTCAGCGCGCCCTTGGCATCGTCGATGTGGGCGTCCGAGTAGTTCAGCGGGCTGCGGTAGTGGGCGCGCAGGATGAAGAAGCGCACCACTTCGGCGTCGTATTGCTTCAGCACGTCGCGGATCGTGAAGAAATTGCCCAGCGATTTGGACATCTTCTCGTTATCGACGCGCACGAAGCCGTTATGGATCCAGAAATTCGCCATCGGCGGGCCAAAGGCGCCTTCCGACTGGGCGATCTCGTTCTCGTGGTGCGGGAATTGCAGGTCGGCGCCGCCGCCGTGGATGTCGAAGTGCTCGCCCAGCAGCGCGCAGGACATGGCCGAGCATTCGATGTGCCAGCCCGGACGGCCGACGCCCCATTTCGAATCCCATTTGGCTTCCGCCGGTTCGGATTCCTTGCCGGCCTTCCACAGCACGAAGTCGAGCGGATCGCGCTTGCCGGTATTGACGTCGACGCGCTCGCCGGCGCGCAGGTCGTCCAGCGACTTGCCGGACAGCTTGCCGTAGCCCTCGAATTCGCGCACGGCGTAGTTCACGTCACCGTCCTCGCCCTTGTAGGCCAGGCCTTTCTGCTCCAGCTTCTCGATGATGGCGAGCATGTGCGGCACGTGGTCGGTGGCGCGCGGCGCAAAGTCCGGCGGCAGGATGCCCAGCGCGGCCGTGTCCTCGTCCATCGCCTTGATGAAGCGGGTGGTCAGCTGGGACATGGTCTCGCCGTTTTCGACGGCGCGCTTGATGATCTTGTCGTCGATGTCGGTGATGTTGCGGACGTACTTGACCTCGTAGCCCGAGGCCTTGAACCAGCGGTAGATGACGTCGAATGCCATCATCATCCTTGCGTGACCGACGTGGCAGTAATCGTAAACCGTCATCCCGCACACGTACATGTTGATCTTGCCGGGTTGCTTGGGAACGAATACCTGCTTGTCACGCGCGAGCGTGTTGTAGATCTTTAATTGGCTCATCGGATGGTGTTCTGGATGGTTGGAGCTTGACGCTCGGACGCAGCGCTGCAAGGCAGCGTGCCGGGGTGTGGCACCCGTCGCGACCGTCAGGACTATGTAGAATACCAAACATGTAACTTTGATAAAATCAACAGTCCGTCGCAAAGTATAGCATTGATAAAATCCTGACTGGCCGCATATGCCACAGGTTTATTTTTCTGCAAAAGTCTTGACATCACTTTGCGTTTGCCCACAGAGAGGAAGCCACGATGCACACCATGAAACCGTCCCCCACCCGCCTGCTGGCCCGTGCATTGGCCACTGCGGCAGCCGCCGCCGGCGCCCTGCTCCTGAGCACGGCGGCCTGGGCAGCCGAACCGCAGGTCTCGCTGAAAACCTCGATGGGCGAGATCGTGCTCGAACTGGACCAGGAAAAAGCGCCCATCAGTGTCGCGAACTTCCTGCAGTACGTGAAGTCCGGCTTTTATAAAGGCACGGTCTTCCACCGCGTGATCGACGGCTTCATGATCCAGGGCGGCGGCATGGACGCGCAGCTGAAAGGCCGCAAGACCCGTCCGCCGATCAAGAACGAAGGGAACAACGGCTTGTCCAACGCCGCGTACACGGTCGCGATGGCGCGCGAAGACAACCCCGATTCGGCCACCTCGCAATTCTTCATCAACGTGGTCGACAACTTCGGCCTCGACGCCATCAACCGCATGGATGCCGGGTACACCGTGTTCGGCAAGGTCGTGAAAGGCAAGGAAGTCGTCGACAAGATCAAGGGCGTGCTGGTGGACGACGTGAAGGGCATGCAGAACGTGCCGGTGACGCCTGTCGTGATCCAGTCCGCGACCATCGTCAAAGCGAAGTAAAATACCGAACTCTTAACAATAAGCGACAGGACAAAACCATGACCAACGTACTCTTGACCACCAACAAAGGCAACATCAAGATCGAACTCGACGACGCCAAGGCGCCGAAGACCGTCGCCAACTTCGTGGAATACGTCAACCAGGGTCACTTCAGCAACACGATCTTCCACCGCGTGATCAAGGACTTCATGATCCAGGGCGGCGGTTTCGAGCCGAACATGTCGCAGAAGCCGGCCGAGAAGACCGTCGAGAACGAAGCCAAGAACGGCCTGAAGAACGACAAGTACACCATCGCGATGGCCCGCACCATGGCCCCGCACTCGGCATCGGCCCAGTTCTTCATCAACACCAAGAACAACGACTTCCTGAACTACCCGGGCCAGGATGGCTGGGGCTATGCCGTGTTCGGCAAGGTCGTCGAAGGCCAGGACGTGGTCGACCAGATCAACACCGTCAAGACCAGCCGCTCGGGCATGCACTCGGACGTGCCGACCGAGGCCGTGATCATCGAGAAAGCTGAAATCGTTTAATTAATCAGTAGCGCGTGGGACCGTCCACGGAATAGCCGATGAACAGTCCCGCGCGCACGCTTGCGCTTTTCATTTCCGACCTGCACCTGCAGGAATCGCATCCGCGCACGGCCGAAGCCTTCTTCGCCTTCCTGGCCGAACGCGCGTCACAAGCCGGGGCGCTCTACCTGCTCGGCGATATCTTCGAATACTGGGCCGGCGACGACGACCTCGCCACGCCCTTCCACCAGCGCATCGTCGATGCCCTGCGCGAGCTTTCCGACGCCGGGGTCGCCGTGTACTGGATGGCCGGCAACCGCGACTTCCTGGTCGGCCAGGACTTTGCCGATGCCGCCGGCCTGCGCCTGCTGCCCGATCCTTTTGTAACGACCATCGGCGGCCAGCAGGTCGCCCTGGCGCATGGCGACGCCCAGTGCACCGACGATCTCAAATACATGGCCTTCCGCGCCCAGGTGCGCGACCCGGCCTGGCAGCAGCAGTTCCTGGCCATGCCGCTGGCCCAGCGCAAGGCCATCATCGCCGGCCTGCGCGAAGGCAGCCGCCAGGCGCATGGCGAAAAGCCCTATGAGATCATGGACGTGACCACGGAGGCGGTGACCGCCCTGCACGAGGCCACCCAGGCGCCCACGATCATCCACGGCCATACCCACCGCCCTGCCCTGCATCTCGACCAGTCCACCGGACGGCGCCGCTACGTGCTGCCGGACTGGGAGCTGGATGCCGAGCCGGTGCGCGGCGGCTGGATCGCCATTACCGAAGACGGCGCCATCGCCCGCCACGGCCTCGACGGCCAGCCGCTCTGAATCGACCCTGACAAAATTCCCAGCTTGCATGACGGGCAACAGTATCTTTACACTGTGCCTTCCAGAATTGCTGAGCTGATCCCGCATTCTCGACTTTGCATGCATACGTTCAAAATCTGTTGACGGCCTCCGAGCTGGTGTTATACTTCACTACAACACCACTTCAATACTACGCTGAAGTAGTGCCCCATCAACGAGGAGGCAGGCATGATTCAAACGCGCCGCACCGCAACGCAGAGGAGCCGGCAATGAGCATCGGCTGGAACGACAACGCGCCGATTTATCGGCAATTGAAGGACAGGGTGATCGGCATGATGCTCGACGGCGCCCTGAAGGCCGGTGATGCGCTGCCCTCGGTACGCCAGATCGCGGCCGAGTACCAGCTGAATCCGATCACGGTCTCGAAGGCTTACCAGGAACTGGTCGACGAACAATTAGTAGAAAAACGAAGGGGGATCGGCATGTACGTCACTGAAGGCGCCAGCGAAAAACTGCTGGCAAGCGAAAGGGAGCGCTTCCTGCGCGAAGAATGGCCGGCGATGCTGGAACGCATCCGCCTGCTGGGTCTGAATGTGGACCGGTTGCTGGCCAGCGAGCACGGAGGCCAGGCATGAGCACCGTGCTTTCGGCCAAAGGCCTGTCCAAGCGCTACGGCAAGCGCGTTGCCGTCGACGGCATCGACTTCGAGGTGCCGGCCGGCCGCATCGTCGGCCTGATCGGCCCGAACGGCTCGGGCAAGACCACCACCCTCAAGGCCGCCCTCGGCCTGATCCCCTTCGACGGCCAGCTGAAAGTGCTGGGCTTCGACCCGCGCACCCAGCGCGACGACCTGATGCAGGACGTCTGCTTCATCGCCGACGTCGCCATCCTGCCGCGCTGGATGAAGGTCAAGGACGCGATCGACTTCGTGCAGGGCGTGCACCCGCGCTTCAACCGCGAGAAGGCCGAGCGCTACATCGCGAATACCAAGCTGAAGCCCAACATGAAGGTCAAGGAGATGTCGAAGGGCATGATCGTCCAGCTGCACCTGGCGCTGGTGATGGCCATCGACGCCCGGCTGCTGGTGCTGGACGAGCCGACCTTAGGCTTAGACATCCTCTACCGCAAGCAGTTCTACCAGAACCTGCTGGAAGACTATTTTGACGAGCACAAGACCATCGTCATCACCACCCACCAGGTCGAGGAAGTGGAGCACATCCTGACCGACCTGATGTTCATCCGCGAAGGCCGGATCGTGCTGACCGCCTCGATGGAGGAAATCGGCGAGCGCTATGTGGAAGTGATGGTCTCGCACGACAAGATCAGCGCCGCCAACGCCCTCTCGCCGATCGACCGCCGCACCGTGTTCGGCAAGGCCGTGATGCTGTTCGATTCGGCCGCGCCGGGCAGCGCCTCGCGCCAGCAACTCGCCGCGCTCGGCGAAACCCGCAATCCAAGCGTCGCCGACCTGTTCGTCGCGACCATGAAAGGAAGCTACGCATGAACTCCATGACCATGAAATGGCTGCTCCGCCGCGAGTTCTGGGAGCACAAGGGATCGATGTTCTGGGCCCAGCTGATCGTGGCGGCGGCGCTGGTGCTGTTCGTCGGCGGCTCGCTGGCGTATGCGGTGATCGTGCACGGCGCCCCGACCCGCGTGATGATCAACGGCCACGTCGTCAGCCAGGGCGCCCTGGCCGCCGCGATGCCGATGGAAGCGCGCTCGGAAATCGCCGGCATCGCCAGCGGCATGTACCTGGCGGCCGGTATCCCGCTGTTCATCCTGATGACGGCCACCCTGTTCTTCTACTGCCTGGGCGCGCTGTACGACGAGCGCCGCGACCGCAGCATCCTGTTCTGGAAATCGCTGCCGGTCTCGGACGGCACCGCCGTGCTGTCGAAGGTCGTCACCGCGCTGTGCGTGGCGCCGCTGATCACGATGGGCTTCGCCATCGTCGCCTCGCTGGCCCTGCTGCTGATCGGCGCCGCGGTGATGGCATCCGCCGGTATCAACCTGTTCGGCATGCTGCTGTCCTCGCCCGACCTCTACCTGCAGCCGGTGCGCCTGCTCGGCCTGCTGCCGGTCTACATGGTGTGGGCGCTGCCGACCATCGGCTGGCTGATGCTGGTGTCCAGCTGGGCCAAGACCAAGCCCTTCCTGTGGGCGGTGGGCGTGCCGCTGATGGTCCTGCTGCTGGCCAAGTGGATCAGCATGGCCCTGGGCAGCTTCCAGCACGATGCGCTGGACGTGCAGTGGTTCGGCAATGAAGTGGTGGCGCGCGGCATCGGCGGCCTGCTGCCCGGTATCTGGTTCGGCTACAGCGGCGGCCTGCCGGTGGAAGCCCACCGCGCCGGCGGCGGCGTCGACACCCAGGTCCTGTTCACGGCTTCGTGGATGACCCTGGCCACCGCCCGCGCCTGGCTCGGCGCCCTGGTCGGCGGCGCCATGATCTTCGGCGCGATCCGCCTGCGCCGTTACCGCGACGAGGGCTGAGTGCGCAGCCTGCACGCAGCCCTGCTGCTGGCGCTGCTGTCCCTGGGCGGCGCCGCCGCGGCCCGGGACCAGGACGCCGGCACGGTCCAGGTCAAGGGCATCAGGAACCCGGAGACGCACAGCTACCGCGCCATCGCCGCCGGCCTGGACATCTTCGAAGCCCGGCACGCGCTGGCCCCAGGCGTGCCGCAGCTGCTGTTCCAGGCCCGCACCCGCAACGGCAAGCTGCTCGACGCGGACCTGCTGCAAGGCGCGCCGGACGGCGAACCGCTGGGCGCCGTGCTGGCCGGCGACGAGGGCTACGCGCTGCGCCTGGCGCTCGACGAGGCCGGCCGCTTCCAGGTGCCGCGCAGCCAGCCGGCGCTGGACGCCGACGCCGAGCTGCGCCTCAGCAAGAAGCGCAGCGACGTCCGGGTCTGGCCCTGGGTGCGCTCGCCCGGCCTGCCCGACAACCAGCGCCGCCTGGGCGACATCCGCCTCGAATGCCAGGTCTTCGTCGCCATCGCCAAGAAGGAAGCGCCGCTGCACATCGTCCTGCTCGGGAATGCCGTAATGCTGGGCAGCGACTGGTGCGCCTTCATGAAGGACGCGGATCGCGCCTGGGACCTCGCCATGAACGAGCTGCCGGCCACCGCGGTCCTGCGCGAAGGCCAGCGCAGTATGCCGCTGCGCGTCAAGGGCCACAAGGTCGAAGTCCCGATCGGCGATACCAGCTGGGGCAACGAAGCCATCGTCGAAACCACACCGATAACGAAAGCCGCCGCACCGTGAAAATCACCGCCACCCTTCTGCTGGCCTGCGCCGCCGCTTCCGCCTTCGCCGCGGAGCCGGGCAAGGACGAAGCCAGCGTCCACATCAACGCCGTCAAGAACCCCGAGCTGCACAGCTACCGCGCCGTGGTGGCGGGGCTGGACAAGTTCGACGAGCTGCACATGCTGGCGCCGGAGGTGCCCCAGCTGCGCTTCCAGGTCGAGGCGCGGCGCGGCAAGCCGCTCGGCAGCGAGCCGCTGGTGGCGCGCATCGCCGCCGACGATTTCTCGATCCCCCTCGTGCTCGACCAGGACCTGCGCTTTGCGGTGCCGCGCAGCCAGGCAGCCTGGGATGCCAAGGCCGAAATGGTCCTGAACCGCAAGAAGCACGAGGCTCGCTTCGAGACCTATGTGCGCAGCCCGGGCCTGGCCGACAACCAGTACCGTATGGGCGACGTGCGCCTCGATTGCCAGGTCAAGGTCGCGATCGGCAAGGAAGAGGCGCCGTTCTGGGCCATCGCCCTGGGGAACAGCTTCCTGCTGACTACCGACTGGTGCTCATGGTTCAAGGGCGAGACCCCGAAAGGCGTCGACCGCACCTGGCCGCGCGAGGCGCCGGCCCGGCTGAGCGCAGCCACCCTGCGCGATGGCGAGCGCAAGGCGGCGCTGAAAGTCGACGGCAAGACCTTCCTTGTGCCGATTGGCGATACCAGCTGGAGCAACGACGCGATCGTCGAGGTGGAATATGCGTTCAAGGCCGAGCCGCCAGCGCCCGAAGGCATGGTGATCCCGGACCAGCAAACGAAAGGCAAGGCGCCATGAGCGCACGCGCCCTTTTCCTGTGCCTGGCGCTGGCCGGCGCCGCGCGGGCAGCCGAGACCCCTGCTTCCGCGCCGCACTCGGTCGAGGTCAACAGCATCCGCAACCCGGAGATGCGCTCCTACCGCAGCATCTGGGCCGGCCTTGATGCCTTCGACGAGTACCGCCGGATGGCGCCGGCGGCGCCGCTGCGCTTCCGCGTTCTGGGCGCCGACGGCAAGCCGGTGGCGACGGCCGAAGGCCTGGCGCTGCGCCTGGCCAGCGACGAGGGCTCGACGCCGGTGGCGATCGATGCCGCCGGCCTGGTCGACATCGCGCGCAGCCGGGCCGCATATGATGCCGACGCATATTTCATCCTGAACCAGAAGCGCGGCCGCTTCAGCGCGCGTCCCGAGATCCGCACGCCGGGCCTGCCGGACAACGTGCGCCGGCTGGGCGACCTGCGCCTCGCATGCCGGGTCAGCGTGGCCATCGCCAAGGACCAGATCCCCTTCCTGGCCCGGGCCGCGATCAACACGCTGATGCTGAGCACCGACTGGTGCGGCAAGAAGGACATGAATGCGTCCTTCCCCGCAGAGGGTGAACTCGAGAGCGCCGTCATCAGCCACGGCGGCCGCTCGGCCGAGCTCGAGCTCGAGTCGCACCGGGACGCTTACATGGCGCCGCTGGGCAATCCGGCCTGGCCGGACGATGCGCTCATCACCCTGAAGTACGCGGCGCCCGCGCCGTAGAAGCGCTCATTCGAACTGCTGGCGGAAGGCGGCGAACTGCGCCTTGAGCTCGTCGACTTCCGCACGCAGCGCCGCCACTTCCTGCTCCAGCTGGGCCGTGCGCCCGCCCCCGCCGGCGCCGGCGCCCGGCGCCGCATCCATGCGCGCCACGTCGATCTCGCCGCCCAGCAGCTGGCCGTAGCGCGGCTCCTTGGTGCCGGGCGCGCGCTCCAGGCGCACCACCAGCGGCGGGTATTTATCGATCAGGAACTGCAGCGCGCTTTCCGCCTCGGCCACCGACTTGAACTCGTGCAGGCGCCCGCTGCGGGTGCGGATCTCGCCAGCGGTCTGCAGGCCGCGCAGCATCAGCACGGCCAGCACCGCCACCTTGTCCTGCTCCAGCGACCATTTGATGCGCATGCGGTGCTCGTACTTGATCACGCGCGCGCCGGCCTGCGACATGCTGCCCACCAGCTTGCGCTGCATGAGGCGCTGCAGGGTGTCGTGGACCACGTCCTCGGACAGCTGCATGACCGGGTCGCGGCTCGACAGCTGGTTGCAGCCGTTCATGACCGCGTTCAGCGACATCGGGTAATTGTCGGGCGTGAGCGCTTCTTTTTCGGCCAGCACGGCCAGCACGCGGATTTCGTTGGGGTCCAGATCGGAGGCGGGATCGAAACTGCCGGGGATGTCGTCTTGGCTCATTTGCTCACTTGAGTAATTGGAACTGCTCATTCGACCATTCGATTGAGTTGCGCCTGGTCGAGCTTGTCGTTTTCGTCCAGACCCTTGCAGGAGATGCCGGCCGCCTTCATGGTCGAGCACATGCGCTCGATCTGCTCGTCCTGCCGGGCCACGTGGTCGATCAGGTTGCGCAGCGCCTTGGACAGCGGATCGTCGCCGTTCGGCGTGACGCCGTAGGCCGCGAACATCTGCGCGCTGCGCACCTGGTCTTCCTTGCGCACGATGTGAGCCGGGTTGCCGACCGCGGTGGCGCCGGACGGCACCGGCTTGACCACCACCGCGTTCGAACCGATCTTGGCGTATTCGCCGACAGTAAAGGCGCCGAGCACCTGGGCGCCGGCGCCGACGATCACGCCGCGCTCCAGGGTCGGATGGCGCTTGGTGCCGGCCACCAGGGTGGTGCCGCCCAGGGTCACGCCCTGGTAGATGGTGCAGTCGTCGCCGACCACGGCGGTCTCGCCGATCACCACCCCGAAGCCATGGTCGATGAAGACCCGCCGGCCGATGGTGGCGCCGGGGTGGATTTCGATACCGGTGATGACGCGGGCGGTGTAGGAGATGAAGCGCCCCGGCCACTTCAGGCCGATGCGCCAGCAGGCATGCGCCCAGCCGTGCATGACGACCGCATGCAGGCCGGGGTAGCAGGTGAGCACCTCCCAGCCGTTGCGGGCGGCCGGGTCACGTTCGATGATGCTCTGGATATCTTCGCGTAGCTTGGTAAACAACATAGCCCGAATGGTAGCTTATCCGGGCGGTGTTTGCTTAGGGCGCCGATGCTTGACCAACTGCATAACTTGGATTCCCGCCTGCGCGGGAATGACGGTTATTTGGGTTCCAGCGCCAGGCGCTGGCGGCGCGCCTCGTACAGGCAGACGCCCGAAGCCACCGACACGTTCAGGCTCTCGACCGAGCCGAACATCGGGATATTGACCAGCACGTCGCAGGTTTCACGGGTCAGACGGCGCATGCCCTCGCCTTCCGAACCCATCACCAGCGCGGTCGGGCCGGTGAAGTCGCCTTCGTACAGGCCCTTGTCGGCGTCGTCGGAGGTGCCGATCAGCCAGATGCCGCGCTCCTTCAGGTCGCGCATGGTGCGCGCCAGGTTGGTCACGGTGATGTAGGGAACGGTTTCGGCGGCGCCGCTGGCGACCTTCGCCGCGGTCGCGTTCAGGCCGACCGAGCGGTCCTTCGGGGCGATCACGGCATGCGCGCCGACGCCGTCGGCCACGCGCAGGCAGGCGCCGAGGTTGTGCGGATCGGTGATGCCGTCCAGGATCAGCAGCAGCGGCGGGCCGTCCACCGCATCCAGCAGCTCATCCAGGTTGCGCGCCAGCGACAGCTGGCTGGCGAAGGCGATCACGCCCTGGTGGCGGCGGGTGCCGACGATCTTGTCGAGGCGCTCGGCATCGACCGGCATCACGCGCACGCCATGCTGCTTGGCATGCGCGATCAGGTCCGTCATGCGGCGGTCGTTGCGGCCGGCGTCGACGAAGATCTCTTCCACCGATTGGGCCTCGTGGCGCAGCCGCGAAGTCACCGCATGGAAGCCGAAAATCATTTTATTTTTCATTCAATTACTTCTTTTTACTGGTTTTGGAGACGGCCCTGGGGGCCTTGGCGGCGCTCTTGCGCGGAGCGCTCTGTTTTGCTGCGGTTTTACTGGCCGGCGCTTTCTTCGCGGCGGGTTTGGCGTTGCCGTTGCCGTTGGCGTTGCCGGCCTTGCGGCTGCGGCGGGCCGGCGGCACGAAGACGATATCGTCCTCGCTCTCGTCGCTGGCGCTGAAATCGGGCGGCACCGGCGGCTCGCCCTTCATGCCGTGCACCTGCTGCGGCGAGGCCGGGACTGCGGCGACCGGGGCGCCGGAGCGACGGCCGTTCGCTTCGGCCCTGGCCGCTTCTTTGGCTTTCCTGCGGCGCGGCGGCTTCGATCCCATCGCATCGGCGGCAGCGGAGCGGGCGCGCTCCAGCGGCGCCGGAATGCCCTGCTGCGCCGGCGCGGCCAGCACCAGGTCGATCTTGCGCGCTTCCAGGTCGACGCGGGCGACCTGCACGGTCACCTGGCCGGTCAGCGCATACACCTGGCCGCTGTTCTTGCCGCGCAGCTCATGGCGGGCTTCGTCGTACTCGAAATAGTCCTGTCCGAGACCGGTGACGTGGACCAGGCCCTCGACGAACAACTCGTCCAGCTGCACGAAGATGCCGAACGGGGTCACCCCGGAGATCACGCCGGTGAAGGATTCGCCAAGGCGGTCCTTCATGTAGTAGCACTTGAGCCAGTTCTCGACGTCGCGCGAAGCTTCGTCGGCGCGCCGCTCGTTGGCCGAGCAGTGCACGCCCAGCGCATCCCAGACCGTCAGGTCCTTCGGATCCTTCTGCGTGCCGGCGGCCTTGTCCTTGGCCTGCTGCTTGCGGGTCGCGTTCGACACGGTGCTGTTCAGCTTGGACAGGTCGATGCCGGTCGGCTCGTATTTTTTGCCCAGCAGGACCGCCTTGATGGCGCGGTGGGTCAGCAGGTCCGGGTAGCGGCGGATCGGGCTGGTGAAGTGCGCGTAGTGCTCGTAGGCGAGGCCGAAGTGGCCGACGTTGTCCGGGCTGTAGACCGCCTGCTGCATCGAACGCAGCAGCATGGTCTGCAGCAGGGTCGCATCCGGGCGCTCCTTGATCTGCTGCATCAGCTCGGCGTAATCGCGCGCCTCCGGCTTCATGCCGCCGCCCAGGTTCAGGCCGACCTGCTTCAGGAAGGTGCGCAGCTGGTTCAGCTTTTCTTCGGTCGGCACCGCGTGGATGCGGAAGGTGCTCGGCTGGTCGTGGCGGATCAGGAAATCGGCCGCGCAGACGTTCGCCGCCAGCATGCATTCCTCGATCAGGCGGTGCGCATCGTTGCGGGTGCGCGGGATGATCTTCTCGATCTTGCCCATCGCGTTGCAGACGATGTAGGTCTCGGTGGTCTCGAAATCGATCGCGCCGCGCGCCTGGCGTTGCTGCAGCAGCGCGCGGAACACTTCGTTCAGGTTCAGCAGGTGCGGCACGATGCCGGGACGGCGCCCCGCTTCCGGCCCCTTGGTGTTGCCGAGGATGGCAGCGACCTCGTTATAGGTCAGGCGCGCCGCCGAGTGCATCACGGCCGGATAGAACTGGTAAGCCGTGACCTCGCCGCTTGCTGTGACGACCATGTCGCACACCAGGCACAGGCGGTCGACCGCCGGGTTCAGCGAGCACAGGCCGTTCGACAGCTTCTCCGGCAGCATCGGGATCACGCGGCGTGGGAAGTAGACCGAGGTCGAGCGCTCGATGGCATCGGTGTCCAGGCCATCGCCCGGCTTCACGTAGTGGCTGACGTCGGCGATCGCCACCAGCAGGCGGTAGCCCTTGGTGCGGCCGATCTTGACCGGTTCGCAGTAGACCGCGTCGTCGAAGTCGCGCGCGTCTTCGCCGTCGATGGTTACCAGCGGCACGTCGCGCAAATCGACGCGGTTGCCGAGATCGGCGTCGCGGACTTCGTTCGGCAGCTTGTTGGCCTGCTTGATCGCCGCTGGCGAGAACACGTGCGGCACGCCGAATTTACGGACCGCGATCTCGATCTCCATGCCGGGGTCGTCCAGCTCGCCCAGCACCTCGACGATGCGGCCGATCGGCTGGCGGAAGCGCGAAGGCTGCTCGACCAGTTCGACGCTGACCACCTGCCCCGACTTCGCCTTGCCCGGCGAGCCGTCGACCAGGATGTCCTGGGCGATGCGCTTGTCTTCCGGGGCCACGATCCAGACGCCGTTTTCCTGCAGCAGGCGGCCGATGACGTGGGTGTTCGCGCGCTCGGTGACTTCGACGATCGTGCCCTCGGGACGGCCGCGGCGGTCGGTGCCGACGATACGCGCCAGCACCTTGTCGCCGTGCAGGACCTTCTGCATCTCCTTATCGGGCAGGAACAGGTCGTCGCCCGGCTCGTCCGGGATCACGAAGCCGTAGCCGTCACGGTGGGCGCTGACGCGGCCGGAGACGAAGCTCGAGTGGTCGGTCAATGCATACTGGCCGGCGGGATTCGCGCGGAGCTGGCCGTCGCGCTCCATCGCATTCAAGCGGCGCGTGAGGACGCCTTCCGCCTCCGGATCGACCTGCAGGGCGCGTACCAGTGCGCCGCTGTCGAGCGGCCCCTTGGCATCGCGGAAAACGCCGAGAATCTCCTCGCGGCTTGGAATGGTATGAGTTGGGTGCTTCAAATCGTATTTTCTATTCTTGTTGAGCCAGTGGCGCGCCGATCGCGAGTGCTTGCTTGCACTTGCAGGCGGCGCAATGTTGGTTGGATTGACACCTTGACAGGCGTAGTGTAACGGAGACACGGGGTATTCGCCTAACGTGCGCCGTGCAAGCGTGCCGCGGGCATCCTTCCGTTGGGCCTTTGACATTTGCCATTCATCCGCTATACTTTCGGTCTCTTCGCAAACGGCCCAGCCGGATGCGGGGTTGCTGCGAAGGTGCAGCCGGCGAAAATCAGATCGAAAGTTGGTCTGGCGCAAATCGGCAAAGCCTGATATCGTAGCGGAATTCGACGGCAACGTCGAGCGATGATTGCAAGACCCGGCCCACGTGGCGGAATTGGTAGACGCGCATGGTTCAGGTCCATGTGCCGCGAGGTGTGGGGGTTCGAGTCCCTCCGTGGGCACCAAAGCCGGTCTTGTTCTTGTCGATGGTGGTTGATATGCCCACGTGGCGGAATTGGTAGACGCGCATGGTTCAGGTCCATGTGCCGCGAGGTGTGGGGGTTCGAGTCCCTCCGTGGGCACCAAATGCTACCCTGTTGTATGTTGTACCTGCTGTTTGATATGCCCACGTGGCGGAATTGGTAGACGCGCATGGTTCAGGTCCATGTGCCGCGAGGTGTGGGGGTTCGAGTCCCTCCGTGGGCACCAAATGCTACCCGGCTCTCTCAGGAGCTTCCAGAATACTGGCGCAAAACGCCGCAATCTTTGCTAAAGGATTGCGGCGTTTTGCGTTTTGCAGCGTCCAGCAAGACGCCCATGGCTGCGTTGCATTCGTCTCGCCGTACTTACGTACTGTCTTCGACGATGCGCCTTGCCCTGGGAGCCTTGCTGGACGCTGCTTGACTTTAGTGGGTGGCCAGGTCGTCGAGGATGGGGCAGTCCGAGCGCTGGTCGCCATGGCAGGAGTGAGCCAGCTGCTCGAGCGTGCGCTTCATCGCCTGCAGCTCCTCGATCTTGCGGTTCAGTTCCGCGATGTGCTGCTCGGCCAGCCGGCGCACGTCGGCGCTGGCGCGGTCCTGGTCCTGCCACAGCGCCAGCAGCCCGGCGATCTTCTCGAGCGGGAAGCCGAGCGCGCGGCCGCGGTGGATGAATTGCAGCAGGCGCACGTCCTGTTCGCCGTACACGCGGTAGCCGGAAGCCGTCCGGCGCACCGCCGGCAGCAGCCCGATGGACTCGTAATGGCGGATCATCTTGGCCGACACGCCCGAGGCCTGCGCCGCTTCGCCGATATTCAACATGCTCGTCTCCTGTGTTCCGCACAGAATACACCTTCCCATCGTGGGAAGGTCAAACGGGTCCGTTCGCTTGACTTGCGGCTCCGGTGCCGTCAAGCTCGGCCACATGAAGAAATCGTTCGCCATCCTGCTGGGCCTTGTTCTGGCCTGCCCCGCCGTCCTGAACGCCGAACCCGCGCCCTGGTACCAGTGGCGCAGCAAGTCCACCGGCGATCTTGCCTGCTCGCAGACGCCGCTCGGCGCCGGCTGGGAAAAATTCTCCGGGCCCTATCGCGATGCACGTTGCGAAATCCGCAAGACCGGGAAATAATGTAAAAAGTTAAACATTGAGCAGGCCCCAGGAAAACCAACCGAGGAGACAAGCAATGTTCACCAACCCCGAGCAATTCGCCAACGCCACCAAGACCCTGTTCGAACTGCAGATGGAAACCTTCAACGCCCTGGCCAGCAAGGCCGTGCAGGGCGTCGAGCAGGTGGTGGCACTGAACATGGCCACCGCGAAGAATTCGATGGAAGGCGCGATGGCCACCAGCCGCCAGATGAGCCAGGCGGCCGATCCGAAAGCGGCGATCGACACCCTGCAATCGCGCTTGCAGCCGGGCGTGCAGAACGCCCAGGCCTACGGCGAAGAACTGCGCCGGATCGTCGCCGACATCCAGCAGGACTTCCAGCAGGCCGCCGACACCCACCTGGTGGAAGCCAAGAACACGCTGTCGGCCCTGATCTACGACGTCACCCAGAACGTCAAGCCGGGCCAGGAGAACGCCGTCGAGATCATCAAGGCCGCGATCGACAATGCTTTCAAGGGCTACGAGCAGGTAACCCAGTCGACCCGCGACGCCATGCGCCGCGTCGAAGAGCAGGTCACGCGCGCGACTTCGCAACTGGGCGAGGCGGCCGGCCAGGCGCCGAAGGCCTGATCCTTCCCTGACCCGCCGCCCGCGCCGCCTCAGCTCCCCGACGGCGGCGCGACGCCCAGCATCTCCTCGATATGGGCGAACGAGGCGTCATCCTTCACCACCGAGCGCAGCCACACGTGCAGGGGCTGTTCGCCCCAGTGCGCGGCTTTTTCCGCCAGATAGGCGACGGGGCTGTGCGGCTCGGTGCGGCGGAAGAACTCGGCGACTTCGCGCAGCTGGGCCAGGGCCTGGGTGCGCGATTGCGGCGGGCCGCCGGCCATGCCGCTTGCCGTTTCGGCCGGCGCCGCCTGCCGCATCGCCTGCTGCGCACCCGGCTGCGCGGAAGGCGCCGGCGCAAGTTCCGCCGGCCGGCTTGAAACCTTCGCGCCGCCCTCCTTCACCATCGGCTTCACGAACAGCAGCACGCTTTGCAGGCCGGACTTGGCCGCGGTGAAGCTGGGTCCCTCCGTGCCCAGGCGCTGGTCGACGCTGTGCTCGATGCGTTCGAGCGCGCCGGCGCAGTGCTCGCAGTCGCGCAGCAGGGCTTCGAAAAAGGCGGGCGCGCTGCGCGCCTTGGCCGTCTCCAGCTTGCCCAGCTCCTCGCCGCCATGCATGCGGGCGACGTCGAAGTCGCGCAGCGCGTAGCCGTGCGGTCCCTCGGTCAGCGGGATCTCGCGCAGCAGCGGCGCGATGCGCGCGGCCATCCAGGACAGGTTGCCGATGCGCCGCTCGTGCCCGTCCTCGTCCGGCAGCGGATACAGGCCGTCCCAGTAACGGTCGCACAGGGCCGCGATCAATACCAGGCTGTCCGCCAGGCCGCCAAGGCCGCTGGTGCGGGCCTCGGCCTCGGCCAGCCAGACCGCCAGCTGCAGGTCCTTGCTGCGCGTTTCGATCAGCTGGGCGCACTGCTTCGCCACGAACTTCCAGTCGGCTTCCTTCAGCTCGGTGACCCAGGCGCCCTGCTCGATCGAAGGATCGTCGGCCTGGCGCGCACGCACGATGTCGTCGATCTCGCGCGAAAAGGCCAGGTCCTCGCCGCAGGGCCGACCTTCGCTCACCGGCGCCAGCAGCTTTTCCATGTTCAGCATGCCGCCCTCCTCACGCCGGTTCGACGGCGTACTTGATCTTGCCGGCCCTGCTTGCACTCACCTTGATCTGCCTGATCCCGCCGCCGGATGCCATCGCCGCCAGCACGTTGTCCGCGATCTCGGGCAGCAGCGTGCCGTTCAGGATGGTGTCGACGTTGCGCGCACCCGAATCGACCTCGGTGCAGCGCGCCAGCACGGCGTTGACCAGCGCGTCGTCGTACAGGAACCGGGCATTGTGATTGGCGGCCACCCGCGCCTTGATGCGCTCCAGCTTGAGGCGGATGATGTTGGCCAGGACTTCGTCGTCGATCGGATAGAAAGGCACCACGGTCAGGCGTCCGAGGAAGGCCGGCTTGAAGTGCTTCATCAGGCTGGGACGGATCAGCTGCGCCAGGTCGTCGGGCGATGGCCGCTCGGCCGCCGGCTTGTTCAGGCAGGCCTGCATGATCTGCGCGGACGCCGCGTTCGAGGTGAGGATGATGATCGTGTTGCGGAAGTCGATCTGGCGTCCTTCGGCGTCGTCCAGCACGCCCTTGTCGAAGACCTGGAAGAACAGCTCAAGCACGTCGCCGTGCGCCTTCTCCACTTCGTCCAGCAGCACCACGCTGTAGGGGTTGCGCCGCACCGCTTCCGTCAGCACGCCGCCCTCGCCGTAACCGACATAGCCCGGGGGCGAGCCCTTCAGGCCGGACACGCTGTGCGCTTCCTGGTATTCGCTCATGTTGATCGTGACCAGCTTGCGCTCGCCGCCATACAGCATGTCGGCCAGGGCCAGCGCGGTCTCGGTCTTGCCGACGCCGGAGCTGCCGACGAACAGGAACACGCCCTTCGGCTTGTTCGGGTCTTCCAGGCTGGCGCGGGCCGTGCGCACGCGCTGGGCGACGATGCCGCTGGCGTGGTTCTGGCCGAGGATGCGCTCGTCGAGCATGCCCTGCAGGTTCATCACGGTGCGGATCTCGTCCTTCACCATACGGCCCAGCGGAATGCCGGTCCAGCTGGCGACGATGGCGGCCACCGTGTGGCCGTCGACCTGCAGCGGCACCAGCGGCGTCTCGCCCTGCAGCGCGCGCAGTTGCCCGACCAGGGCCTGCAGCGCCGGGCTGTCGCTCGAGTCGCCGCTTTCCAGGCGGGCGCGCACGGCATGGATCTCGGCCGACAGGGCCTGCTCGCGGTCCCACTGGGCGCGCAGGCGCTCCTGTTCCTTCAGGCCGGCCTCGCGTTCGCTTCTCAATGTGGCTAGCGTGGCGGCGTGATCGGCGCCGCCGCTCTCCTCGCGCACCAGGGTGCTGATGCGGGCGTCGAGCCGCTCCACGCCGCGGGTCGTTTCTTCCAGCGCCGCCGGCGTCGCCTTCTGGCCGAGGGCGACCTTGGCACAGGCGGTGTCTAACACGCTGATCGCCTTGTCCGGCAGCTGGCGCCCGCTGATGTAGCGATGCGACAGCCGCACCGCCTCGCGGATCGCCTCGTCGAAGATGCGCACGCCGAAATGCTTCTCCATCAGTGGCGCCATCGCGCGCAGCATGGCGCAGGCGGTGTCTTCGTCCGGCTCCTCGACCTTCACCACCTGGAAGCGGCGCGCCAGCGCGGCGTCCTTTTCGAAATACTTCTTGTACTCGCCCCAGGTGGTGGCGGCGACGGTGCGCAGCTCGCCGCGCGCCAGCGCAGGCTTCAGCAGATTGGCGGCGTCGTTCTGGCCGGCCGCGCCACCCGCGCCTATCATGGTGTGGGCCTCGTCGATGAACAGGATGACCGGGTGCAGGCTTTTAGTAACCTCCTCGATCACGTTCTTCAGGCGGTTCTCGAACTCACCCTTGACGCTGGCGCCGGCCTGCAGCAGGCCCATGTCGAGGGTATGGATCTCGACGCCGCGCAGCACGTCCGGCACGTCGCCTTCGGCGATGCGCAGCGCCAGGCCTTCGACCACGGCGGTCTTGCCGACGCCGGCCTCGCCGGTCAGGATCGGGTTGTTCTGGCGGCGCCGCATCAGGATGTCGATCACTTGCCGGATCTCGGCGTCGCGCCCGATCACCGGGTCGACCTTGCCCTCACGCGCACGCGCCGTCAGGCAGGTGGTGTACTGGTCGAGCGCGGGCGTCCTGCCCGGCGCCGCCGATTGCAATTCGCCGACCGCGTCGCCGCCGGCTTTCGTGGACTGCGGCGGCGCGGCCTCGGTGACTGCCGACGCTTCACTGGAGCCGCGGGTCAGCTTGTCGAAATCGTGCTTCAGGCGGTCCACCGGAAAATCCATGAAGCTGCCGGACGCGCGCTGGGCCAGCTGGGCCAGGCCCGGCTCGGCCAGCAGCGCCAGCAGGAGGTGGCCGCTGCGGATGCGCTGTTCCTGGCCGGGCGCCGGCTGGCCCAGCGAAGCGATCAGCCAGGCGTGCTCGAACAGCAGCGGCAGGTGGCGCGAGAACACCGTGGTGCGGCCGCTGCCGCCGGGCAGGCGCTCGACTTCCTTGCGCAGGTCGGTTTCCAGCGCCGTCAGGCTGATGCCGGCGGCGCGCGCGGCCACCACGAAGTCGCTGGAAGGCTGCTCCAGCAAGGCCAGGAACAGGTGTTCGATGTCGACCTCGTACTGGCCGAAGCCGACGCAGATGCCCGCCGCGCGCGTCGCCGCCGTCCGGCTGGTGTCGTTCAGCTTGCCGATCAGGGTCTTCAGGTTGATGTCCATCGTCTCTTCCTTTCGTTTGCGATCGCGTAGTGCAGGTTCGAAGGCTGGAGCACGGCGTTGAAGTCCACGGGCGCCATGCCATCGGCCAGGTGCAGTGTGGCGTGGATGACGAAGTGGAGCCGGTTGACGCTGCCGGCTTCCCGCTCCAGCGCGGCGCTGACGTTCCTGAGGCGCGGCTCGTGGCGCTCGATCGCGTCCTTCAGGCTGGCGCAGATGGCGGCGCGGTCTTCGCTGCTGGACAGGCAGTAGCCGGCGAAGTCGGCCAGGCCATAGTTCAGGACCGAGGCGCGCGCACCGGGGCTGGCGTCGAAGCACCCCGGCGGAAAGCCGAGGCGCGTGTTCAGCAGTGCTTCGAGTTCGCGCGCCAGGCTGTCCTTGAGCTGTTCGGCGCCGCCGCGGGCGCCCGCGCCGGCGCCCGCGCTCTCGCCCATCAAGCGGTCCAGCAGGCCGGGGACATAGGCGGTCATGGCTGCTCCAAAAAAGACCGCGGCACGAAGGCCGCGGCAAGCGCGCTGGCAACGTAGCGCAGGGGAACGCAGTAAGTTCAGGCCACCTTGTTCGAAGACAGGTCCCAGCCGCCCGAGGTATTGCCGCCCGAGCCGCCGCCGATCTTCTGCTGGGTGTACTTCCACTTCACCTTCGAGAACTTCAGGCCGACCTTCTCATGCATGAAGTCGCCCTCCTTGACGGCCGGCGTGATCGAGCCGATCAGCACGTTCTCGAGTTCGATCTCGAAATACTTGATGCGCTCGCCCTGGCCGTCGGCGCGCATGAACTCGAATTTCGCCTTGGGGATGGTCTTGCCGGACGAGCAGGTCTGCAGCAGCACCGGCGAGGACAGGTCGGCCAGCTTGAGCAGCTCGATCTCCTTGTGCTCGCAGCGCTCGGCGGTGTGGCCGCCGCCGGTCGAGGACGTCGCCGATTTCGGCTGGATCACGCCCCAGTCCACCGATTTGCACTCGATCCAGTCCTTGTGCTTGTCGTCCGCCGATTCGCCCTTGATGCCGTCGATTTGCAGGTACACGTCTATCGCCATTTGATACTCCAGTCTTGGTTGGTGAAAAAATCAGCTTTTGGTCGATTGCGGCAACTCCGCGACCAGTCGGAGCGATACGGACAGCTCGTCGAGCTGGAAGTGGGGGCGCAGGAAGGACACCGCGCGGTAGACCCCGGGCCGGCCCGGCACCTCGGCCACCTGCACGCTGGCTTCGCGCAGCGGGAACTGGGCCTTCTGCTCCTGGCTGGCGTTATCGTCCAGCAGCACATATTGGGTCAGCCAGCGATTGAGGTAATCCTCGACGTTGGAGGCGGCGGCGAAGCTGCCGATCTTGTCCCGCATCATGGCCTTCATGTAGTGGGCGATGCGCGAGACCGCGAAGATGTACTGCAGCTGCGAGGACAGCAGCGCGTTGGCATTGGCGGCGTCGTTGGCGTACTTGCGCGCCTTCTGCGCTGACTGCGCGCCGAAGAAGGCCGCGTAGGAGGTGTTCTTACAATGGACCAGCGAGATGAAGCCCAGGTCCGACAGCTCCTTCTCGCGGCGGTCGGTGATCGCCAGCTCGGTCGGGCACTTCAGCGCGACCTCGCCCTCGTCGGTCTTGAAGGTGTGGGTCGGCAGGTTCTCCACCAGGCCCCCGCCCTCGACGCCGCGGATCGCCGCGCACCAGCCGTAATCCTCGAAGGCGCGGGTCAGCTTCGAAGCGAAGGCGTAGGCCGCGTTACACCACAAGTACTTCTGGTGGTCGCTGCCGTCGACATCCTCGACGAAGTTGAAGCCCTCGGTGGCCATGCCGTCCATCGGGTTGTAGGGCAGGCGGCCCAGGAAGCGCGGCAGGGTCAGGCCGACGTAGCGCGCATCCTCGGAGTCGCGGAACGCCTTCCACTTCGCGTATTCGACGGTGTCGAAGACCTTGGCGAGGTCGCGCGGCTTGCCGAGGTCGCCGAAGCTTTCGATGCCGAACAACTCCGGCGCGCTCGAGGTGATGAAGGGCGCGTGGCTGGCCGCTGCCACGTGCGACATCTGCTCCAGGAAGTAGATGTCCTCGGGCTGGCGGCTGATCTCGAAATCGCCGATCAGGGCGCCGTAGGGCGCGCCGCCGAAGGTGCCGAATTCCTCCTCGTAGATCTTCTTGAACAGACTACTCTGGTCGAATTCCAGCGCCGACTGGAAGTCCTTCACCAGCTCGCGCTTGGTGGCGTTGAGCATGCGGATCTGCAGGTTGGCCGAGGTCGAGGTGTTCCGCACCAGGTAATTCAGGCCGGTCCAGCTGCGCTCGAGCTTCTGGAATTCGGGCGCGTGCATGATGCTTGAGAGCTGGCTCGAGATCATGCGGTCCAGCTCCGCCAGGCGCGCATCGATGGTCGCCGACAGGTTGCTGGAGACGACCATGGTGCCTTCCATCACCTGGGTCACCAGCTCGGAGATGATGTCGCGCGCGCGTTCGTGCTCGCTGCTGGACTTCGCCACCCTGCTCTGCTCGACGATCTGGTCGAGCAGGCCGGTGTCGAGCTCCAGGGCGCCGGGCGCTTCGGGACTTGCTACCGCATCGAGGATCGCCGCCATGTTATTTTTCCTCCTTCGCCTTGCGCAGGCTGTCCAGCTTTTCGGTATTGGTCAGCACGTCGTTGAGGATGTCTTCGAGCTTGTCGTTCCCGGCCAGCTTGTTGCGCAGGTCGGCCAGCTTGCTGCGCGCGTCCAGCAGGCCCTTCAACGGCGCCACCTGCTGCACCACCGACTCCGGCCGGAAGTCGGCCATCTCGCGGAACTGCAGGCTGACCGCGAACTCGCCGCCTTCGCCGGACAGGTGGTTCTCGACGCGGAAGTTGGCGACCGGAGCGACCGCGTTCAGCACTTCGTCGAAGTTGTCGGCGTCAACGTTGACGAAGTTGCGGTCCTTGAGACGCTTCCTGGCGGCGTCCGGATCGCTACCGAAATCGCCCAGCACGCCGAGCACGAAGGGCAGCTCCTTGTTTTCGATGGCGTCGCCGATCTCGACGTCGTAGGTCATCTGCACGCGCGGGGCGCGCACTTTCTGCAGGCGTTTCTGCACGCTTTCGTTCTTGGGCATGTCGACTCCAGGCTGGGTGGAAGGAAGCGGCGGCGCTGCTTACTTGAGCGCGCCGAACGGGTCGTTGCCGGCGGGACGCGCGGTCGAAGGACTCGAGATCGTCTTCTTGCCGCCCGTATCCCTCGGCCGCGCCACCGGCTGGCGTCCGCCGTTCGACACCAGCACCTCTTCGTTCAGGCTGGTGCGCAGCAGCTTGGCCAGCTCCACGGCCTCGGTGCGCACGTTGCCGCTCAGGTTGTTCTTCTGGCTCAGGTCGGCCAGCGCCTTGCTGGTCACGCGCAGGCCGCTGACCGCGACGATGCTGTTGGCCAGGGTATCGTCCGGGTCGCGTTCCAGCGCTTCGAGGGCGCTGACGATGGCTTCGCCGTAATCGGTGCTGTCGAAGCGCATCTGGGCCATCCGGACCCAGGGCGTCTTGTCGACCGGGAAGGTGGCGCCGGCGCTTTTCAGCAGGGTATAGGCCTTGTCGGTCTGGCCGGCCAGCACGGCGGCATCGACTTCGGCCATGGCGGCGGCCATGGTGGGCGCCGGCTTGGCGCTGGCGGCGACCTGGCCGCCGGTGCCGGCGCAGGCCGACAGGATCGCAGCGAAGGCTAGACTCGGCATCAGGTGGTGGAACTTCATCTGGTTCTCCCTGGTTGAAATCAAGCGCCATTATTGGCGCACGGTTTCTGATGAGAATTGCGCCGGGTCAACTTAGGTTTTACCGGCAATTGCGCCCTGTCGAAACGGTCGTTGCGCGGGCGCAGCGTGTGCGGATGGCGATGGCTTTAAATGTCGCTGTCGGCCCATTTCCTGAAGGTAAGCTCATGTCCTCTGCCCGCCTTTCCGTTTGTGTACTGTTCGGCCTTCTGTCGGTTAGTTGCACTAGTGGCGGCCGCTCGCCCGCCGGCCTCCTGGAAGCCGCCGGCCTGCGCAAGCCCCCGCCCTTGCCTGAGGCTCAACTCGGGCCACGCAGCGTGGCCCTGCGCCTGCATGCGGCCAAGCGCCTGAACGTCGATGCGCACGGCCAGCCGCTGGCCCTGCTGGTGCGGGTCTACAAGCTGCGCCAGCGCACCGCCTTCGAGCAGGCGCCGTATGCCGCCTTCCTGTCGCCGCAGACGGAGCGCGAGGCGCTGGGCGCCGACCTGCTCGAGGTGCGTGAGCTGACCCTGATGCCCGGCCAGCAGCTGGAGCTCAACGAAAAGCTGGCGCGCGAGGCCGGCTGGCTGGGCGTGGTCGCACTGTTCCATGCGCCCCCGGCGCAGGGCTGGCGCCTGGCCTTTGCCGCGCCTGAGGCGGAAAAGACTGGCGTGACGATCGGCCTGCATGCCTGCGCCATGAGCAGCGCCAGCAGCGCCGGCGCCGGGCCTGCCGCTGCCAAGCCCCTGGCGCTTGTCCGATGTCAATGAAGGCCGTGCGGTTTCCTCCAAGCTAGAGATTTGTGAAACTTCGCAGGAGGCATGCGTGAAACCACCAGCCAAGGTCTTGTGGGGCGAGGGCCTGTTCTTGCGCCCCCAGCATTTCCAGCAGCAGGACCGCTACCACGAAGCGCGCCTGAACGACACCGCCGCCGCCCTCCACCCCTACTGCTGGGGCGTGCGCAAGCTCGAGATCGACCTCGATGCGCTCAAGGCCGATACCCTGCGCATCACCGGCCTGTCGCTGATCTTCGCCGACGGCGAGATCCTGCACGCACCCGAGCGCGACGCCCTGCCGCCCCAGGTGCGCCTCGGCGAACTGGCTTCGTCGGTGCAGTCGCTCACCTTCCACGCCGCCCTGCCCGCCCTCAAGGACCATGGCGAGAATTGCGCGGCGCGCGGCGAATCGCGCCTGGACACCCGCTTCGGCCAGCACGAACACGATACCTTCGACCTCTACACCGACGCCGCCAGCGCGCCGGTCGCCTACCTGAACCGCAGCCTGCGCCTGGTGTCGGAGCTGGAGCCGCTCGAGCCCTACGAGACCATCCCGCTGGTACGCCTGCGCCGCCTGCCGACCGGCGGCTTCGAGGTCGACCACGCCTTCGTCCCGCCCAGCCTCTCGGTCGAGGGCGCGCCCGGCCTGCACGGCATGCTGACGCGCCTGATGGAAAAGCTGCTGGCCAAGGTGCACGCGCTGTATGGCCATTACCGCGAGCCGAGCAAGAACGTGGTCGAGCTGCGCGGCGGCGACGTCGCCTCCTTCTGGCTGCTGCACACGGTCAGCAGCGGCTATGCGGCGCTGACCCACTTCCTGGCGCACCGCGAGCTGCATCCCGAGCGCCTGTTCCAGGAGCTGCTCGGTCTTGCGGGCGGCCTGATGACCTTCTCGCGCAGCAGCAAGCTGGAAGACCTGCCGGCCTATGTGCACCAGGACCCGGGGCCAGCCTTCACGCGCCTGGATGCGATCCTGCGCGAGCTGCTCGACACCGTGATCTCGTCGAAGTACTTCGCGATCGCGCTCTCCAACGAACGGCCGTCCTACCACCTCGGCGCGCTGGACTCGGGCAAGATCAACGGCCAGACCACGCTCTACCTGGGCGTGGCGGCCGACATGCCGGCCCTGCAGCTGGTCGAGATCGTGCCGCTGCGCTTCAAGATCGGCGCGCCGGAAGACGTCGACAAGCTGGTGCTGTCGGCCATGCCCGGCGTGCGCCTGGTGCACGCGCCGCAGGTGCCGAGCGCTGTGCCGGTGCGGCCCGACACCTATTACTTCGTCCTCGAAAACCGCGGCGTGCTGTACGAAAGCATGCTGAAAGCGCAGGCGATCTCGATCTACGTGCCGAACGGGATCCGCGACCTCAAACTCGAACTCATCGGAATCGCAGCATGAGCCAACACGTCGAACGGCGCACCGCCCCTTTGCACTCCGGCGGCCGCAACCCTTCCGGCAGCACCCCGACCTCTTTGGTCGACATGATGTACGAGGGCTTTTACGCGCTGTTCCTGCTCAAGAACGGCAACGGCCCGCAGGACAAGACCGCCTTCGCCGACCACATGACGCGCTTCCTCGGCGACGTCGACCGCAACGCCAAGGCGCTCGGCGTGCCGGCCGACGACGTCACCGCGGCCAAGTATGCGTTCTGCGCCGCGGTCGACGAGATCATCCTGCGCTCCGACTACGAGATCCGCGAAGCCTGGGAGACCCGCCCGCTGCAGCTGCGCCTGTTCGGCGACCAGCTCGCCGGCGAGCACTTCTTCCAGCGCCTCGAAGACCTGCGCGCCAAGGGCGCCGTGCACCTGCAGGCGCTGGAGGTCTTCCACGTCTGCCTGCTGCTTGGCTTCGAGGGCCGCTTCGCGCTGGACGGCAAGGACAAGCTTGCCTACCTGACCGCGCGCCTCGGCGACGAAATCGCCCGCATGCGCGGCAAGAACCGCGGCTTCGCCCCGCACGCCGAGCGCCCCGACCAGATCGTGCACAAGCTGGGCAGCGACCTGTCGCTGTGGGCCTTGTCGATGGTGTTCGCAGTGGCCGCCCTCGGCGGCTACCTGGGCTTCCGCACCGCCCTGGCCCACGAAACCGGCCAGGCGCTGGCCGGCTACAACGACCTGGTGAAGCTGCCGCCGAGGTCGGCCAACGTGACGATCACGCTGCCGTAAGCCGTTTGCGCAAAAACAAACCGGGGTCAGACCCCGAATTTTGGAAATGTCCTGCAAGCTGTTTCCAAAATTCGGGCTCTGACCCCGGTTTGATGTTGGTTAAGCTTTATTGGACGACTTTGAACTCGATGCGGCGGTTGCGGGCGCGGCCTTCCGGGGTGCGGTTGTCGGCCACCGGCCGGTCCGGGCCTTCGCCGGAGACCGCGACCATCTCTGCTTTTACCCCGCGCCCCACCACGTAGTCCCTCACCGCCTCGGCGCGGGCCTGGCTGAGCGAGAGGTTGCCGGCGCGCGAGCCGGCGTTGTCGGTGTGGCCGATCACTTCCACCCGCTTGTCCTTCAGGCGCAGCAGCACGGCGCTCATCTGGTCGAGGATGGTCTTGCCGGAATCGGCCAGCGTGGCCTTGCCCGACTCGAATTCGATGATGCGGTTGGCCAGCGCGGCGTCCAGCATGCCCTGCTCGGACACCGCCACCCGCAGGCCGTTGTTGACGGTGTAGCTGGTGTCCAGGTTCAGCGCCAGTTCGCCGGCGATCTGCTGTTTCTGCGCTTCGGTGGCGACGTCGCCGCGCAGGCTGACGCTGGTGCCGTCGATCTGCAGCTGGCCGCGCGTGACCAGTTTCAGGTTCGGGCCGATCAGGCTCGCGACGTGCTCGTTCCAGTTCGGCGGCGCCGCAACCCGCCCCACCGCCAGCTGGTCGACCACGCGATCAAAGCCGTAGACGGTCCGCAATCGCGCCAGCAGCGCCGCCTTGCTGGCGTCGTCGGGGACGGTGCCGGAGACGACGATAGGTGCGGTGGCCGCCGGGCTGTCGGCGAAAGCCGGCGCCGCCGCGCAGACGGCCACGGCCAGCAAGAATGTCGAAAGACGCTTCACGTGTCGGCTCCAATGAAAGTCTTGAGGAACAGTTCGCGCGCCAGGCGCAGCGGCAGCATCGGCTGCTCGAGATAGCTGGCCAGCGCGCGCACGTCGATGTCGATGCCCAGCTGCTCGTCGATCCAGCCGTTGTCGCTCAGCTGCACCTGCTGTTCGCGGCCGGCCAGCGGATCGACGATGCCGTGCAGGGTCTCGCTTGCTGCGCCGCCGAAGCCGATCACCAGCGCCGGCCGCTCGGCCACCGTGGTCAGGAACAGCACCAGGTCGAACGCCGTGCGGCGGATGAAGGGCGTGACCAGCTCCAGCCAGAAGGCCGCGACCTGGCAGCGCAGCGCCGGATCCAGCGGCAGCGGCAGCACCAGGCTTTTGTGCAGCGCCGCCGGGCGGCTGTGCATGACCGGCTGCAGGAGCAGGCCGAGGCCGAGGATCAGGCGGTTCGCCTCGAGGTCCAGCGCGCCCGACAGCGAGCTGACCGTGGCCGCGGCCAGGAAGTCGTCGAGCCGGGCCTCGTATTCGCCGAGGACCACCGCCGCATCGGCGATCGCATGCAGGTGCGGCCCCGGCTCGTCGGCCCCGAGCACCTGCGGCGCCATCGTCTCCAGGTAGTCCCACAGCGGCCCGAAGGCCAGCGGGCAGCGCGACACGAAGGCCGCCGGATCCGGCACGTCGACGGTGCGCATCATCAGGAAGGGAAAGCGGCGCCCGGACTGGTCGTGGCTGGCCACCAGGTGGCCGGCGATCGCATGGCGGCGGCTCGGGCCGACGAAGGCGAAGCTGACCGGCGGCGAGGCGTCGTAGTACAGCTTCCAGCGCGCGTCGTTGGGCAGGCGGGTCATGACTTGGGCCAGCCAGTCGTCCAGCATGCCGAGCACGGGCTGGTCGTCCGCGACCTTGACGAAGTCGCTGCGCGCCGGGAGCTTGCCGAAGCAGCCGATCCGCGCCGAGGACAAGGCGCGGGTCATTGCGCCGCTCCCGCCAGCTGCGGACCGGCGGCGGCGCGCCCGACCACGCTGTCAGGCAGGCGCAGGCCGCTGAAGCCGCGGCTGACCTGGCCGTCGCCGGTACTGGCGGCGCTGCTGACCACCTTGAGCGTGACCCCCACTGTCGTGCTGCCAGAGGTCCAGCGCAGCTCGGCCACGCCGGACTCCAGTCTCTTCTTTGCCGCAGCGGCGATCAGTTTGGTCAGGCCTTGCTCGCCCGGCTCGTTGAACAGCTCGACCGTGCGGCCGTCGAAGGTCACCGCACTGACCTTGGCCCCGCTCGCCCCCTGCGGCCCCGGATGCACCATGTTCACCCACGCCGGCGGCGTATTGCGGTAGCGCAACTGCTGCCCATCGATCTCGATCGTGTACTCGGTCACGCCGGGCGCCGTCATCGGCAGCAGCTGGAACACGGTCTGCGGGCCGCCACCGGTGGCCACGCCGTTGGCCGACAAAGGCGCGATCCATCCCGGGAAGCCGCTCACCACCTGCGGCGCCAGGGTCACGCCGATATCCGCCCAGGTACGGCTGGACAGCACGTCGCCGCGCCGCACCACCAGCGGCCCCATGGTCGTGGTCACGAACTTGGCCACCGCGCCATCGGGTCCGAACACCTGGCCGATCTCGGCGGCCCCCGCCTGCATCTGCGCGGCTGGCGAGAACGGGGATTTGCCGGCCAGGTTCTTCTGGAAGGGTTCGACCACCTGCGCCTGCCAGGTCTTGTTGATCTCGGATTCCGATGGCAGCACGATCATGGCGAAGGTCTGCACCAGTGGCCGCACCAGCAGCGGGCGCAGCATCTGCTTCTGGGCGTCCGTCATCCCGGTCAGCATCTGCTCGTCGACGTATTTGAGGGCGTCGGCCAGCTCGGAGCCGTTGCCTTCCAGCGTCTGCTGCATCAACTGCTTGGCGCCGGGGCCGGGGTCGCCCTGGTTCTTCAGCTGGTTCAGGCGCGAGCGCAGCTTGGACAGCGCGTCCAGGTAGCCGGTCATCAGCGAGGCATCCTTCTCCTTGATGCCGACCAGGCGCGCGACGCCGGCGAACTCGCGCCCGACCGGGCCCGCTGCCGCACCGGCCACGCCTGCCATGCCGGGCATCGGCGCCGCCGCATCGGCGATCTGGCGCGCCTCGCTGGGCGCCTGGCGCAGCACCACTTCGCGGAACCAGGCCATCACGCCGCGCTTCAGCTTCGCCTGGTTGGCGCGCGCCTGGCCGGGATCGTCCCAGGAAGTCTCGTCGTAGACGGTCTTCAGCACCTTGGCCAGCGGCGAGGTCTGCGGGTCGCCGAGGCGGTTCATGGCCTGCACGCTGGCCTCGAAGCCGTTCAGGTCGGCGATCGTCACGCCCTGCACGAATTTGGCCCACTCCTTCGCATAATCGGCCTTGTACAGATCGATCAGGGTCTTCTGGATCTGCTCCGGGCTGCCTTCCAGGGTCAGATCGTCCTTGGCCACGGTCTTCAGCACCCAGTCGTTGCTTTGCAGCTCGCGGTTGGAGGCTTCGCGGATCGCGCCCAGCACGAACTTCTCCCAGGCGTCGCGGGTAAAGGCGCCGGGCACCGCGTGGCTGCCGACCACCAGGCCCTGGTCCTGCTCGCCGACGATGCGCGCCACGGTCACCGCCGGGAAGCGGGTGCCGGCGCGGGTGCGGATGTCGGCGTAGACGCGTTCGCGCGCCGGGGTGCCGCGCACCACCCGGCGCAGGTTTTCGCGCGCGGTGTCGAGCAGGCTGAGTTTGGGCGTGATCTGCGGCCAGGCCGGGTCCGCAATATGTGATAAGTGGAAGGTCATCAGGCGCTCCGCGCTGCGGATCATCTGCTCCTTCGCCATGCCGCCGCGGTTCGCCTGCAGCCACACGCGCCAGTAGCGGGTCAGCTGGTCGTTCAGGTGGCCCGGCTCGGCATGGCTTTTATCGGCCAGCATCAGGTAGGTCTTCAGGGCGTTGTAGGCGTCGCCGATATTGGTGGCCGAGACGTCCTGGTAGGGCTGGCCCGGCCTGGCGCTGGGCGCCGCCTGCGCGTTCGGGTCCAGCTGCGAAGCGTTGGCGTTCATCTCCGCCAGCAGCGCTTCCAGCGCGCCGGCCACCGGCTGCACCATCACTTCGCGCACGCCGGCGAAGTATTCGTCGCGCAGCTTGCGTTCCAGCGCCTCGCCCTGGTACAGGCCGAAGGACAGCGCCCAGGGCCGCTCGCCGCGGTATTTTTCCAGCTGCTCGATGCGGTCCTGCAGGATGTCCAGCGCTTCGAGGCGCGACTGCAGGCCGCCGGTCCTGGCCTGCATCTTCATGACCTTGTCGAGGTCCGCCTGGACGTTGGCGACCAGCTGGCGATTGCCCATGTAGGACCAGCTCCAGCCGCCGAGCGCGCAGCCGAGCAGCACGGTGGCGGCGAAGAAGGCCGCGTACTTCAGGCGCGTGGCGGCCGGGCTGGTGTAGCGCTTGACCAGCTCCTTGTCCGCGAAGATCACCTTGCGGAACAAGTCGAGCAGGAAGAAGCCGGACTGCTCTTCATGCTGCTCGCCCTTCTGCTCCCCGTTCTTGAGCTGCAGGTCGAAGCGGCTGGCGACGCGGCGCGAGGACAGGTTCTCGACCATCCCTTCCTGCAGCGCGCTGGTGAAGTAGAAGCCGCGCAGGACCGGTTTGAACTGCCAGGTATTCTCTTCGAACAGGGTGGCGAGGAAGGCGCGCAGCTGCGGTTTGAGGGAGGCGAATTCGAGCGGGAAGGTAAACACGCCCGGGCGCATGGCCGCGCTGCGGTTGCCGGCCATGGTGGCCAGGCTCATCTCCTTCAGGCCGTCGTACAGTTCGTCGAAATGGATATCGAAAAAAGCCAGCACGTCCTGCGGCGTGCTGCGGCGGTTGTAGCGCTGGGTCGCGCCCCACACGCGCTCGCGCTCTGCGCGGTCGCTGTCGTGGAAGAAGTCGGAAAAGCCGGCGATCAGGTCGGCCTTGGTGAACACCACGTAGACCGGCGCGTGCACCCCCAGCCGCTCGGTCAGTTCCTGCACCCGCGTGCGCAGGCTTTTCGCCAGCTCGATCGAGCCTTCCGGCGATCCGCCCGCCAGCTCGGCCACGCTCACCGCGATGATGATGCCATTGATCGGCGCGCGCCGGCGATGGCGCCGCAGCAGGTCGAGGAAGCTGAACCACTCGGCGCGGTCGGCTTCGACCACCGAGTAGCGGCCGGCGGTGTCGAGCAGGATGCCGTCGGTGGTAAAGAACCAGTCGCAGTTGCGGGTGCCCCCCACGCCCTGCACCGCCTTGCTGCCGGGGATGGGGAAGGTCAGCCCCGAATGCTTGATCGCGCTGCTCTTCCCCGCCGCCGGGTTCCCGATGATCATGTACCAGGGCAGTTCGTACAGGGCCTGGGCGCCGCGCGTCAGGCCCAGCTTGGAGGTCTTGATGGTGTTGATCGCCTCCAGCATGCCTTTGCGCAGTACCGGCGCATCGTCGCGCTTGGGATTGTCGGCCTGGGCGACGATCGCCTCGCTCAGGCGGGCGGCGGCGCGCTTGCGCCACCAGCTGCGCGCCAGCCACCAGGCGCCCCAGGCCGCCAGCAGGAGCAGTCCGGCCAGCACGGCCCAGATGGCCGCCACTTCGAGCGATTCGGCGCCGAGAAACAGGAGCCCCGCGAGCGCCGCGATGCCGGTCACGGCCATTACGCGGCGGTTGGTGAGAAACTGCCAGAGTCGGGCCATAGTGGGTTCGGTTCAGAGAGGTGAATGGAAAGCCACAGGCAATGTTGGCACCATTTCCCTGCTGAATCTTGAGTTCAAACAATTGCCCCGACCGTAAAGGCGTCAACGCCGCATCACCCCGCGCAGGCGCAGTTCGGTATGGCCGAGGTCCATCATGGTCCAGCGCCCGCCCCAGGTCAGGCCCAGCGATTCCGCGACCTCGCCGTAGAGCTGGTAGCCGCGCATCGCCCACGGGTCCTTTTCGGAGATGACGAGCTTGCCGTCGCGCAGGAAGGCGCAGTCGGCCGCCAGCCCGTACTGGTGCCAGCTCTGGAAGGCCTTGGCATTCGTCACCGCCGAGCCCATTTTTGCCAGCAGGTCCTGCCGCGCCGGACTGCGGTAACCCTCCAGCAGCGCCATCTCGTAGCCATACTTTTCCTTCATGATGCGGAACACGAGCAGCAGGCGCTGGTTGAAGTCGGGATGCATGAGGCCCCAGTTGCGACTGGCGTCCACCAGCATCGGCCGCACCAGTTCGACCTCGCGGGTGGTGAAGGCGACCGGCGGCAGCGAGGCCGGCGGCACCAGCTGCTCGCCCTTCAGCAGGGCCGCGACCTGGGCGTCGACGATGGTGTCGCTTGGCTCGTAACCGGGCAGCATGTCGGGCCGGCGCAACAGCAGCGCGACCAGCGGCGGGATCAGCACCAGCGGCAGGCCGACGGCGACGAAGGCGCGGTGCTTGCGGATCCAGCCGCGCAGGTCGGTCGCACCCCGGCGCCAGCGCCAGCGCAGCGCCGGTCCGGCATCGCGCAAGGCCGAACCGCCGGATGCGCGCCAGCCGCCTGTCCGCATCTGGAAACGCCGCTGCAGTCCGCCCAGGAAATGCAAGACCGAGGCTCGTCCGCCGGGAAAGCAGGCGAGCCAGATGAGGCTGCAGGCAAGACAAAAGTACAAAAGGGCGAGGAAGATCAGCATCCGCTTCTCCGGTTTGTTTCTAATTGGCATTGGTGTCCAATCTTAGGAGGACCGCAGTGCGCCCTACAGATGAAGATCAATCCGGATCGCGGCGTCCGAACCTGATGTCCTCGACGCGCCGGACGGCGAACGAGACGAATATCCTCGCCATGCTCGACCGCCACGAATCGGGCGGGCGCCTGCGGCGCCTGCTGCGCGGACTGGGCGGCTTGCCGGTCATGGTCTGGTACGGGACCGCCGGCCTGCTCGTCGCCGGACTGGTGGGCTCGCTGGCATGGCTGGCGCTCGACAACGGCCCGGCTTCCACGGGCAATACGGCGCTGTCCGGGAGCGCCGGAACGAAGATCCGGCCGGTCACGGAAGCGCCGGCGATCGCCGCGCCGCCGGCGCCGGTTCCGGCTGCCGTGACCGCGTCCGCGTCCGCCGGCGCAAGCGCCGAAGTGGTCGATGAGGCGCAGGCGGCCGGCGCCACCATCGTCGACCTCGCTCCCGCCGGGACCGCCGAGGCGGCCGAGCCGCTCACGGCGCTGCGCGTGCTGCCGCCGCAACAGCATGCCGGCCGCATCGCGCAGCATGAGGACCGGCGCGAGAGCCAACGCGAGCTGCCGCCCGAGCGCCCGCGTCCGGCCTCGCACGCCGCCACGTCCAGGAGTGCATCGCGCGGCGCCGCTGGCAAAGCTGTTGCCTCTGCCGCCCGCGCCCCAGGGCTGGCCCACGCCGAACCGCGCAGCCGCCGTCCCGCCGCGCAAGCCAGGCCGGCGCCGGGCGCGGTCGACACCGACGTCGCCCTGATCTCGGCCATCATCCAGCACGCCAACAAGCGCCAGGAGGCCGAGGAAGCGGCCGCCAAGCCATAGCAAAACGCCAAGCTGTCGTAAAAAAGCCCCGCTACTGCTGGGTAAAGCAAAGCCGCGCCGCTATACTGTACAAAGTTACAGTATGGTGCGACATGATCAGGGTTCTGGAAAACGAGTTTTATTATCTGGATAACTTCCAGCGCGTCCTCGACTGGATCACCCAGCGCTACGCCGACCTCCTCGACGGCGAGGAGCGGGCTTTCATCGAAGCCTTCGCCGGGCTGCCCCGCCCTGCCCAGGCCCTGTTCGTGCGCATGGTGATGCGCAAGGGCAGCCTGTTCCGCGCTTCGAAGATGAACTACCCGGAGATCGGCTGCCCGGTCGCCGCCGCCCAGGCGCTGCTGCCGACCGGCTGGATCGTCGCCGACCCGGTGCTCGGCATCGACGCCCTGTTCGAGCTGCTGGTCAAGCCCGAGATCGTCGACGCCTTCGCCCTGAAAGCGCCGTTGAAGGCAGCGCGCAAGGACGAGCAGCTGGAAGCGCTGCGCGGGCAGCACGCCGAGCCGCGTCCCTTCTCGGCGTGGTATGCCGGCTGCCCCGACACCGTGTGGACGATCCAGGTGAAACCCCTGTGCGACCGCCTGCGCCTGGTCTTCTTCGGCAACCTGCACCAGGACTGGACCGAATTCGTGCTGGCCGACCTGGGCCTGTTCCGCTTCGAGCAAGTCGAGTTTTCCGAGGCGTCGCGCGGCTTCCGCTCGCGCCGGGACATCGAGCACTACCTGCAGCTGCACGCCTGCCGCGAGCGTTTCTACGAACTCGAGCCGGGCTGTGAAGCATTCCGTGAAGTGCTGCAAGCTGTCCTGCAGGACGTGCCGCGCCACGGCTTCGACAACGACTGGCTGGACAGCCGCCGCGAAAAACTCCTGTTCGCCATCGGCCAGCAATTCGAAAAGGACAAGGACTGGGAGACCGCCCACGCAGTCTATGCCGGGTGCCGCTTTCCCGGCGCCCGCTCGCGCGCGATGCGCGTGCTCGAGAAGGACGAGAAGTTCGACCAGGCCTACGCGCTGTTCTGCGCGGCCGAACAGGCGCCGGAAAGCGAAGCCGAACGCCAGCACCTGTTGCGCATCGGTCCGCGCCTGGCGCGTAAGCTCGGCCACGCCAAGGTGAAAGCGCGCAAGGCGCCGCCGCCCGCGCGGCTCGATCTGAATCTGCCGCGCATTTCGACTGGCCCAGGCGGCGAATGGCGCGTCGAAGGCGTGGTGCTGGAACACCTGCACCGCGATGAAGCCCCGGTCTTCTACGTCGAGAACACGCTGGCGAATACCCTGTTCGGCCTGCTGTGCTGGCCGGCCGTGTTCGCGGCCATCCCCGGCGCTTTTTTCCACCCCTTCCACCGCGGCCCGGCGGACCTGTACAGCCCCGACTTCCACCAGCGCCGCGCGCGCGAGTTCGGGGCCTGCCTGGCGCGCCTGGACGACGGCAGCCACGTCGAGGCCATCCTGGCCACCTGGGAAGAGAAGGCCGGCATCCAGTCGCCCTTCGTGGCCTGGGACTACCTCGACCGCGCCATCCTCGAGACCGCCCTGCACTGCATCCCCGCGGCGCACCTGAAGCTGTGGTGCCAGCGCATCCTGCAGGACGTGAAGGACAACCGCACCGGCTTCCCCGACCTGATCCAGTTCTTCCCGGCCGAAGCGCGCTACGAGATGATCGAAGTGAAAGGCCCCGGCGACCGCCTGCAGGACAACCAGCTGCGCTGGATCGAGTACTGCAGGGAGCACGGCATGCCGGTGACCGTCTGCTACCTGCAATGGCAGGAGGCGGCTTGAGCGGCGAGGTAAAAGGCTATACCGTCGCGGTCAGGGCCCTGTGCGAGTTCACCGCAAAGCAAGGGGACCTCGACCTGCGCTTCACGCCCTCGCCCACGGCCCTGGAAGGCATCGCCGGCCACGCCGTGGTGGCCTCGCGGCGCGGCGAGCGTTACCGCGCCGAGGTCACGCTCGAAGGCGACTATGGCCTGCTGCACGTGCGCGGCCGCGCCGACGGCTACGACCCGGACCAGAACCTGATCGAGGAAGTGAAGACCTACCGCGGCCAGTTCACCAGCATCCCCGACAACCACCGCCACCTGCACTGGGCCCAGCTGCGCATCTACGGCCACCTGATGTGCGAGCAGCTGGACATGGAAACGGTCAACCTGGCCCTGGTCTACTTCGACATCGGCAGCCAGCAGGAGACCCTGCTCCGCGAGACCCGCACGCGCGCCGAGCTGAAAGCCATCTTCGAAGACCACTGCGGCCGCTTCATCGCCTGGGCCGAGCAGGAGATGCGCCATCGCGAAGCGCGCAACGACGCCCTGGCCGGCATGCGCTTCCCGCACGCGGACTTCCGCCCGGGCCAGCGCCAGCTCGCCGAAGCCGTGTTCCGCGCGAATGCCGGCAAGCGCTGCCTGCTGGCCCAGGCCCCGACCGGCATCGGCAAGACCCTCGGCACCATGTTCCCCGCCCTGAAAGCGGCGCCGAAGGAGAACATCGACAAGCTGGTGTTCCTGGCCGCGAAGACGCCAGGGCGCAAGCTGGCGCTGGATGCAGCAGCAACCCTGAAGGCCGGCGGCACGATCCCCCTGCGCGTGCTGGAACTGACCGCGCGCGACAAGGCCTGCGAGCATCCGGACAAAGCCTGCCATGGCGACGCCTGCCCTTTGGCGCGCGGCTTCTACGACCGCCTGCCGTCGGCGCGCGCCGCCAGCCTGGATGCGCCGCTGCTGGACCGCGAGACCCTGCGCACGATCGGCCTCGAACACGATGTCTGTCCCTATTACCTGGGCAGCGAGATGGCGCGCTGGAGCGACATGGTCGTCGGCGACTACAACTACTGGTTCGATGGCGGCGCCATGCTGTACGCGCTGGCGCTGGAGCGCGGCTGGAAGGTGAGCGTGCTGGCCGACGAGGCGCACAACCTGGTGTCGCGCGCACGCGGCATGTACAGCACTTCACTGGAACGCGGCAGCCTGCGCGCGGCCCGCGCCGTCGCTCCGCCGGCCGTGCAGAAGCCGCTGGAAAAGGTCGGCCGCGCCTGGACCGAAGCCGGCAAAGCCGCCCCGCTTCCCTACCAGGTGCTGGAGGCGATACCGCAAAAGCTGCTGGACAGCCTGCAGAACGCCACCAGCGCGATCACCGAGCACCTCGCCGAATCCATGGCGGACGGCGGCCTCGATCCGGCGCTGCAGGCGTTCTACTTCGACGCCCTGCAGTTCCAGCGCCTGGCGGAATCCTTCGGCACGCATTCGCTGTTCGACCTCACGCGCACCGACGAGCGCGACACGACGCTGGCGATCCGCAACCTGGTGCCGGCGCCCTTTTTGAAGCCGCGCTTCGAGTTCGCGCATTCGACCACGCTGTTCTCGGCCACGCTCAGCCCCTGGCACTATTTCGCCGACCTGCTCGGCATGCCCGAAGACACCGCCTGGATCGACGTCGACTCGCCCTTCGTGGCAAGCCAGCTGAAAGTCGAGGTGGCGCGCGGGATCTCGACCCGCTACCAGCACAGGAAAAGCTCGCTGGTCCCGATCGCCGACCTGATGGCGCGCCAGTACGCGGACCAGCCGGGAAACTACCTGGCCTTCTTCTCCAGCTTCGACTACCTCGAGCAGGCCGCCGACATGCTGGCCCAGCGCCATCCGGAGATCCCGGCCTGGCGCCAGTCGCGCCGCATGAGCGAGATGGAGCGCACTGCGTTTCTGGAGCGTTTTACCTCCGAAAGCAGAGGCGTTGGCTTCGCGGTGCTGGGCGGCGCTTTCGGCGAAGGCATCGACCTGCCCGGCGCGCGCCTGATCGGCGCTTTCGTCGCCACCCTCGGCCTGCCGCAGATAAACCCTGTCAACGAGCAGCTGCGCGAACGCCTGCAGGCGCTGTTCGGCGCCGGCTACGACTATGCCTATTTATATCCAGGCCTGCAGAAGGTGGTGCAGGCGGCCGGCCGCGTGATCCGCACCGAGCAGGACCAGGGCACGGTCTGGCTGATCGACGACCGCTTCGCACGGCCGGAGGTGCTCGAACTGCTGCCGGCCTGGTGGCACGTCGAGGCGCGGTCTAGCGCATCAGCTCCCTGAGTCTGGTGTAGCCGCTGCGGCTGACAGGAATGCGCGCGCCGCCGCGCAGCACCGCGCAATGCCCATCCTTGCCGGACGGTTCGATACGTTCGATGGCTGCCAGGCTCACGATATAGGAACGGTGCACGCGCAGGAAGGCGCCCGGGTCCAGCTGTTCCTCCAGCTCCGACAGGCGCTGGCTCTTCAGCCAGGCCTTGCCGGCCGCGACCACCTGCACGTAATCGTCCTGGGCCTCGATGTAGTCGATGGTGGACGCCATCACGACCTGCACCCGCGTGCCGTCCCGGATCAGGATCCGCTCCAGCGGCGCGCGCCTTTGCGCCGCCTCGCTCGCAGCGGCGACGGCGTCCAGCGCGGCCGCGCCGGCCTGCGGACTGCCGAGCCGTGCGCGCGCATGCGCCAGTGCCTGCTCCAGGCGCTCGCGCGAAAAGGGTTTCAGCAGGTAGTCCAGCGCATGCACTTCGAAGGCGCGCAGCGCGAACTGGTCGTAGGCGGTGACGAACACGTACTGGGTCTTTGCCCCGGCCAGTTCGACCACCTCGAAGCCATCCAGCTTGGGCATCTGGATGTCGAGGAAGACCAGCTCCGGCGCCAGCTCGGCGATCGCCTTCACGGCTTCGAAGCCGTTCGCGCATTCGGCGACGATCTCCAGGTCCGGATACAAGGCCAGGTATTCGCGCAGCACGGCGCGCGCCAGCAGCTCGTCGTCCACGATGATCACACGCATGTTCTCAGCTCTCCTCTACGGTGTCGAAGGCCTCGGCCGGCAGCGCCAGCTCGACCCTGAAGCGATCGTCCTCGCGCGTCCAGTGGACGCTGGCCTCGATCCCGTAGGCCGCCGCCAGCCGCCGCCGCACGTTCTCCAGGCCGACGCCGCCCGCGCCTTCGCCCGGGCCCTTGACGCCCACGGTATCCGGATCGACGTCGTTCTCCACGACGATGCGCAGCAGCGAACCCGCACGCAGCGCGGACAAATGAATGCGGCCAGGTTCGATCATCTGGCCGATGCCATGCTTGACCGCGTTCTCCACCAGCGGCTGCAGCAACATGGGCGGCACCAGGCAGGACAGCGCGTCCGGCGCCGCGCCGGCCTCGAAGCGCAGGCGCTCGCCGAAGCGCACCTGTTCGATCGCGACGAAGTCCCGCACCAGTTCCAGCTCGCGGCTCAACAGCACCTTGCGCTCCGCATGCAGGCCCAGGCTGAGGCGGAAGAAGCCGGCCAGGCGCAGGGTCATCGCGCGCGCCGCGCCGGGGTCGATCGAGGTCAGCGCGCTGATCGAGTTCAGGCTGTTGAACAGGAAGTGCGGGTCGACCTGGGTGCGCAGCATGCGCAGCTCCGCATCCTGGGCCATCAGGCGCGTTTGCAGTTCGCGGGTCTCGAGCTGGCGCACGCGCTCGGCTTCGATCAGCAGGTAGTTCACGGCGGCCGCAAGGCCATACAGGATCACGCCCAGCGCGAACATGGTCGCCAGCCGCGCCGCATCGAGCTCGAACAGCTCGCCTTCCGGCATGAAGGTGCGCAGCAGCGCGGCCCAGGCCGAGCCGATCGCGCACCACAGCCCCGCCGCGCAAGCCGCCGTGGCGCCGACCCCGCCGACGATCGCGGCCGGGTGCTTGTGGCCGATCGGATAGGCGCGGCACACGTAATACGCGGAGAAGGCGGTGGCGTTGGCGTAGACGATCGCCAGCGGCACCGCGAACAGCAGGCTGGCGCCCCAGCCCGCGCCGCCGGCGGCCAGCAGCGCGGCGGTCGCCAGGCCCAGCAGCAGCCAGGCCAGCATGTAGAGCAGCGCCGCATACCACCTGGAGACCACGCCGTGCATCGTGCCGCCTTAGTTGCGGACTTCGACGCCGCCCATGACGGCGTAGCCGGTGACCACCAGGCGCTTGCTGTTGTCCGGCGGGCGCGCCGTCTTTTCCGTGAAGCCGCCCATGATCGGCGAGCCGTGCAGGACGACAGTCCAGTCGGCCGGCACCTTGATCGTGATGCCGCCCCAGATCGCGAAGACGTTGATCACGGCTTCGCCGGCCAGTCCCGCTTCGCGCAGGTCGATCTCGCAGCCGCCCATGATCGCGGTGATCTCGCCGCCGCGGAAGTCCGGCGTGCTGACGCGGCGCTCGAAGCCGCCGAGGATGGCGGTGATGTCGATCACGTTGTCGGCCTTGGCATCGTCCTTGGTGTAAGGACCGGCGTGGACGCGCGCCACGCGCCCGCCGCCCAGCGTGCGGAACAGGATCAATCCGCCGAGGCCTATCATCACCAGCGGCCAGAAGGTGCGCCAGCTGATGAAGTAGTAGCCGAGGCGGTTCATGGTCATCGCCACGCCGATCGCGATCAGCACGATGCCGGTGATGCGGCCGCTGCGCGGGCCGTCGCTGAACAGGGCCACCAGGCCCGAGGCGACGAAGGCCAGCGGCCAGAAGAAGATCACGTGGCGCAGGTAGATGATGTTCAGGTTATCGAGCAGGAACAGCACGCCGAAGGCCACCACCAGCAGGCCGATCACGACCTGGCTGCCCGCGCGGGCAGCGTGGCTGTTTTCACTGGCCATGGCTGCCTCCCTTCTTGTCGAAGCAGCCCTGGCGGGTGCGGTCCGGGTTGGCGCCGAAGCGGCGCTCGGCGATCGGGCGCACGGCCATGCCGATGCCGCCGACGATGATGAACAGCGGCCAGCTGTTGAACCAGTTCAGTCCGAACAGGCCTTCGAACACGGCGAACAGCCACAGGCCGATGAAGACGGTCCACAGGCCGTTGACGAATTCGCGCGCGCTCGGATAGCCGATGGTCTGGTTGATGCCGGCCACGACCAGCAGCAGCGGCGCGTAGTGCCACAGGCGGTCGATCTCATAGATGTCGAGCTGGTCCAGCAGGAACGCCACGCCCAGTCCGATCAGCAGCAGGCCCCACAGGACCTGGCGCCGCAGGTGATACGATGCTTCGCTGTTCATTGAGTCCTCCTTGTTGGAATGAGGACAAGATAACCGGGGACGGGCCGGCAGCGGAAGCGCTTTTCGGTGAATGGCGGGGAAAGGCCGGCGAACGGCGGCGCGATCGGCGAACGCCGGGCGAACGGCGGACGCAAAAAAACCCGCCGCGTCGCCGGGGCGGGTTTGTTGCGCTGGGCCGGACCCGGAACAGGTACCGGCCGCGCCTGGGTCTCAGGCAGCCGGCTGCGCGAGGACCATGTTCGGCTGGCCCTTCTGCAGGTTGCGGTACTTGGCGCGGGCGATGGCCTGCTTGACCGCTTCGCGGGCGACGTTGGTCTTGTGGATCTCGGCGCGTTCCTTCTTGCCGCGATGCTGGGCGATATGCTTGTTGCCGATTTTCTTGGTCATGGCGCTCTCCTGTAAGGCTGGGGTTGGTGCCCGTTCAGGAACGCGAGGAGCCCATCTTGTCGTCGTCGTGCGAGTGCATCAGCATGCCCCAGCCGAGCTGGCGACGGATTTCTTCCGGCGTCGGCGGCGGTGCACTTTCCTTCGTGCGGCGCTCGAGGTACTCGCGCACGAGGTGCTTCGGTGGATGACTCGTCGTTGGCAAAGACATGAACAACCTCCGCTTCCCAAAGGGCGTGGAATCTGGTGCCGATCCTCGAGGCGACCGGCTAACCTGTTGAGGTGGTTGGCGGCCTGCGTATTCGCTGGCGTCCTCACTCAACGCCTTCATCTTATCGAAACGCACCGTCGGGCACCGTTAGGTGACGCACACTTCAAAAAAAAGGGGAGCCGGAGCTCCCCTTGCACGACAACGGAAAACGGCGCTTAGAACTTGTAGCGCAGGTTCAGGTAGTACTGGCGGCCGCTCACGTCCAGCTTCTGCTGCTCGTCTTCGCTGTAACGATAATAAGCGCGGCGCACGTTGGTGAGGTTGGTGGCGATGAAGGACAGCGACAGCGCCGGGGTGATGTTGTAGCTGCCGTTGAACGCCAGCGTGGTCACCGGCGAGGCCATGGTCGGCGCGGACGGCATCAGGATGCCCTGCACGGTCGACTGGCCCTGGCTGTTGGCGGTCGGCGCCGGCGCAGTGCTGCTGTTGACGTACTCGCTGCGGTAGTTCGCCACCAGGCGCATCGACACCTTGTCGTTCTCGTAGTAGCCACCCAGGTTGGCCGCCCACTCGGACGCGCCGACCATCGGACGGCCGTCGTCGACCTTGGTCTTGGCGCGGCTGACGTTGCTCGTGAAGCCGAAGCCGGTGCTGCCGAACGGCTGCTCGTAGGCCAGCTCGATGCCGCCGATGCGGGCGCCCTGCTGGCTCGAGGTGTTGATCGCATAGGTCTTCAGGCCGCCCGACGCCGAGTCGTACAGGTCGATGGAGGAGCCGCCGGTGGTGCCGGTCTTCACATAACCATTGATCTTCGAATAGAACACGTTCACGCCCACCATCGAACGGCGCGCGAAGTACCAGTTCCAGGACAGGTCGACGTTATCCGAGGTCAGCGGATGCAGGTCCGGGTTCGGACCGGTCACGTGGCAGCCCTGCGCATCGCAGGTCGGGGTCCCGAGGCCCGCGCCCAGGATGTTGTAGTTCTGGCGGCCGATGGTGCGGCTGGCGCCGAAACGCGCGATCATGTCCTTGTCCAGCTCGTAGCGCAGGTTCAGGCTCGGCAGCCAGTTGTTGAACTTCTTGTCGGTCTTGGCGAAGTAGTACATGTTGCCGGCCAGCGGATTGAATGGGTACTTCGTCTGGTCGTCGTAGTACTGCTGCAGGTCGCCCGCGGTCGTGATCGCGTCCGGGAAGGCCGCGCACGGAATCGCCGGCTGGTTCGGCGCCGAACGCTGGCAGACGCCGGCCGCGATCGGGGTCGGAATGTCGGCGTTGACGCGGGTCTGCACGAAACGCAGGCCGAGATTGCCGGACAAGGCGCCGCTTTCCAGGTTGGCCATCATGTAGATCGAGGTCTGGCGCTCGCGCATGTGCAGCTCGGACGCGATGCGGCGCTCGTACTGGTCGCTGGTTTCCTTGGTGTTGGTGCCGAAGTACTGCTTCAGGACTTCCGGCGGGAAGGTATAGCCGGTGTTGTCCCAGCCGGCCGGGCCGTTCAGGCCGTTGCCGAAGTCCGACGGCCACGGGATGGTGGTGGTCGGCCCCGCGTCGACCAGCACGCCGTTCACCAGGAAGGGCGCATGGAAGGCCGGGTAGCGGCGCTCGCTGTCGCGGTGGTGGTCGGCGTAGCGCAGGCCGGCTTCGATCGATTGCACCCAGCCCTTCTCGAGCTTGTATTCGCCGTCGATCTGGCCGCTGGTCTCGCGGTCGCGGGTCTTCAGGCCCGAGATGGTGCGTCCCACCAGCTGGTCCGGCTTGATGCCGGTGCCGTAGTACTTCACGTAGGGCGCATTGTCGACGTCGCCGAGCGCGAACGAGGTGCCGGTGCCGAAGCTGGCGTAGGTCAGGCCCTGGTCGGCGTCGGTCTTGCCCACGCCGCGGGTGGTCGACAGCAGGGTCTTCAGCGTCAGGGCATCGTTGACGCGCCAGCTGCCGTTCAGGTCCAGGAAGGAACTGGTGGCGTTGGCGCCATCGCGGTAGAAGCCTTCGGTGTTGCCGATATACTGAGGCACGGTCCCGGCCGGGAACATGATGTCGGCGCTCTTGAGCACGCGGATGGTGTCGCCGTACAAGGTGGTTTCGTTGACGATCACCGGGTTCTTGATCGAGGCGAAGACCTGGGCGCCGCCCGGCTGGCCGGTGGCGTTGGTGTTCGGCGAGGTGGCGCCGGTGGCGCCGTCCACCAGCGAGGCTTTACCCAGCAGCATCGAGTACATCGCGCCGGCCTTCAGGCGGCCGTAGTTATTCGCGTTCATCGACGAGTGGAAGCCAGTCAGGGTGAAGTCCATGTCCTGGTTCGGCTTGAACTCCAGCGACAGCACGCCGCCCTTGCGGTCGCGAACGCCTTCGACGAATTCGGTGGCCATCGAGCCCGGCATGCGCACGCCGTTCAGGTCGGAGGCCTTCAGGCCGGTACCGGCCAGCGATTCGTCGGTGATGCCCTTCATGGTGCTGGTGTTGATCACGTCCCAGCCGCTGCTGGTGCCGTAGGCCAGGCGCGACGAGGAATCGCGGCGCACATAGCGCTTCTCGGCAAAGCCCTGGAAGATGAAGCCGAAGTTGCCCGCCTCGTTCTTCCAGTTGATGACGCCGTTCATGTCCGGGCCGAACTTGCCCGGCAGGGTCGCGTAGCTGCTGCCGACAGTGACCACGCCGCCCAGGCGCTCTTTCTGCTGCAAGGGCTTGCGGGTGGTGATGTTGACGGTGCCGGACAGGCCGCCGTCGACGACATTGGCCTGCGAGGTCTTGTAGACGATGGCCTGGTTCAGGACCGAGGACGGCACCAGCGACAGGCTGGTCGAGCGGCTGCTCGAGGCCTGGTCGCCGACGTACCAGTCGCCGCCGGACACGGTGTGGCCGTTGAACAGGATGAGCGCCATGTCCGGATTGGTGCCGCGCATCGACACCTTTTCCGCTTCGTCGTAGTCGGTACGGACCGCCACGCCAGGCAGACGCTGCAGCGAATCGGCGATGTTCTTGTCGGGCATCTTGCCGACGTCTTCGGCGGTGATCACCTCGACGTTGGCCGACGCGTCGCGCTTGACCGCCAGCGACTTCGCCATCGAGGCGCGGATACCGGTCACTTCGACGGTCTGGATGGCGTTCGCGCCAACGGTAGCCCCATTCTGGGCCAGCGCGGGCAGCGCAGCCAGACCCAGCGCGACGGCGACGGCTGCTGCAAGCGGCTTCTGTTTCAACATTCTCACTCTCCTGAATAGTTATGCGGGGGCAGGTGTGTCCCTGCCGCGCGCATAGTATTGACGATAGAGAAACTGTTGGACAATGATAAGTAGTGGAGAATCCATAACCCAAGGGAATGTTTACTGGCGGAGGAGAACAGCGGGTTATACTCGCCTGCATAATTTTCATTTTGCAAATACTTGCTGGCGCGCTAGCGTGCGGCATTGCATCTGCCTTGGAGACACCCATGCGTTTTGCCTGCCTCTTGCTCGCCGCCGCCCTCGCCGGCTGCGCCACCCAGCCTTCCACGCCGCCGCCCGCCGTGGCATCCCAGCCACAGGCCCCGGTCACGATCGAGACCATCCTGCAGAAGCAGATCTATCAGATGAGTCCAGTCGAAACGGGACGTTATGTGGCCTGGGTGCACCAGTCCGAACCCGACCTGCGCAAGCGCATCGCGGCGATCGGCCGCAAGAACATCGGCCAGCCCTACACCCTGAACCTGCTGGGCGAATTCCCGTATGAGGTGCACGACAACCTGCCGATGTTCAGCCTCGATCACAGCGACTGCGTGGTGTTCGCGGAACACACCTATGCGATGGCGCTGTCGCAGTCGTGGGAAGAATTCTTCTGGATGCTGCAGCGGATCCGCTACCGCGACGGCGTGATCGGCGTCGCCACGCGCAACCACTACACCGAGATGGACTGGAACGTCGCCAACCGCTGGCTGGTCACCGACATCAGCGCGGAACTGGCCGGCGCCGCCGGTCCGTCGTATTCGATGACGGTGGACCGCGCGCGCTTCCTGAAGACCCGCCACCACACCGAGCGCAACATCCCGGTCGAGACCAGCCGCCAGGCCTATGTGGCGAAGGACCAGGTGGCTTCCATCGCCGGCCAGCTGCAGGAAGGCGATTTCGTGAACGTGATCTCGACCCGCAACGGCGAGTACTGGGCCTCGCACGTGGGCCTGGTGGTCCTGGGCGCGGACGGCCAGCGCCACTTCCTGCATTCGTCCGAGCCGCAGGTGCGCGAAGAGACCTTCGAGTCCTTCATCGCGCGCGCCGCGGCACGCGAGGAACGCAACCGCAAGGAGGGCAAGAACGGCCAGGTGCTGGCCGGCTTCAAGTTCCTGCGCCTGAACGAGAACATCGTGGTGCCGCCGATGGCACCGCAGCCTCGCCCGGGCGCCGGCGCCTGATCCCTTCTTCCTCCCCTCCTCCCTCGCGGGCCGCTCGATGCGGCCCGTTTTCTTTTTGCCGATCGATTTCCTATTTTCATTTTTATTCCTGCAATCGGGAAATAAATTAATTCAGGAAAGTAATTTCCTAATTCCAAATTAGCAGAGAAAGATTTAATTCCCTTATGCCGGTTGAGCATAGTCAAACCCATCAATCTTTCCAAATCGGATAATAAACTTACTCAGCAATAAGCACTCTAAAAAGCGGCGATTTTTACTCTACCCGAAATTATTTCCGCGAAATAAGACACAAGAAATAAAACCGGCCTTTATTTAGCCAGGCTATATCCCCGAGAAAAAGATAACCCGTAACCACGCAGCCTTTCCGAGATCATGCCAAAGCTAAATCAGGGCCTTGTCGGCCAGTTTTGCTCCAGGATGGTGTCCCTGCACCGCAGGACCAAAATCGCCATGATGGTGACAGCCGACCTGATCGCGCTGCCATTCTGCTTTCTCGTCGCAATGCTGCTGCGCGGCGGCGATTTGAAACTCGCATCCCATTTCGGCCCCGCTTCTTATGTATTGGTGGCGGTGGTGACGATTGCGGCCTTTTCCGTCTCCGATCTTTACCGCGCCGTTATTCGATTTATTGATCAACGTCTATTGAGCGTCACGGGACTCGCATTGGCCGTCGCGATTTTATGCGCGTATATCGTCATGTTCGCGATTAACGAGGAACGATTCCCGCGCAGCGCCCTGACGATTTACTGGTTTATCGTGTTTTCCTATGTGGTCGCCTCGCGTGTGGGAATGCGTAATTTCCTGCGCAACCAGAATGCAAGACAGCGCTGCGCCGCCGAAGTGGTGGCCATCTACGGCGCCAGCGAAGCCGGGGCCCGCCTGGCCCAGGCCATGCGCGGCAGCGACGAATACCGCCCGGTCTGCTTCTTCGACGACAAGCACGTCCTGAGCGAGCGCAACGTCGCCGGCCTGCGCGTCTTCCACACCGACCGCCTGGCCGAGATCGTGCAGGCGATGTCCGTCCGCTCCATCGTGCTGGCCCTGCCGGGGGTGTCGCCGGAACGCCTGCGCGACATCATGCAGCGCCTGGCCCAGGCCGGCGTCGCCACCAAGATCCTGAGCCGCCTGGTCGATCTGTCCGACGACAAGCTCACGCCGCGGGAAACCATCCGCGAGCTGAAGTTCGAAGACCTGCTGGGCCGCCCGCCGGTGCCGCCGCGGGTCGACCTGTTCGCCCGCTGCGTGCGCGGCAAGACCGTGCTGGTCACCGGCGCCGGCGGCTCCATCGGGAGCGAGCTCTGCCGCCAGATCGTCACCGTCGCGCCCAGCCGCCTGCACCTGCTCGACCATTCCGAATTCGCGCTGTACACCATCCGGCAGGAACTGGTCTCGCGCTTCCCCGACATCCCCATCGAGGCCCACCTCGGGTCGGTCTGCAATGCCGAACTGGTCGAGCGCATCCTGCGCGACGGCAAGGTCGACACCATCTACCATGCCGCCGCCTACAAGCACGTGCCGCTGGTGGAAACCAACATCGTCGAAGGCCTGCGCAACAATGTGGTCGGCGCCCAGGTGATCGCTTCCCAGGCCGCCCGCCACCGCGTCGAGACCTGCGTGCTGATCTCCAGTGACAAGGCGGTGCGCCCGACCAACATCATGGGCGCCAGCAAGCGCATCGCCGAGCTCATCTTCCAGGCCGCGGCGGCCCGGCATGGCGCCCACACCACCTTCTGCATGGTTCGCTTTGGGAACGTGCTGGGCTCCTCCGGCTCGGTGATCCCGCTGTTCCAGCGTCAGATCGCCCGCGGCGGCCCGCTGACCATCACCCACCCCGAGGTCTCGCGCTACTTCATGCTGATTCCCGAGGCCGCGCAGCTGGTGATCCAGGCCGGCGCCATGGCCAAGGGCGGCGACGTGTTCGTGCTCGACATGGGCGAGCCGGTGCGCATCGTCGACCTGGCGCGCACCATGATCGCGCTGCACGGCCTGACCGAGAAGAATACCCAGAATCCGGCCGGCGACATCGAGATCCGCTACGTCGGCCTGTTCCCCGGCGAGAAGCTGCACGAGGAGCTGCTGACCGACGGCGTGGTCTTCCCCAGCGACCACCCGCGCATCATGCGCATGAAGGAAAACGCCCTCCATCCCAGCGTGCTGGAGACCTTCATCACCTGCCTGATGATGGCCTGCGAGACCCACGAGCGCGCCATGATCGAGTCGATGGTCAAGGCCATCGTCACCGAATACACCCCGCAGCAGGTCACGAATGCGCCCACGCCGGTCCCGGTCGCGGAAGCGCCACGGCTGGGCCTGATAAGAAAATTCGTGCCGTTCCGTATCTAACTTTTTGACGAGGACACTCATGCGTGACGAAAGCAAACCGGCATATCTCGAACAGCTGACCGAGCGGCTGGACAAGCGGTCGGCCGTGATCGGCATCATCGGGCTCGGCTATGTCGGCCTGCCGCTGACCCTGCGCTATGCCGAGGCGGGCTTCCGCGTCCTCGGCATCGACATCGACGGCGCCAAGATCGAGCGCCTGAACCGCGGGGAAAGCTATATCAACCACATCAAGTCGGCCGACATCGCCCGCGCCCGCGAACGCGGCTTCGAAGCCACCAGCGACTTCACCCGCGCCGGCGAGCCGGACGCCCTGATCATCTGCGTGCCTACCCCGCTGAACGCCTACCGCGAGCCCGATCTCTCCTTCGTGCTCGACACCGCCGACGCCCTGCTGCCCTTCATGCGGCCGGGCCAGGTGCTGTCGCTGGAAAGCACCACCTATCCCGGCACCACCGACGAGGAACTCAAGCCGCGCCTGGAATCGCGCGGCTTCCTGATCGGGCGCGACGTGTTCCTGGTGTTCTCGCCGGAGCGCGAAGACCCGGGCAATCCGAACTTCCACACCCGCACCATCCCCAAGGTCTGCGGCGGCGTCACTCCGGCCTGCCTGGAAGCCGGCATCGCCCTCTACAGCCCGGCGATCGACAAGGTGGTGCCGGTCAGCTCGACCCGCGCCGCCGAGCTGACCAAGCTGCTGGAGAACATCCACCGCGCGGTCAACATCGGCCTGGTGAACGAGATGAAGATCATCGCCGACCGCATGGACATCGACATCCACGAGGTGATCCGCGCCGCCGCCACCAAGCCTTTCGGCTTCACCCCCTACTATCCGGGGCCGGGCCTGGGCGGTCACTGCATCCCGATCGACCCCTTCTACCTTACCTGGAAGGCGCGCGAGTACGGCCTGCATACCCGCTTCATCGAACTGGCCGGCGAGATCAACAGCGACATGCCGCATTGGGTGATCGGCAAGGTCACCGACGCCCTGAACCGGCGCGGCAAGTCGGTGATGGGCAGCCGCGTGCTGGTGCTGGGCATCGCCTACAAGAAGGACGTCGAGGACATGCGCGAATCGCCCTCGGTCGAGATGATGGAGATCCTGCGCGAGAAAGGCGCGGCGGTCGACTACGCCGATCCGCACGTGCCCAGCTTCCCGCGCATGCGCGAACACTGGTTCGACCTCAAGAGCGTGGAGCTGAACCCCTCGAGCATCGCGTCCTACGACGTGGTGCTGCTGGCGACCGCCCACAGCGGCTTCGACTACGAACTGATCCGGCAGTACGCCGCCCTGGTCGTCGATACCCGCGGGGTCTACCCGACTTCGCTCCCGAACGTCGTGAAAGCCTGAGGACCGCCACCATGCGCCACTATCCCGCCCCCATCCAGGACCGCAAGATCCGCTTCGCCTTGGTCGGCTGCGGCCGCATCGCCAACAACCACTTCGAGGCGCTGCGCAAGCACCAGGACCGCGCCGAACTGGTCGGCGTCTGCGACGTCGACCCACGCGCCCTCGACCGCGCCGTCGGCCTGACCGGCGCCGACGGCTACGGCAACCTGGAGCAGATGCTGCGCGAAGCCGATGCCGATATCGTCGTGGTCACCACGCCGTCCGGCCTGCATCCCGAGCAGGCGATCCAGATCGCCCACAGCGGGCGCCACGTGATGACGGAAAAGCCGATGGCGACCCGCTGGGAGGACGGCAAGCGCATGGTGGCCGCCGCCGACGCCGCCGGGGTGCGCCTGTTCGTGGTCAAGCAGAACCGCCGCAACGCCACCCTGCAGCTGCTCAAGAACGCGGTCGACAAGAAGCGCTTCGGCCGCATCTACATGGTCAACCTGAACGTGTTCTGGACCCGCCCGCAGGAGTACTACCGCAGCGCCAAGTGGCGCGGCACCTGGGAATTCGACGGCGGCGCCTTCATGAACCAGGCCAGCCACTACGTCGACCTGATCGACTGGATCGTCGGCCCGGTCGAGAGCCTGCAGGCCTATACCGCGACCCTGGCGCGCGACATCGAAGTCGAGGACACGGGGGTGCTGAGCCTGCGCTGGCGCAACGGCGCGCTGGGTTCCATGAACGTCACCATGCTCACCTACCCGCGCAACCTGGAAGGCTCGATCACCATCCTGGGCGAGCACGGCACCGTGCGCATCGGCGGCGTGGCCGTGAACGAGATCCAGCAATGGGAATTCGCCACCCCCGATCGGGACGACGACAAGGTGGGCGACGCCAGCTACGAGACCACCTCGGTCTACGGCTTCGGCCATCCGCTCTACTACGACAACGTGATCAAGGTGCTGCGCGGCGAAGCCGAGCCGGAAACCGACGGCCGCGAGGGACTGAAGTCGCTCGAGGTGCTGATCGCCGCCTACAAGTCGGCGCGCGACGGCCAGCGCGTGGCCCTGCCGCTGGAGTACTGATCGTGAACGCGCCTCTCGAAACCAATGCGGTCCATGCAAGCGCCATCGTCGACGAGGGCGCGGTGCTGGGGCCCGGCACCCGGGTGTGGCATTTCTCCCACGTCTGCGGCGGCGCCCGCATCGGCGCCGGCTGCTCGCTCGGCCAGAACGTCTTCGTCGGCAACGACGTCGTGATCGGCAACCGCGTCAAGATCCAGAACAATGTCTCCGTCTACGACGCCGTCACACTCGAAGACGAAGTGTTCTGCGGACCCAGCATGGTATTCACCAACGTCTACAACCCGCGCTCGGGCATCGTGCGCAAGGACCAGTACCGGCGCACCCTGGTGCGGCACGGCGCCAGCATCGGCGCCAACGCCACCATCGTCTGCGGCGTGACGGTCGGCGCCTACGCCTTCATCGGCGCCGGCGCGGTGGTCAAGCGCGACGTGCCGGACTTCGCCCTGATGGCCGGCGTGCCGGCACGCCAGGTCGGCTGGATCAGCCGCTTCGGCGAACGCCTGCCGCTGCGCCTGGGCGGCAATGGCGAGGCCACCTGCCCGCATACCGGCGAGGTCTACCAGCTGGTCAAGGGCGTCTGCAGCCTGCTTCCCCCGCACTCCCAACTCTGACCGGAGCGACAAGACATCATGGAATTCATCGACCTCAAGTCCCAATACCAGGCATCGCGCGAGCTGATCAACGGCCGTATCCAGGCGGTTCTCGACCACGGCCAGTACATCATGGGCCCCGAAGTCGGCGCGCTCGAAGCGCGCCTGGCGGAGTATACCGGCGCGCGCCACTGCATCACCGTGGCCTCGGGCACCGAAGCCCTGCTGGTCGCGCTGATGGCCCTCGGGGTGGGACGCGGGGATGAAGTGATCACGACCCCATTCACCTTCATCGCCACCGCCGAAGCCATCGTGCTGCTCGGGGCGACCGCGGTCTTCGTCGACATCGATCCCCTTACCTGCAACATCGATCCGGCCCTGATCGAGGAAAAAATCACGCCCAGGACGCGGGCCGTCATCCCGGTGTCGCTGTACGGCCAGCCGGCCGACATGGACGAGATCAACGCCGTCGCCGAACGCCACGGCCTGGCCGTCATCGAGGATGCGGCCCAGAGCTTCGGCGCCAGCTACCGCGGCCGCCAGAGCTGCAACCTGTCCGGCATCGCCTGCACCAGCTTCTTCCCCAGCAAGCCGCTGGGCTGCTACGGCGACGGCGGCGCCCTGTTTACCAGCGACGACGAGCTGGCCAGGGCCATGCGCGAAATCCGCGTCCACGGCCAGTCCAGGCGCTACGTGCACACCCGCATCGGCGTCGGCGGCCGCATGGACACCCTGCAGTGCGCCGTGGTGCTGGCCAAGCTCGAACTGTTCGACTGGGAACTGCAGCAGCGCCAGCGCGCCGCCGCCACCTACGACGCCTTGCTGCTCGGCAATCAGGCCGGCGTACGCCCCATCCTGCGGCGCGAGGACCGCACCAGCGTGTATGCGCAGTACACGGTGGTGCTGGAACAGCGCGCCCAACTGCAGGCGGCGCTGGCGGCCACGAAGATCCCGACCGCCGTGCACTATCCGGTGCCCATCCACCGCCAGCCGGCCTATGCCCACCTGGACCCAGCGGCCTCTTGCCCGGTGTCGGACGCATTGGCCGGCAAGGTGATGAGCCTGCCGATGGGGCCCTACCTGTCGGATGCCGAGATTCGCACAGTGTGCGCGACACTGCTGCACGCTGCACGGGAAGCCGCACCCGCCGCCGCGGCGCTGAGCGTATGAGCCTGCCGGGCTTCTGGAAACACGTCGGCACCGTGCTGGGCGGTGCGCTCGGGGCCCAGGCCATGCCCCTGCTGGCCGCGCCCCTGATCACGCGCATGTGCACGCCCAGCGAAATGGGCGCTTTCTCGGTCTGGCTCGGGGTCGTCGCCGTCTCCGCCATCGCCGCCACCCTGCGGCTGGAAACGGCGATGATCCTCGACCACGAGAAGGAGCAGCAGCGGGTCTGCTTCAGCGTGGTGCTCTACACGGCTTCGATCACCGCGGTGCTGGTGTCGCTGGCCGCGATGGGCGCCCACGCCTTCGGCCTGCCGGCGCTGCGCGAACAGTCCTGGCTGGCGCTGGCGGTGATCGGCCTGGGCACCTGGCTGACCGCCTATACCCAGACCATGCTGGCCTACGCCACCTCGCACAAGGCCTTCGGCAAGGCCGCCCGCGCCAAGGTCTGGGGCGCGGCGACGATCGCGCTCAGCCAGCTGGTCCTGCTCTGGTTCGGCGCCGGCGAATTCGGCCTGCTGGCCGGGCAGCTGATCGGCCTGACGGCCGGGCTGTTCGCCGCCAAGCTGCTGCTGCGCCCACCCTCGCCGCGCCTGACGCTGCGCCTGGACCACAGGGCCACGGCCTATCTGCTGCGGCACCAGAAGTTCTGGCGCTTCTCGCTGCCCTCGAACCTGCTCAACGCCCTGGTCAGCCAGATGCCGTTGTTCCTGATCGGCATGCGCCATGGCGCCCTGGCGGCCGGCCTGTACGCCCTGACCAACCGCGTGCTGGCCGCCCCGGTCTCGCTGCTGGCCGCCTCCGTGCTGGAAGTGTTCAAGCGCGAATCCGTCCAGGAATTCGAAACCGTCGGCAACTGCCGCCGCGCCTACCGCTACACATTCAAGGCCCTGTCGCTGCTGGGCCTCGGCCCGGCCGTGGTGCTGCTGCTGTTCTCGCCCCAGCTGTTCGCCTTTGCCTTCGGCGACAACTGGCGCCCGGCCGGCGAGCTGGCGCAGGTCCTGGCGCCGCTGTGCTTCCTGAACTTCATCGCCAGCCCGCTCAGCTATGTGTTCTTCGTGACCGGCCGGCAGAAAGTCGACCTGTTGTGGCAGGTCGCCCTGTTCCTGATGACCCTGTGCGCCTTCCTGGCCCCGGGCACGCTGCGCCAGAACGTGCTGTGGTACGCGATCGGCTATTCGATGCTCTACCTGGTGTACCTGCGCATGTCCTACCAATGCTCCCAGGCCCGCCTGGCGACGGCATGAGGTGAAGGGCACGCGCATGAAATCGACCACCCACCGCCCCGGCACCAGCACGCGCGAACAGCTTATGCTGAACTCGGCGTTCTTCCTGCTGTTTCCCGGCTTCTTCTATTACCACACGCTGCTGGGCACGGGCACCACCGGGGCCTTCCTGGGCGGTTACTTCTCGCCGATCTCGATCGTCTACATGCTGCCGCTGTTCTTCGTGTATTACCGGCGCATGCGGCTCGATCCACGCCGCCGCTCGGCGATCGACCTGCACTACGGCCTGTTCAACGCCTACTTCCTGGCGGTCATCATGGTCAATGCCGCGGCGGGGGCCAACCGCGCCATCGTCGTCAACCACCTGGTCTGCATCCTGTTCATGGTGAACACCTTCATCATGTTCACCTTCATCGACTTCGAGCACCGCCAGTTCCGCCTGATGGCGCTCGCCAGCCTGGCCGGGATGTCGGCGATCGCCTTCAGCTTTTCCGTCAACGGCGTGTTCTACCTGGGCGCGCTCGGCATCGCACGCGACGCCGAGAGCCTGGCCACCTACCAGGGCTTCGCGCGCTCCTACCTGATGACCTTCCTGCCGGTGGTCGCCTACACCCGCTCGATGCCGCTGCGCCTGGCCCTGTATGCGGTCGGCGCGGCCACCCTGTTCGTCAACACCGCGCGCAGCGAATTCGCGGCCCTGCTGTTCGCGATCCCCATCATCGAATTCTATTTCTCGCGCCACAAGCTGATCTTCCTCGGCCTGGCCGTGGTGATTGGCATGTCCATCTATGTGCACCTCGACGACATCATCGCCTCGCTGCCGGAAAGCCGCATCCTCGAGCTGGTGGACCTGTCGCACTCGACCTCGGCCAACAAGCGCCACCACCTGACCGTGTATGCGCGCCAGACCATCGCCGCCCATCCCATCCTCGGCGACTACGCCAGCTATGCGCCCGGCTACTACTCGCACAACGTGCTCTCGGCCTGGGTCGACCTGGGGCTGTTCGGCTTCGTCTACGTGCTGGCCATCACCATCGTTCCCGCCATCCCGATGTTCTTCAAGGAGTACCTGGCGGGCCGCCGGCGCCCGGAATTCGTCCTCGGCTTTTCCATGGCCTGCGTCACCGTCCTGCTGTTGATTTCGTCGCACTTCTTCACCGACATGCTGATCGGCGCATCGCTCGGCGCTTACTCGCAATACCGGTTCGAGAGAAAATATGGCAAATATCGTCCACCTCACCTCAGCCCATCCCCGCTACGACACGAGGATCTTCGTCAAGCAGTGCCGCAGCCTGGCAGCTCGCGGGCATGAGGTCACCCTGGTCGTGGCGGACGGCCTGGGCGAGGAGCGGGCCGACGGCGTGCGCATCCTCGACGTCGGCCGTCCTGGCGGGCGCCTGGAGCGCGTGCTGCGCACCACCGGCCGGATGCTGCGCGCCGCGCTCGGCCTCGACGCCGACGTCTACCAGCTGCACGATCCGGAGCTGATCCCGGCCGGCCTGCGCCTGAAGCGGCGCGGCCGCCAGGTCGTGTTCGACTCGCACGAAGACGTGCCCGCCCAGCTGCTGGCCAAGCCCTACCTGAACCGCTTTTCGCGGCGCGTGTTGTCGGCCGCCTTCGCCGCCTATGAACGCCGCGCCTGCCGGCGCTTCGACGGCCTGATCGCGGCCACGCCCTTCGTCCGCCAGCGCCTGGCCGGCATCAATCCGAACACCGTGGACGTCAACAACTACCCGGTGCTGCAGGAATTCGACGCCGCGCCGGACTGGGACCGCAAGGCGATGGAAGTCTGCTACGTCGGCAGCATCTCGGCGATCCGCGGCATCCGCGAGCTGGTGCGCGCCTGCGAACTGCTGCGCACGCCCGCGCGCCTGTCGCTGGTGGGCAGCTTTTCGGAGGCGGCGCTGGAGCACGAGCTCACGGGCTATCCTGGCTGGGAGCGGGTCGACGCCCACGGCCACCTCGGCCGCGCCGGGGTGCAGCGCGCGATGAGCCGCGCCATGGCCGGCCTGGTCACCCTGCATCCGGTGGTGAATTACCTGGATGCGCTGCCGGTCAAGATGTTCGAGTACATGGCGGCCGGGCTGCCGGTGATCGCCTCGCGCTTCCCGCTGTGGCAGGAGATCGTCGAAGGCAACGATTGCGGCGTCTGCGTCGATCCGCACGACCCGGCCGCGATCGCGGCCGCCATCGACGACTTCTGCCGCCATCCGCAAAAGGCCCGCCTGATGGGCGAAAACGGCCGCCGCGCCGTGCACGCCCGCTACAACTGGCGCGGCGAGGCCGACAAGTTGCTGGCCTTCCACGACGGCCTCGCCCTTTCACCCAACCGCACCGCCTGACCATGAACACCTTCCTGCGACGATACGACACCCTGAGCGCCACCCTGCGCGAGCTGCTGCGCATGCCCGTGGCGCGGCTGCAGTTCGATTCCCGCATCGAGCCCGAGGACATCGCGAAGACCTACCGCTACTACACGCGGCGGCATCCACGCTACAAGCTCATCGGCAACAAGACCATGGGCGCGGCCCTGATCGACCTTGGCCGCTTCACGGGGCCGCCGGCCTACCTGGAAGACATCCAGGGCAAGAACCGCGGCGCCTGGCACGCAAAACGGGCCCGCTCCCGCGGCTATGTCTGCACCGAGATCGAGCGCAACGACCACGTCGACGCCATCCACGCGATCAACACCTCGCTGGAGGAACGCCAGGGCCGGCCGATGGACGACAAGTACCGGCAAAAGGTCTCGTGCTTCGAGCGCCAGCCCCACTTCAGCTACTACGGCGTGCTGGACCTCGAGGGCAGGCTGGTGGCCTACGCCAACATCGGTCACTACGGCAACTTCAGCGCCTTTTCCCAACTGATCGGGATCCGCAACAACGACGGCATCATGCATTTGCTGATGGTCGACATCGTCAGCCGCCTGCTCGAGGAAAAGCGGGTGCGCTACGTCATGTACGACACCTTCTTCGGCGCCCAGCCCGGCCTGCAGCAGTTCAAACGCATCCTCGGTTACCAACCCTATCGTGTGAAGTACAGCCTGCAATGAAGAAGCTGCTCAACCGCTTGTACGCGGACTACCTGATGCCGTCGCGGATGGCGGAATACGAAGCGCTGCTGGTCAAGGCGGCGCAGGCGGGCTACCGGCAGCTGTCGGTGCGCTCCTTCTACCGCGAGGTCCACGCCGCCGAGGACCCCGGCAAGGTGCTGGTGCACCGCCACGACATCGACAGCGACCTGCGCACCGCGCGCAAGATGTTCGACCTCGAGGTCAAGCACGGGGTCCAGGCCAGTTACTACTTCCGCCTCAGCACCCTCGACTACGGCTTCATGCGCGAGATCGAGGCGGCCGGCGGCGAGGCCAGCTACCACTACGAGGAAGTCGCGACCTATGCCAAGCGCCACCGCCTGCGCTGCGGCGACTCGGTGCGCGAGCGCTTTCCGGAAATCCGCGAAATGTTCGTGCGTAATTTCACCCGCATCCGCGAGCAACTGGGCATGCAGATGGCGACCGTGGCCAGCCACGGCGACTTCGCCAATCGCCGGCTGAAGGTCATCAACCACGAGCTGCTTTGCGACGAACAATTGCGCCGCCGCTGCGGCATCGAATGCGAGTCCTACGACACCGAGCTGCTGCGCCACTTCGACCTGTACATCAGCGACCGCCCCTACCCGGTCTATTACTACCCGATCTCGCCCTTCGCGGCGCTGGGCCAGCACGAGCGCATCTGCTTCCTGACCCATCCCGTGCAATGGGAAACCAACTGGCTGGAGAGCACCCGCTGCAACCTGCAGCGGCTGGCCGAGGAAGTGGCGTGGCACAGATGAACATCCTCCTGATCAACCATTACGCCGGCTCCGTGCGTCACGGGATGGAGTACCGGCCCTACTACCTGGCGCGCGAGTGGGTGCGGCAGGGTCATAAAGTGACCATCGTCGCTTCTTCCGAGTCGCACGTGCGCACCCTGGCCCCTAGCCTGGGCGGCGCCGCGCAGCTGCAGGAAACCATCGCCGGGATCGACTACCTGTGGCTGGCGACGCCGCCCTACCGCGGCAACGGTTTGGCCCGGGTGCGCAACATGGCGGCCTTCGTCATGCGCCTGCGGCGGGAGGGCGCGGCGCTGGCGGCCAGGCTGAAGCCGGACGCCGTGATCGCCTCCAGCACCTATCCGCTCGACATCTGGCCGGCGCACCGCATCGCCCGCCTGGCCGGCGCGCGCCTGCTGTTTGAACTGCACGACCTGTGGCCGCTCTCGCCGATGGAGCTGGGCGGCTACTCGCGCTGGCACCCCTTCATCATGCTGCTGCAGGCGGCCGAGAATTTCGCCTGCCGGCGCGCGGACGCCATCGTGTCGATCCTGCCGCGCGTGCGCGAGCACCTGGAGGCCCACGGCATGGCGCCGTCGAAGCTGCACCTGGTGCCGAACGGCGTCGATCCGGCCGAGTGGGAAGGCGCCCCGGCGGCATTGCCGGCGGCCCTGGCCGACACCCTGGACGAGCTGCACCGACAAGGCAAGTTCGTGGTCGGCTATGCCGGCACCCACGGCATCTCGAACGCCCTCGAAACCCTGCTCGAAGCGGCGGCCAGGCTGCGCGGCCAGCCGGTGGCCTTCGTGCTGGTCGGCGGCGGCCCCGACAAGCCGGCCCTGCTGCGGCAGGCAATCGAACTGGGCCTGGAGAACGTGCATTTCTTCGAGCCGGTGCCGAAAGCCCAGGTCCCGGCCCTGCTGGCGCGCTTCGACCTGGCCTACATCGGCTGGCGGCGCCAGCCCCTGTACCGCTTCGGCATCTCGCCCAACAAGCTGATCGACTACATGATGGCGGCCCGTCCCATCCTGCATGCGGTCGAAGCCGGCAACGACCCGGTGGCCGAAGCCGGCTGCGGCCTGACGGTGCCGCCGGAGCACCCGCAGGCGGTGGCCGACGGCATCCTCAACCTGCTGGCGATGGGCGCCGAGTGCCGGGCCGTGCTCGGCCAGCGCGGCCGCCGCTTCGCCCTCGCCAACCACACTTATCCCGTCCTCGGACGCCGCTTCCTGAACGCATTTGCTGGAGAACCTAGCCATGGCTGAACATCACGAGTCCGATGCCGCAACTGTCGCCACCGCTGCCGCCGCGCATGTAGTCGATCCTGCGGCCTTCCTGCCCTTCGCCCTGCCGGACATCGACGAGGCCGAGATCGAAGCCGTGGTCGCCTGCCTGCGCTCGGGCTGGGTCACGACGGGGCCGGCCACGCGCCAGTTCGAACAGGACTTCAAGGCCTACCTGGGCGGCGAGGTCGAGACGATCTCGGTGAATTCCGCCACCGCCGGCCTGCACCTGGCGCTGGAAAGCCTGGGCATCGGCCCCGGCGACGAAGTGATCGTGCCCACCCTCACCTTCACCGCCACCGCCGAGGTGGTGCGCTACCTCGGGGCGAAGCCGGTCTTCGTCGACGTCGAGCCGGAACACATGAACCTGTCCATCGAAGCCGTCGAGGCCGCCGTCACGCCGCGCACCCGCGCCGTGCTGCCGGTCCACTACGCCGGCCTGGCCTGCGATATGGACGCCCTGCTGGCCCTGGCCCGGCGCCGCGGCCTGCGGGTGGTCGAGGACGCGGCCCACGCCTTCCCCACCCGCTACAAGGGCCGCCTGGTCGGCACGCTGGACAGCGACATCACCGTGTTCAGCTTCTACGCGAACAAGACCATGACCACCGGCGAAGGCGGCATGGTGGTCACGCGCGACGCCGAGCTGGCGCGGCGCATCCGCCTGATGCGCCTGCACGGCATCAGCCAGGATGCCTTCAACCGCTATGTCTCGCGCACCCCAGCCTGGTATTACGAGGTGGTGGCCGCCGGCTTCAAGTACAACCTGACCGACATCGCCTCCAGCATCGGCATCCAGCAGCTGCGCAAGATCGACCGTTTCTGGCAGCGCCGCGAGCACCTGGCGCGGCGCTACCACGAAGCCCTGGCCGGGCTGCCGCTGCAGCTGCCGCCGCTGGCCGATACGGAGAACGGCAGCACCCACGCCTGGCATTTGTACGTGGTGCGCATGGCGCCGGAAGCAGGCATGGGGCGAGACGAGCTGATCCTGAAGCTGTCGCAGCGCGGCATCGGCACCAGCGTGCACTTCATACCGCTCCATCGCCAGCCGGTCTGGCGCAATTCCTGCGAACTGTCGGCCTCGCAATTCCCAGTCGCCGAAGCCTGCTACGAACGGATCCTGAGCCTGCCCCTGTACACCAAGATGAGCGACGCCGACCAGGACCGCGTGATCGCCACCCTGCGCGAGCTGCTCGCATGATGGGCGGACTGAGCAAGCGATCGTTCGACCTGCTGGCCGCCGGCGCCGGGCTGTTGCTGCTGGCGCCGCTGCTGCTGGCGGTGGCGCTGTGGGTCAGGCTCGACTCGAGGGGCCCGGTGCTGTTCCGCCAGGTCCGGATCGGGCGCCATGGCGTGCCCTTCGAGATCTATAAATTCCGGACCATGACCGACCGCCCGTACGGCGCGCGGCAATTGACGGTCGGGCAGGATCCGCGCGTGACGCGCGCCGGCCGCTTCCTGCGCCACTACAAGCTCGACGAGCTGCCGCAGCTGCTGAACGTGCTCGAAGGGAGCATGAGCCTGGTCGGCCCGCGCCCGGAAGTGCCCCGCTACGTCGCGTGCTATCCGCCGGCGGTGCGCAATACGGTGCTCTCGGTCCGGCCGGGCGTCACCGACCTCGCGGCCATCCTGTACAGGGACGAAAGCGCGATCCTCGGCCGGGCGCAGGATCCCGAGCGCGCCTATGTCGACACCATCCTGCCGGTCAAGCTCGAGTACTACCAGCGCTACGTGCGCGAACGCTCGTTCTGGCTGGATCTGCGGATCATTTTCCGCACCCTGGCGGCGATCCTGCGATGAGGACACCATGGCCTGGTCCCAGCTCCTCCACCTGGGCGACCTGTCGCTGACCCTGCCGGCGGGCGCCGCCATCGCCGCCTGGCTGCTGGCCGCCAAGGCCTGGCGCGCGGCCTTCGGCTGGAGCCTGGTGTTCGCGCTCGCGCTGGCGCTGGTGGCGGCCACCAAGATCGCCTTCCTCGGCTGGGCGACCGGCCTGCCCGCCCTCGACTACAAGGCCATCAGCGGCCATGCCGCCAGCTTCACCACGGTGTTTCCCGTGCTGACCTTCCTGCTGCTGCGCGCCAAAGGCACGATGCTGCGCCTGACCGCCACCGCCGCCGCACTGGCGCTGGGGGCGATGGTGGCCGCGGCCCTGGTCCATGCGGGCGAACACACGGCGGCCGAGGCGATCGGCGGCTGGCTGATCGGCGCCGGCGCCTCGGTATGCGCGGTCCACCTGACCGGCGACGTGCCCGCGCCGCCGCCCCGCCGGGCCATGGTCTGCTGTCTCGCCGCCTGGCTCGCGGTCGCCTGGGTCCTCCGTTCGGCCTCGGTCGGCTACTGGATGATCAAGGTGGCGCTGGTCCTGTCCGGCAACCATTACCCGACGCCGTGGGATCACTGCGGCTAGCCTTTTCTTAACTCCTTCACAACGGGAGACATCATGAGCAGCACCATCCTTCCCAAGATCCAGTGGCAGCGACAGAGCCAGCTGGACAGCAACTCCGTCCACTCCCTGCTGATTTCGCTGATGCGCGGCCTGGCCGCGCTGCAGGTCGCAGCCGCGCACCTGCGCTCCGAGATGTTTCCCGGTTTAAAAGCGATGATCGACCCGCCCCTGTACTACCAGCTTCTGGCCTTCGCCACCGGCTTCGCGCACCAGGCGGTGGTGGTGTTCTTCCTGATCAGCGGCTGGCTGGTCGGCGGCAGCCTGCTCAACCGCATCGGCCAGCCCGGCGCCCTGCTCTCGTATGCGATCGACCGCGCCACCCGCCTGTGGACGGTGCTGGTGCCGGCGATGTGCTTCATGCTGGCGGTAGGCATCTTCATCGCCGACGCCGATCCGGGCAGCGCCGACTTCGCGGCCGCCAACGAATACTCGGCCACCGCCTTCGTCGGCAACTTGCTGGGCCTGCAGACGGTGCTGGTGAAGAACTTCGGCGGCAACTACGCGCTGTGGAGCCTGGCCAACGAAACCTGGTACTACATCCAGTTCCCGCTGCTGCTGTTCGTCTTCATGAGCCGCAGCCGCCTGCGCCAGCTGGCCGCCGCCACCGCCCTGGTGCTGATCGCCGGCGCCCTGCCGCAGGCCATCACCCTCTACTTCACCCTCTGGCTGCTGGGCGCCCTGTTCTCGCGCGTGCGCATCGAGTGCGGCAACGGCCTGCGCCTGGCCCTGGTGGCAATCGGCTTGGGCTGCTCGGTCTGGTTCCGCATCCATGGCAGCAACGACGACCTGACTTTCGATTCCTTCCTCCAGGACCTGGTCTACAGCCTGCCGCTGCTCTTCATCCTGGCTTCGCTGCAGCGCCCGCTGATCCTGCGTTCCGCGTTCAACCAGGGGCTGGCGAAAGTGGCGCACCTGCTGTCCGAGTTCTCCTTCACCCTGTACGTGATCCACATCCCGACCATCAAGCTGCTGCGCTACTTCGGCCTGCAGGAATTCGGCCGCAGCAAGCTGGCCGTCGACGCCCCGCTGGACTATGCGGTCTACTTCGGCATGCTGCTGGCCCTGCTCGGCACCGCCTACGTCTCATACCGGCTGTTCGAGTCCCATACCTTCCGCCTGCGCCGCGCGATCAAGAACGCCGTGCAGCCGCAGCGTGTTCGTCCGGCCATCGTATCCGCCTCGGCCGAATAAGCCGGTTTTGCTCTTTGGCGGCGCGTCCCATCATCTGGTCGGACGCGCCGCTGCGTTTCCGGTCCCTTCTCCGCCCGCCCTCGCCTTTCCCCCTGGCATCCTTGCCTGGCGCCGGTTTGTCCGTACACGCAAGGGACGCGACAGGACGAAAAAAAGCCGGCCTGACATCAGGCCGGCTCTCTCTACGCTGTCGCGCCGGAGCTCAGCTTGCCGAAAATCCGATCTGCCCCGCCGCGCCGAAGCGGTTGTAGGCGCCATAGGTGCCAAGCCGCGGCGCCAGGCCGTTGAACAGCACGCCCTGCGGCGAGATGCCGGCGTGGTTTAGGCGCTTGATCGATTCGTGGATTTCCGACTCGTTGGTCCGTCCCGAACGCGCGACGATGAAGACGGCCCCGGCATGCGCGCCGATGATCAGGGCATCCGCGACCGCCAGTAGCGGCGGCGGATCGATCAGCACCAGGTCGTAATGGGCGCTGACCTGCTCGAGCATGCTGCCGAAGTTCAGGTGCAGCAGGAATTCCGAGCGGTTGGCCGGCAGCTCGCCGGTCGGCACGAAGTCCAGGTTCTCCACCACGTCGTGGCGGATGACTTCGTCGACGCGCTTCTTGCCCAGGATGGCGTCCGACAGGCCGCGCTCGCGCTTCACGCTGAAGTAGCGGTGCAGCTGGCCGTTGCGCATGTCGGCGTCGATCAGCAGGACCCGTTTGCCGCTGGCCGCCATCACGGCCGCGAAGTTGGCCGAGACGAAGGACTTGCCGAGGCCGTGGGTGGGCCCGGCGAACATCACGATGTTATTGCGGAAGTGCGGCATCGCGAACTGCAGCGCGGCGCGGAAGCTGCGCAGGCTCTCGACCGCGGCGTCCTCGGGAATGATGCGGGCCAGCAGCGGCAGCGGACCGCCGTCGCCCCTGGCCTTGCGCATCAGCTTGTCCTGGTTGCTGCTGTGCGGAATGGTGGCGTAGACCACGCGGGCGTGCAGCAGGCGTTCGATCTTTTGCGGATCGTCGATCCCGCCCATCATGGCCTTGCGCGCAAAGGCGATCAGGGTGCCGAGAAAGAGGCCGGTGACGACGGCCAGCGCGACGATCAGCGGCCGGTTCGGCTTGAGCGGCTTCTCCGGCGGCACCGGGGCGTCGACCATGCGTACATTGCTGACGCGGCCCACGGAAATCAGGCGCAGTTGCTGGGCGGTGTTCGACAGCGCCGTGTAGAGGTCGGTGTTGACCTTGATGTCGCGGGTCAGGCGCGCCTCATCCTGTTCCAGCACCGGCAGGGACTTGATGCGGGCGTTGACCTCGTCGATCTCGGTCTCGACCTCCTTGCGCTGGCGGTTGATGGCCTGCACGATCGGGTGGTCTTCGGTAAAGCGCGCCATCAACTCCGTCTTCTTCTGGATCAGGTCGATGCGGCGGGCGCGGGCCGCCGCCGCCTGCGCCAGGCTCATACGCGCCTCTTCCTGCAGGTCGACGGTGCCGTGCTCGTTACGGAACTGGTTGTAGCGGTCCTCGGCCTGCTCGAGCTGGCGCTTCAGGATCGGCAGCTGCTGGTTCAGAAAGGCCAGCGACTTCTCCGCCTCCTCGGTCTTGCGGGCCAGGTTCTGGCGCATGTATTCGCGGCCGATCTCGCTCAGCAGCGTGTGGGTGCGGCGCGCGTTTTCGCCTTGCAGCTTGACCTCGATCACGCCCGACTGCTTGCCCTGCTCGGTGATGACGAGCGCCGTCTGGATCGCCTGGATCATCGCCACCCGCGAGATGCGGCGCAGGCGGAAGCGCGCGCCGGCGTTCGCCACCATGCGGTCGACCTTCAGCTCGATCACGCCGTCCGGCGTCGGCACGCGGTAGCGCAGGCCGACGTTGCCGTCGAAGACGATGCGCTGGCCGCCGCCGGAAAAGCGGTAGCGTCCGTTGCCGAGCGCGGTGAGCGCGAATTCGCGCCCCAGCCAGGCTTCGGGCACCTCGAACACCGAGACCTCGGCCTTCTCCGCGCCCCAGACGTAGCCGCCGTAGCCGAACAGGCCCGGTTCGGACAGCGCATTGCCGTTCTGGTTGGCGAACCAGAAGCCGGCGATCGGGAAGTACTTGGGCTGCACGTCGATGTAGAGCTGCAGGTTGTCGACCGCGCGCGAAACAACCATGCGCGAGCGCAGCAGCTCCATCTCCGCGATCGCCGCCTTCTTGGTTTCGAACAGCGAGGACGCCTCACTGAGGATGTTCTTCGACGCGTTCGGGCTCTCCTCCTCGACGTGGATCATCAGGTTGGCCTCGAACACCGGCATGGCGACCAGGGCGTAGAGCACCGCCACCAGGGTGATGAAGGCAGTGATGCCGCCGATCAGCCAGCGGTTGTCGTAGAAGGTGTGGAGATAGCCCTTGAGGTCGAAGACAGGTTCTTCGGCCGGCCCGCCGACCGCGCGTGGATCGAAAGGCACGCTGGCGATGGGCGGGGTACGGACGACAGGGGTCAGGGGATGCGGCTCACCGGGGGTACTCATGTTCGTGCTCCTGTTTACTTCACGGCCGGTTGGTTGCGGTCACCGCCGAGGTCAGCGCGCCGGGGATCAGCAGGCTCAGGTTGCGGTTCCAGTTGGCCAGCGGCGACGCCGCCACGTAGACGATGTCCTTCGGCTGCAGTTCGAAGGACTCGGCCATCGCCAGCGAACCCGCGACGCGGGCGTCGAGCTGGAACACGCGCGTGCGCTCGGGCGTCTTGCGCACCACGTAGACCTGGCGCGCATCGCCGCTCAGGGGGCTGATGCCGCCGCTCTCGCCCAGCGCCTCGTTCAGGGTCAGGCGGCCGTCGTGCATGGTCAGGGCCTTCGGGGTCAGGACTTCGCCGGAGACGAAGACCTTGCTCTCGTCGCGCGAATGCACGCGGACCACGTCGCCGGGGGCCAGCATCACCATGCCGGGGTTGATGCCCTTCTGCACCAGGTCGCGCAGGCTCAGCAGATAACGCTGCTGGCCGCGCTCGAGCACGATGCGGCTCTGGTCGGCGCTGGGCAGCAGGCCGCCGGAACGGTTGATCGCCTCGACCAGGGTCATGGGAATGTCGTTGATGGCCTGCAGTCCGGGCGACTTGACCTCGCCGTCGATGTACACGCGCTTGCTGCGATAGGACTGCACGCGCAGGGTGACGTTGGGATTGGCCAGGTATTTGGCCAGCTTCGCGGTCAGCAGCGCGCGCGCCTGTTCCTCGGTCTTGCCGTCGACGCCGACCATGCCGATCAATGGAAACTGGATGCGCCCCAGGTGGTCGACCACGAAGCCCGGCGGCGCGGTGTTGGCGCCGCTGGGGTCGGCCGCGAGCGAGCCCGTGTTCATGGCATTGCCGGCCAGCTCGGGGTGATCCCACACTACGATGGAGAGCACGTCGCCGCTGCCGATGGCGTAAGGCGGGGGATTCGGCACCAGCAGGTTTTCCAGCTCCACGTTCGCCTGTTCCCGGTGCTGCTGGCGCTCGGCGGCGATCAGCTTTTCGGTGATCATTTCCGTCGGCGGCGCGGGTTCGTCCGCACCAGCCCCGTCCTGCGAGCGGAAATGGATGGAGGATGCGCAGCCCGCAAGTGCAAATGCGAAGGCCGCCGCCAGCACGGCGCGGTAGGCGCGTGCCAGAAATTGCGTATTGGAAGCGTTCATGTGTTGCCCGTCGAAATGTGCTGCCAGCCTCTGGCGATCAGAGTCAGGGTAAGCCCCCTACCCGGAATGGCTTTGGCGCACGTCAAACGGCAGGTTCAGGTCAGCAGTGAGTCCCCGATAGCTTTCTAGCAGGCACTCAGCGCACTTCTTCCACCAGGCGCAGGACCTCGGCGAAGGTCCAGACCCGGCGCAATTCGATCACGTCGTAGTTGGCGGCCACGTTGGCCGGGAAGGCCGAGTAGCGCGCATTCAGGTTGACGATCCGGCGCACGACCTCGTCGATGTCCGGACGCCCGCTGGAGCGCAGGATGGTCACGTCCTCGATGCTGCCGTCGCTGCGGATGGCGATGCTGACCACGGGGTCGGTATGCACCGCCCCGCTGGACAGCTGGGCCTGGCTCACGATGGCGTTGCGCTCGATCTTCTGGCGCACGCTGTCGAGGTAGAGGCGCAGCGGCACGTCGCGGCGCGCGGCGTCGGCCAGCGCGCGCCTTACCGCCTGCCGGGCCTGCTCGGCGGCGCGCATGGCCGGCGGCACGGCCCTGGCGACGTCGATGCCGCGCAACAGCTCGCGCGCGCGCGAACCGAAATCCTTGCCGGACAAGCCGCGCGCACCGGCGCCCGCGCCCTGCCCGCCGCCCGGTTCGAGGCCGGCGCCAGCACCCGATCCCGCCGCGCGGTCGGCACGCGCAAGGCCGCCGCCGGCATCCGAAGACGGCAAGCCGGGCGCCGCATCCTGGCGGGCCAGGCGGCGCGCCGCCTCCGACTCCGCCGCCTGCTGGCGCGCCAGTTCCTCGGCGCGCTGGCGTGCGGCGGCCTGCTGGGCGCGCTCGTCGGCCTGGCGCTGCTCGGCGAGCTGTTGGGCCCGCTGTTGTTCAGCCAGCTGCCGGCGGGCCTGCTCTTCGGCGCGGCGCTGCTCGGCCAACTGCTGTGCACGCTGCTGTTCGGCCAGCTGCTGGCGCGCCTGGTCCTCGATGCGGCGCTGCTCAGCCAACTGCTGGGCACGCTGCTGCTCGGCCAGCTGCTGGCGCGCCTGGTCCTCGATGCGGCTGTGCTCGGCCAACTGCTGGGCACGCTGCTGTTCGGCCAGCTGCTGGCGCGCCTGTTCCTCGATGCGGCGCTGCTCGGCCAACTGCTGGGCACGCTGCTGTTCGGCCAGCTGCTGACGGGCAAGCTCCTCCGAATGGCTTTGTTCAGCCAGTTGCCGGCGCGCGAACTCTTCCGCACGGCGCTGCTCGGCCAATTGTCTATCCTGCTGCTCGGCAAGCTGCTGACGGGCTAGCTCTTCCGAACGGCGCTGCTCGGCCAATTGCTGGGCACGCTGCTGTTCGACCAGCTGCTGCCGCGCCAGTTCCTCGGTTCGCTGCTGTTCGGCCAAAGCCTGCGCCGCCATTTGTTGGCGCGCAAGCTCTTCGGTGCGCTGTAGCTCGGCAAGGCGCTTCGCTTCCTCGTCCGCACGCTGCTGCGCCAGCACGCGTGCAGCCTCCTCTTCTTCCGCCTGCCGGACCAGCTGCGGCGCCGGATCAGCCTTCTCTTCAGCCGCTTCCGGTATCTCCGCCAGGGCCGGCAGTTCGGGCGGCGGCAGCACGAAGCTGGGATCCGCGCTCATCTGCCGGGCGATTACCTCGGTGTGCAGGGTTTCCTTTGGCGGCTGGGGCCGCGGACGGGGTCGCCGCCGCAGGACGCGGCGCGCCGGCGGCGCAGGCTTGGGCGCCGCCGGCGCAGGCAAGACCGGTACCGGATCGCGCAGGGTAAAGCCGCGGCGCGGCGCCGGCGCAGGCGCAGCCGCGGCCGGTGCGGGCGGCGAAACCGCAACACCCGGCATAGGCGGTGCGACAGATGGCGGCGGCAACACCGGCGCCGGCACAGGCGGCACAGGTGGCACAGGTGGCAAGGCCGGCGCCGGCGGCACCTGTGCAGGCGTCAGCACCACCGTCAAAGGCCCACCCGCCCCCGCCCGCAGGCCCGGGACGCCAAACTGCAGCAACAAGAGCAGCGCATGCAGCAGCAACGAGACCAGCAGGCCCCAGGCAAGCCGGCGGTTGGCTGGCGCGAGCGTGGCGGGCGCGCGCGGACCGGCGGTCGGGATCGCGGTGAGCGTGGACATGCTGAGATTAGGTGGCGGTAGGAAATATTGTCTAAGTGTTACATAGCTTATCACTCGGCAGTAAGGACGCGCGCACGGTTCGGAACGGAAAATCTTAACCGGGCTACAATGAAAACGACGCGTTCAAGATGAAAGGAGGGTGAATGTCACCCGGATTTATCTTTGCCACCGGTATCGAAAACAGCAACCCGACCATCGAGCATGGACGCGTCCGCATGGACGAACTGGAAAAGTGCGGCCACTACAAGCACTGGAAGACCGATTTCGACCTGGTCGAGGAGCTCGGCCTGAAGGTGCTGCGCTACGGTCCGCCGCTGCACAAGACCTGGCTCGGCCCCAAGCGCTACGACTGGGAGTTTGCCGACCTGGTGTTCAACGATCTGCGCAAGCGCAACATCGCTTCCATCGTCGACCTCTGCCACTTCGGGGTACCGGACTGGATCGGCAATTTCCAGAATCCCGACTTCCCCGAGCTGTTCGCCGATTACGCCGGCGTGTTCGCGCGGCGCTATCCCTGGCTGCAGCTTTACACGCCGATCAACGAGATGTCGATCTGCGCACTGTTCTCGGCCCTCTACGGCTGGTGGAACGAGCAGATGACGAGCGACCGGGGCTTCGTCACGGCGATGAAGAACATCGTCAAGGCCAATATCCTGGCCATGCACGCGATCCTGCAGGTGCGCCCGGACGCCCTGTTCATCCAGAGCGAGTCGACCGAATACTTCCATGCCGAAAGCCCGGCGGCCATCGGCCCGGCCGAACTCTACAATGCACGGCGCTTCCTGTCGCTCGACCTCAATTACGGCCGGCGCGTCGATTCCGAGATGTACGAGTACATGCTGGACAATGGCATGACGCGCGAGGAGTACCACTTCTTCCTGAATAATAATCTGAAGCACCACTGCATCATGGGCAACGATTATTACCAGACCAACGAGCACTACGTCTCGGCCGACGGCCTGACGCGCTCGGCCGGCGAGATCTTCGGCTACGCGGTCATTACCCACCAGTACTACAACCGCTACCGCCTGCCCGTGATGCACACCGAGACCAACCTGGTCCAGGGCCCACGCGGCGACGAAGCCGTGCAATGGCTGCGCAAGGAATGGGCCAATGTGCTCCGCGTGCGCAACAACGGCGTGCCGCTGGTCGGCTTCACCTGGTATTCGCTCACCGACCAGGTCGACTGGGACACCGCGCTGCGCGAGAACAACGGCAACGTCAACGCCCTCGGCCTGTTCGACCTGGACCGCAAGATCCGTCCGGTCGGCATCGCCTACAAGGAACTGGTGCGCGACTGGATGGAGGTCCTGCCGACCCAGAGCGTGTGCCTGCAGGTGCCGATCGTGATGCCGCACGAATTCCAGCGCGAAGTGGCGCCTTATACCGGCTGGCCCTTCGACGAGGATGCCGCGCCGGCGGCGGCCCGCGTCCCGGCGAAAGCCCCGCCGCCGCCGCATGGCGAAAAGGACGCGACGCTCGCGCCGCGCACCGAAGAGCAGGAATGATCAGCGCGTCCTGGGCTTGAAGGAATAGGTCTCGCCGTGCGCGAGATAGCTCACCTGTTCCTCCAGCCCGGCCGCCTTCGCTTCGCGCGCGAAGTCCGCCAGCGGCGACTTGAACACGTCGTAGTCGTTGTAATGGATGGGAATCGCATGCTGCGGGCGGATGATCTGCAGCAGCTGCACGCCGTCCTTGCCGTCCATCGTGACCTTGAACACGCCGAGGATGCGGGTGCCGCCGAGGTGCAGCAGGGCCAGGTCGATGCCGGGGAAGCGCTGCGGGATGTTCTTCAGGTCGTCGTAGACCAGCGTATCGCCGCTGATGTACATGCGGTAGGTCGGGGCCGCCTTGTTCGGGCCGAAGTCCAGCATCGAGCCCATCACGCTGGGCAGCAGCGCCTGCATGCCGGCCTTGCCATGGCGCCCCGGCACGGCGGTGAGGCGCATGCGCGACTCGCCCTTCTCGACCTCGACCTGGTCCCATTTCCCCAGTCCGATGCCGCGCGTGAAACCGAGTTTCTCGAGCGAAGCCGCCGATTCCTTCGTCGTGACGATGGGCGTGTCCTTCGGCAGCTTTTCCTGCACCAGCTTGTCGAAGTGGTCTTCGTGCATGTGCGACAGCACCACGAAGTCGATAGCCGGCAGCTTGTCGAGTTCGATCGCCGGATTGGTCAGGCGCTCGGCGCTGATCCCATAGCCCAGGTGCACGTGGTCGCCCTTGTGCAGGAAGTTGGGGTCGGTAAGGATGGTGAAGCCTTGGTAGCGGATCAGGACGGTGGCGGTGCCGATGAACTGGACGGTACCGCTTGCCTCGTTTGCCGCCGGGGTGGCGGCGGCCGGCAGCTTGAGTGCGAACACTTCGCCATCCGGTGTCGACGTCGACGTGGCCGGTTGCTGGGCGCGCGCGGGAAGGGCGAGCGATATGGTCAGCACCGCCAGCATGGCAGCGGCGGCCCCCGCGGCGGCGGACCGTGTCAATCGGCAAAATGGCATGCGTATCCTCCTGGTGTCATCCGATGATGTTGTCGGAATTGACACTAGCATGGACGCTCCAGCAGGGGCGTTCGCTAGCAGGAAGGAAACGAATGCGGATGGCCTGCCCAGCTGGGTTCGAACCAGCGACCCTCAGCTTAGAAGGCTGATGCTCTATCCAACTGAGCTATGGGCAGAAAGACGACAGCGAGGCTGTCGAGATGAAAAGAAAACGGGCCGTCGAGGACAGCCCGCATTCAAAGATGATGGTCGGAGTACAAGGATTCGAACCTTGGACCCCCTGGTCCCAAACCAGGTGCGCTACCGGGCTGCGCTACACTCCGATAAAACCATCATACTCCGCCGGCCCGCAAGCGTCAATGAACGCCCGTCGTCCGGCGAAGCGGCATCAAAGCTCGAAACGCGCGGCGATGCGCTTGGCCATGCTCTCGGCCAGCTCCGCTTCCTTGGCCTCGACCATGACGCGCACCAGCGGCTCGGTGCCGGAGGCGCGGATCAGCACGCGGCCGCGCTCGCCAAGCTCGCGCTCGACGGCTTCCTTCTCGGCCACCACGGCTTCGTTTTTCGTCCAGTCGAAGCCCGGCTTCACGCGCAGGTTGATCAGGGTCTGCGGGAACAGCACCAGTTCCTTGCAGCACTCTGCCAGGCCCTGGTTGCTGCGGCGCAGCGCCGACAGCACCTGCAGGCTTGATACGATGCCGTCGCCGGTCGAGTGCTTGTCCAGGGCCAGCAGGTGGCCCGAGCCTTCGCCGCCGAACAGCCAGCCCTTCTCCTGCATCATTTCCAGCACGTAGCGGTCGCCGACCTTGGCGCGCGCGAAGCCCACGCCCATTTCCTTGAACGCGACTTCGAGGGCCATGTTGGTCATCAGGGTGCCGACTGCGCCATCCACCTTGCCGGTGGCCATGCGCGCGCGCACCATCACGTAGAGCAGCTCGTCGCCGTTGTACAGGCGGCCGTTGGCGTCGCACATGATCAGGCGGTCGGCGTCACCGTCCAGCGCGATGCCGAGGTCGGCCCCGTGCTCGACCACGGCCTGGGCCATGGCCTTGGGGGCGGTGGCGCCGACGCCGTCGTTGATGTTGAAGCCGTCCGGCTTGGTGCCCAGCTCGATCACTTCGGCGCCCAGTTCGTGGAACACGTGCGGGGCGATGGCGTAGGCGGCGCCGTGGGCGCAGTCGACCACGATCTTCATGCCGCGCAGGTCCAGCTCGTTCGGGAAGGTGCTCTTGCAGAATTCGATGTAGCGGCCCTGGGCGTCGCGCAGGCGGGTCGCGCGGCCCAGTTTCTCGGACGAGACGCAGCCCATCGGCTGGTCGATCGCTTCCTCGATGGCCAGTTCCACCGCGTCCGGCAGCTTGGTGCCGTGCTCGGAGAAGAACTTGATGCCGTTGTCCTGGAAGGGGTTGTGCGAGGCCGAGATCACCACGCCGGCCTGCAGGCGCAGCGCGCGGACCAGGTAGGCGATGGCCGGGGTCGGCATCGGGCCGGCCAGCATGACGTCGACGCCGGCGGCCGAGAAACCGGCCTCGAGCGATGCTTCCAGCAGGTAGCCGGAGATGCGGGTGTCTTTGCCGATCAGCACGGTGGGACGGCCGCTGGCGCCGGTGCTGCCCTTGGCCAGCACCTTGCCGGCCGCATAGCCGAGGCGCATCACGAAATCGGGGGTGATGGGGGCCACGCCCACCAGGCCACGTACGCCGTCCGTACCAAAATATTTGCGTGCCATATCGTTCTCTTATGTTCAGTTGTTCTTCAAGCGCCGGAGGTTGCGGCGTTCCACACCTTCAGTGCGTCCACCGTCTCCGCCACATCATGGACCCGCACGATGCGGGCGCCCTGTGCTACCGCAGCCAACGCGCCGCCGAGGCTGCCTGCCAGGCGCTGGTCGACCGGGCGCCCGGTCAAGGCGCCGATCATCGACTTGCGCGACAGGCCCGCCAACACCGGCAGGCCCAGTGCCTGCTGCATCTGATTGATACCACGAAGCAATGCGACATTATGCTCGACAGTCTTGCCAAAGCCAAATCCCGGATCGATCGTGATGCGCTCCTGTGCAACGCCGGCAGCCCGCAAGGCCTCCACGCGCGCGCGCAGGAAGGCGCTCACCTCCCCCACCACGTCACCGTAGACCGGCTGGGCCTGCATGTCCTGGGGCGTGCCCTGCATGTGCATGATGCACAGGCCGACGTCGCTGCCGGCCACCGCCTCGACCGCCCCGGGCGCGCAAAAACCGTTGATGTCGTTGATCATGTCGGCCCCGGCGATGATGGCTTCGCGCATCACTTCAGGCTTGCAGGTGTCGATCGACAGCGCATGGCCGAGTTCACGCAGGGCGTAGATGACGGGCATGACCCGGTCGAGTTCTTCCTGCACCGTCACGCTGGGCGAGCCGGGACGGGTCGATTCGCCGCCGATGTCGATGATGTCGACGCCATCCTTGATCATCTGCTCGGCGCGCTCCATGGCGAACTCGAGGGCCTGGTAGCGGCCGCCGTCGGAGAAGGAATCGGGGGTGACGTTGAGGATGCCCATCACCAGCGGACGCTGGGCGAGCTTGAAGCCGAAACGGCCGCATTGCAGATACTGGTGCATGATAAAAAAGCTTATTTGAAACAGAAAAAAAGACACCCCGCAGGGTGCCTTTTATAAGGGGCTCAGCCGTCGATCAGGCCGGGGCCGGGGCGTTGGTCGCCACGCCGCCCGAATCGCCGCCGCTCGACGGACGCTTGGTCAGCTGGACCGACTTCGGCGGAGTCGGCTCGCGGCCGGCCATGATCTCGTTGATCTGCTCGGCGTCGATGGTTTCCCACTCGAGCAGGGCCTTGGTCATCATCTCGACCTTGTCGCGGTTCTCTTCCAGCAGGCGGCGCGCCAGCGTGTACTGGCTGTCGAGGATGGCGCGGATCTCGGCGTCCACCTTCTGCTGGGTCGCCTCGGAAATGGTCTTGACGGAGCCGCCGAAGAAGCCTTCGTTCGGATCGTCTTCGTAGACCATCACGCCCATGCTCTCGGACATGCCGAAGCGGGTCACCATCGAACGGGCCAGCTTGGTGGCGCGGGCGAAGTCGTTCGAGGCGCCGGTCGACATCTGGCCGACGAAGATCTCTTCGGCGATGCGGCCGCCGAACAGGATCGAGATTTCTTCCAGCATCTTGTCCTTGTAGCCGGACAGGCTGTCATGTTCCGGCAGCTGCCAGGTCAGGCCCAGCGCATAGCCGCGCGGCATGATCGTGACCTTGTGCACCGGATCGGCCTTCGGCAGGAGCTTGGCGATGACGGCGTGGCCCGACTCGTGGTAAGCCGTGTTGCGGCGCTCTTCCTCGCGCATGACCATGGACTTGCGTTCCGGGCCCATGAAGATCTTGTCCTTGGCGTCCTCGAAGTCGGCCATCTCGACCAGGCGCTTGCTGCGGCGCGCGGCGAACAGGGCGGCTTCGTTGACCAGGTTGGCCAGGTCGGCGCCGGAGAAGCCCGGGGTGCCGCGGGCCAGGATGTCGGCCTTCACGTCGGTGCCGATCGGCACTTTGCGCATGTGCACGTTCAGGATCTGTTCGCGGCCGCGGATGTCCGGCAGGCCCACCATCACCTGGCGGTCGAAACGGCCCGGACGCAGCAGCGCTTTATCGAGCACGTCGGCGCGGTTGGTGGCGGCGATCACGATCACGCCCGAGGAGGCTTCGAAGCCGTCCATCTCGACCAGCAGCTGGTTCAGGGTCTGTTCGCGCTCGTCGTTGCCGCCGCCCATGCCGGCGCCACGGTGGCGGCCGACGGCGTCGATCTCGTCGATGAAGATGATGCATGGCGAATGCTTCTTGGCGTTCTCGAACATGTCGCGGACACGGGAGGCGCCCACGCCGACGAACATCTCGACGAAGTCGGAACCGGAGATCGAGAAGAACGGCACCTTGGCTTCGCCGGCGATGGCGCGCGCCAGCAGGGTTTTACCGGTGCCCGGAGGACCGACCATCAGCACGCCGCGCGGGATACGTCCGCCCAGCTTCTGGAACTTGGTCGGGTCCTTCAGGAAGTCAACGATCTCGGCGACTTCTTCCTTGGCTTCGTCGCAACCGGCGACGTCGGCGAAGGTGACGGTGTTATTGGTTTCGTCCATCATGCGCGCCTTCGACTTGCCGAACGAGAAAGCCCCGCCCTTGCCGCCGCCTTGCATCTGGCGCATGAAGAACACCCAGACCCCGATCAGCAGCAGCATCGGGAACCAGGAAATGAAGACTTGCTGCAGGAAGGAAGGCTCTTCCGGCGGCTTGACGTCGAAACGTACGTTGTTGTCGCGCAGGTCCTTGATCAGGCCGCGGTCGAGCATGGTCGCAGTGGCGCGGACCTTGCTGTCGTCCTGACGGGTCGCGGTGATGTTCGAACCCTCGATCACGACGTCCTTGATGCGTTTCGCCTGCACATCATCGAGCAGCTCGGAATAAGCAATCGTCTTGCTGCCGCCCGCAACGTTGTGGTTGTCGAACTGCTTGAACAGCATGAACAACAGCAGCGCGACGACCACCCAGATGGCGGATTTGGAAAACATATTATTCACGAAAACTCCTCTGATGCGGACGCATCTTTTCCCATTGTTTCAAACGCGGATTTTACCGCAATAAGCAGGCGGTGCCACGCACGCCCGCTCGTGAAGCTTTGTCCCGTCACTATAACGGTTTTTTATTTCCGGCGCGCACGAATAAACACCCATGCAAACCATACATTGGTCGATGTGCGGTTATACGGCCGAATATCAAGGGCGAGACCGTGAATAATCTGCATTTTTCGCTATGCAGGATGCTTGAGGCCGCGGCCCAGCAGGAAAATTTCGGACGACTTGTCGCGGCTTGCTTTGGGTTTGATCTGTTTGACCACCTTGAATTCCTTGCGGAAGAGCTCAACGGTTTGCGTAAACCCCATGTCCTTAAAGCATTTTACTAACAATGCGCCGGACGGCTTGAGGTGCGCTTGAGAGAACTCAATAGCGATTTCGATCAAATGCTCCATACGCGCTGCGTCCGCCGTCGGAATGCCGGACAGGTTCGGCGCCATGTCGGACAGCACCAGGTCGGCCTGGCGCTCGCCGAGGATCTCGGCCAGCTGGTCCAGCACCGCGTCCTCGCGGAAGTCGCCCTGGATGAAGTGCATGCCGGCGATCGGCTCCATCGGCAGGATGTCGAGACCGATCATGGTGCCCTTGATGCCGCCTTCCTCGCCGCCCGACAGCTTACGGCGGGTGTACTGGCCCCAGCTGCCCGGGGTGCAGCCGAGGTCGACGATCACCTGGCCCGGCTTGATCAGCTTCTCGGCCTCGTCGATCTCTTTCAGCTTGTAGGCTGCACGCGCACGGTAACCCTCTTTCTGTGCCAATTTGACATAAGGGTCGTTAATGTGGTCGTGTATCCAGTTTTTATTGAATTTGTTCTTGGCCATTCGCGTAAAATACTGCTTTTATTAGGTACATCAAAAAAGAACCATTATGATCAAACTTACACCGGCCGAGCGCGCGGCCCTCCGTGCGGAAGCTCACGGGCTCAGCCCTGTCGTCATGATCGGCGAAGCCGGCCTGACCGAGTCCGTCAAAAAAGAAATCTCGTCCAGCCTGGACGCACACGGCCTGATCAAGGTACGTGTGCTCGGCGACGACCGCGAAGCGCGCATCGCCATCTACGAGCAGGTCTGCGAGGAACTCGAAGCCGCGCCGGTACAGCATATCGGCAAACTGCTTGTCCTGTATCGCCCGAAGAAGGAAGCGGTCAAGGAACGTACGGCCAAGGCCGGCAAGGGCATGCGCGAAGTCACCATCGTCAAGCCGAGCCCGAGCGGCACCAAGAAGCCGAGCGTCACCAAGATCTTGCTGAAGGGAAATGAACGCGTGACCCAGGGCGGCAACATCAAGCGCGCCAAAACGCGCCAGGCCAGCAGCAAGAAGAATGCGCTGAAGTGAGACGCGCACACGAGCGCGTCGAACAAATTCTGCGCTGCTTCAAAAAATCAACCGGGGCCTGCCCCGGTTTTTTTTCGTCTTGCTGACACGTGGGCACGGGGTGCCCACCCTACGTCATGGGCTGTAGGGTGGGCTCCCCGAGCCCACGCAAACATCACCGTGATTTGGCGACGAGGATCGCTCCCAAAACGGATTCGAGCAAATACAGCACCTGCGACAGCCCATGCAGCGCCGCAAACGTTCCCCACTGCGGCGAGGCCCTCACCCCGGCCGGGCCGGCGGCTTCGCGGATCGCCGCCATCGCCGGCTGCAGGCCCAGGTAGACGGCCAGGCTGCAGGCCAGCATGCCGCATGCCAGGCACATCAGCCAGCGCCGCCTGCGCGCATCCAGATCGCCGGAGCGCCACACCAGCAGCAGCACCAGCGGCGCCAGCGCGATCGACAACCAGGCCAGGCGCGTCAGCATCACGCCGACCACGTTCCCCGCCTGGGCACTGTCGAGCACCGCGAAGGCGCTCGGCGCGGCCAGGTAGCTGACCGCCCAGACGCTGCCCGCCCACAGGGCCGCCAGCAGCAGTCGCAGCGTGGCGATCATCGCCCGCCTCAGATGTAGCGGACTTCGAGGATCTCGTATTCGCGCGGGCCGGACGGGGCCTGCACCTCGACCACGTCGCCGGCGTATTTGCCGATCAGGGCGCGCGCGATCGGCGAGGTGACGGACACCTTGTTCAGCTTCAGGTCCGCTTCGTCGATGCCGACGATCTGGTAGGTCACCTTCTGGCCGCTTTCCAGGTCTTCGAGGTCGACGGTGGAGGCGAACACCACGCGGCCTTCGGCGTCGAGGGTGGCCGGGTCGATGACCTGGGCCGTCGACAGCTTGGATTCCAGTTCCGCGATGCGGCCTTCGACGAAGGCCTGGCGTTCCTTGGCGGCGTCGTACTCCGCGTTTTCGGACAAGTCACCATGCGAACGCGCTTCGGCGATCGCATCGATCACGTTGCGGCGCTCCTTGGTCTTGAGCTGGTGCAGCTCGTCCTTGAGGAGTTCGGCGCCGTGTTTGGTCAGTGGTGTATTCATGGTCGTCGCTATAGTCGCTATCTAAAAGTAAAACCACACAGCCCTCGCGGCGCGCCGCGCGAGCTGTGTGGTCTGTAATGCTTGCTACTGTACTACTTCTGACGCTTAGTTTAGTGTTTTATGAAGGCCTTGTAAATCATAGACCCGCAACTCGTCCAGGTGGCGCATGCCCTGCACCGCCGCCTCGGCGCCGGCGATGGTCGTGTAGGTCACGACGCGCGACTGCAGGGCCGAAGTACGGATGGTGCGCGAGTCGTTGATCGCGCTGCGCTTTTCCTCCACCGTGTTCACCACCATCGCGATCTCGTGGTTCTTGATCATGTCGACGATGTGCGGACGGCCTTCCAGCACCTTGTTGACCGGGGCGACCGGGATGCCGGCGGCGGAGATCACCGCCGCGGTGCCCTTGGTCGCCACCAGCGAGAAGCCGAGCTTCACCAGGTCGCGCGCCACCTGCACGGTGCGCGGCTTGTCGGAACCCTTCACCGACAGGAACACGCGGCCCGAGGTCGGCAGGTTGACGCTGGCCGCCAGCTGCGATTTCACGAAGGCTTCGCCGAAGGTCATGCCGACGCCCATCACTTCGCCGGTCGACTTCATTTCCGGGCCGAGGATGGTGTCCACGCCCGGGAATTTCACGAACGGGAACACGGCTTCCTTGACACTGTAGAACGGCGGGACGATCTCCTTGGTGATGCCCTGCTGGGCCAGGGTCTGGCCGACCATGCAGCGCGCCGCGATCTTGGCCAGCTGCAGGCCGGTCGCCTTCGAGACGAAGGGCACGGTGCGCGAGGCGCGCGGGTTCACTTCCAGCACATACACGGTGTCCTGGACCTTGCCGTCCACTTCCGCGCGCTGGATCGCGAACTGCACGTTCATCAGGCCGACCACGTTCAGGGCCTTCGCCATCAGCGAGGTCTGGCGCTTCAGCTCATCGATGGTCTCCTGCGACAGCGAGTAAGGCGGCAGCGAGCAGGCCGAATCGCCCGAGTGCACGCCGGCCTGTTCGATGTGTTCCATCACGCCGCCGATGAAGGTGGTCTCGCCGTCCGAGATGCAATCCACATCCACCTCGATCGCGTCGTTCAGGAAGCGGTCCAGCAGCACCGGCGAATCGTTCGACACCTTGACCGCTTCGCGCATGTAGCGCTCGAGGTCGCGCTGCTCGTGGACGATCTCCATCGCGCGGCCGCCCAGCACGTAGGACGGGCGCACCACCAGCGGGTAGCCGATCTCGGTGGCCAGCGCCAGCGCCTGCTCTTCGGTGCGCGCGGTGCGGTTCGGCGGCTGGCGCAGGTCCAGCTTCTGCAGCAGCTGCTGGAAGCGCTCGCGGTCTTCGGCGGCGTCGATCATGTCCGGCGAGGTGCCGATGATCGGCACGCCGTTGGCTTCGAGGTCCAGCGCCAGCTTCAGCGGGGTCTGGCCGCCGTACTGCACGATGACGCCTTCCGGCTTCTCGAGGTCGACGATCTCCAGCACGTCTTCCAGGGTCAGCGATTCGAAGTACAGGCGGTCCGAGGTATCGTAGTCGGTCGACACGGTCTCCGGGTTGCAGTTGACCATGATGGTCTCGTAGCCGTCTTCGCGCATGGCGAGGGCCGCGTGGACGCAGCAGTAGTCGAACTCGATGCCCTGGCCGATCCGGTTCGGACCGCCGCCCAGCACCATGATCTTCTTCTTGTCGGTCGGCGCGGACTCGCACTCTTCATCGTAGGTCGAGTACATGTAGGCGGTGTTGGTCGCGAACTCGCCGGCGCAGGTGTCGACACGCTTGTAGACCGGACGGATCCCCATCTCGTGGCGGCGCTTGCGGATCTCTTCCGGCTTCACGTGCATCAGGAAGGCCAGGCGGCGGTCCGAGAAGCCCTTCTGCTTCAGCTTGTACAGGACGGTCTTGTCCAGGCTTTCCAGCTTCTGGTGATCCAGCCACAGCTCGATGTCGACGATTTCCTTGATCTGGATGAGGAACCACGGATCGATCTTGGTCAGCGCATGCACTTCTTCCAGGGTGAAGCCCTGGGCGAAGGCGTCGCCCACGTACCAGATGCGCTCGGGACCCGGCTCGCCCAGCTCTTCCTCGATCTTCTCGCGGTCGCGCGTCTTTTCGTTCAGGCCGTCCACGCCCACTTCCAGGCCGCGCAGGGCCTTCTGGAAGGATTCCTGGAAGGTGCGGCCGATCGCCATCACCTCGCCCACCGATTTCATCTGGGTGGTCAGGTGCTTGTCCGCGGCCGGGAATTTTTCGAAGGTGAAGCGCGGGATCTTGGTGACCACGTAGTCGATCGACGGCTCGAAGGACGCCGGGGTCGCGCCGCCGGTGATGTCGTTGCGCAGCTCGTCGAGCGTGAAGCCGACCGCCAGCTTCGCCGCGATTTTCGCGATCGGGAAGCCGGTGGCCTTCGAGGCCAGCGCCGACGAACGCGACACGCGCGGGTTCATCTCGATGACGATCATGCGGCCGTCGGCCGGGTTGATCGAGAACTGCACGTTCGAACCGCCGGTGTCGACGCCGATCTCGCGCAGCACGTTGATCGACGCGTTGCGCATGATCTGGTATTCCTTGTCGGTCAGCGTCTGCGCCGGCGCGACGGTGATCGAGTCGCCGGTGTGGACGCCCATCGGATCCAGGTTTTCGATCGAGCAGACGATGATGCAGTTGTCCGCCTTGTCGCGCACCACTTCCATCTCGTACTCTTTCCAGCCCAGCAGCGATTCCTCGATCAGCAGCTCCGAGGTCGGCGAGGCTTCCAGGCCGCGCTTGCAGATCGCTTCGAATTCTTCTTCGTTGTAGGCGATGCCGCCGCCCGAGCCGCCCATGGTGAAGGACGGACGGATGATGACCGGGAAGCCCAGTTCGCGCTGCGCCGCGCGCGACTCGTCCATCGAGTGCGCGATGTAGGAACGGGCGGAGCCCAGGCCGATCTTGGTCATCGCGTCCTTGAACTTGGCGCGGTCCTCGGCCTTGTCGATCGCTTCCGGCGAGGCGCCGATCAGCTCGACCTTGTACTTGTCCAGCACGCCGTGCTTGTGCAGGTCCAGCGCGCAGTTCAGCGCGGTCTGGCCGCCCATGGTCGGCAGGATCGCATCCGGACGCTCTTTCTCGATGATGCGCTCGACCGCCTTCCAGGTGATCGGCTCGATGTAGGTGACGTCGGCCGTTTCCGGGTCGGTCATGATGGTTGCCGGGTTCGAGTTGACCAGGATGACCTTGTAGCCTTCTTCGCGCAGGGCCTTGCAGGCCTGGGCGCCCGAGTAGTCGAATTCCACCGCCTGGCCGATCACGATCGGACCGGCGCCAATGATCAGGATACTTTTAATGTCGGAACGCTTTGGCATTTATTTTTTCTCCTGAGCTTGCATGAGGCTGATGAAACGGTCGAACAGATACGAAACGTCGGTCGGGCCGGGCGAGGCTTCCGGGTGGCCCTGGAAGCAGAACGCCGGCTTGTCGGTGCGCTCGAAGCCCTGCAGCGAGCCATCGAACAGCGAGACGTGGGTGACGCGGCAGTTGGCCGGCAGGGTTTCCTGGTCCACCGCGAAGCCATGGTTCTGCGAAGTGATCAGGACCTTGCGGGAATCCAGGTCCTGCACCGGGTGGTTGGCGCCGTGGTGGCCGAACTTCATCTTGACGGTCTTGGCGCCGGAAGCCAGGGCCATGATCTGGTGGCCGAGGCAGATGCCGAAGGTCGGGATGCCCGAATCGATCACCTGCTTCGTCGCTTCGATCGCGTAGTCGCAGGCGGCCGGGTCGCCGGGGCCGTTGGCCAGGAAGATGCCGTCCGGGTTCAGGGCAAGCGCCTCGGCGGCGGTGGCTTGCGCCGGCAGCACGGTGATCCTGCAGCCGCGCTCGGCCAGCATGCGCAGGATGTTGCGCTTGACGCCGTAGTCGAAGGCGACCACGTGGAACCGGGGATTGTCCTGCTTGCCGAAGCCCTGGCCCAGCTTCCATTCGGTCTCGCTGAATTCATACGGCTCTTTCACCGACACGACCCTGGCCAGGTCCATGCCGTTCAGGCCCGGGAAGGAACGCGCCAGTTCCAGCGCGCGCGCTTCGGACGGCTCGACACCCTGCTGGGCGGTGAGGATGGCGCCGTTCTGGGCGCCCTTCTCGCGCAGGATGCGGGTCAGCTTGCGGGTGTCGATGCCGGCGATGGCGACCACGTTTTCCTGCTTCAGGTAGTCGCCCAGCGATTGGGTCGAGCGGAAGTTCGACGCCAGCAGCGGCAGGTCGCGGATGATGAGGCCGGCGGCATGCACTTTCGATGCCTCCACGTCGGCCGGGTTCACGCCCTGGTTGCCGATGTGCGGGTAGGTCAGGGTGACGATCTGACGCGAATAGCTGGGGTCGGTAAGGATTTCCTGGTAGCCCGTGATCGCGGTGTTGAACACCACTTCACCGGTCGTGTGACCGATGGCTCCAATCGAATGACCTTTGAAAATGGTTCCGTCTGCGAGGGCCAGGATGGCTGGGACGGCTGGGCCAGAAAAAAATGGCGGCAAGGGCAACTCTCCAATAAAGTTGCCGTAGCCGCGCCACGTCAGACTGACCTTGGGTACGCCGCGACGATGGATCTACCGTGGGCGCGAGGTCTACAGAATGATGATGTAAGTGGGTATGCGCTACGGCAGGTGAGTAAGTAGATAAACTTCCGAATTATAGCGCGAATCCGCCTGTCCGGCAATCCATGGTCCTTACATTCCCCTGCCGTTCCGCCAGGAAATTACAGGCCGAGGGCCGCGATGCCGGCCTTGGCGATCTGCACGTCCTCCGCCGATTTCACGCCGGAAACACCTACCGCGCCGATGGTCTGGCCGTCGACCACGATGGGCACGCCGCCTTCCAGCATGCCCTGCAGTTCCGGCGCACTGAGGAAGGACACGCGGCCGTTGTTGATCATGTCTTCGTAGGCCTTCGACTCGCGGCGGCCCAGCGCGGCGGTCTTGGCCTTCTCCGGCGCGATGTAGGACGAGATCGGCGCGGCACCGTCCAGGCGCTGCAGCCACAGCAGGTGGCCGCCGTCGTCGACGACGGTAATCACCACGTTCCACTTGTTGGCCAGTGCCTCGGCTTCGGCGGCGGCGGCGATCTTCTTGACGTCTTCGAGGGTCAGTACGGGCTTGGTTTGCATTTTCTTCTTCCTTGTTGTGGTCGTTGTTATCGGGTAGGCGCCGGGCTCAGCTGTTTGGCCTTGAGCTGTGCCTTCAGCTGCGACATCACCGATGCGGCGGCCTGCTCGCCGGCCAGCACCGCCAGGTTGCGGCCGTTGAAATCGGCGCTGCCCATGGCGCCCAGGGCCGGCGTGATGACGACGTCGGCATCCTTCAGCTCGTGCTGGTTGAGGCGCTGTCCCATGATGGTAAAGGTCTGCATCAGGACGTCAAGCGAACTGGCCGTTGCCTGGGCCTCGGTGGCGCTGGAGATATTGACGGCGATGATGAACTCGGCGCCCATCTCTTTCGCGAAGCGCACCGGCACCGGCGCCACCAGGCCACCGTCCACATAGCTCTTGCCGGCGATGCTGACGGGCTGGAACACGCTCGGCACGGCCGAGGAGGCGCGCACCGCCTGGCCGGTATTGCCGCGCCGGAACAGGATCGGCTGGCCGGTCTTCAGGTCGGTGGCCACCGCGCCGAAGGGGATCTTGAGCTTTTCGATCGGCTGGTTGTGCACGGCCTTGTTGACATAGGCCTGCAGCGCCTCCCCTTTCAGCACGCCCGAGGACTTGCTGAAGAAAGGCAGGGCCCAGTCCGAGATCGAAGCCTCGTCCATCTCCATCGCCATCTTCTGCAGCGTGAAGCCGTTGTAGCCGTAGGCGTACATGGCGCCGACCACCGAACCGGCACTGGTGCCGACCACGAAGTCGGGCACGATGCCCTGGGCTTCCAGGGCTTTGATGACGCCGATGTGGGCGAAGCCGCGCGCGGCGCCGCCGCCGAGGGCGAGGCCGATCTTGACGTGGCGCGGCTGCGGCGCCACCGCGGGGCTGGCGGGAATCTGGGTGGGCGGCTGGGTAGGCGTGGAGCCGCAGGCGGCGAGCAGCAGGGCCGCGGCGGGGGCGAGCAGGAGGGAGCGTCGAGACGGCATGGATCCGGAGCTAGGGGGAAAGATGGGATTGTAACCCGAGTCGATCCCGGCCTGGCTTAAGCAAGGGTGAAGCCGCCCCCCGCGTTCAAACCCGGCGTGACCCGCACGCTATCGATTTCTCTCCCAGGCTTCGCGCAAACGTTCGCAAGTTTTTGCCATCAAGGCGGGGGCGATTTTGACGTTGGCGTCCATGCCTGTCAGGCGGCCCTTGAGACAGTCCTTGTATTGCATCTCGTACGAATCGCGGATCTCGCTTTTCAGTTCCTGATCCACACCGGCCTCGGAGCCGGCGCTTCTGCCCGCTCCCTCGCAGATATAGCACTCTGTATCTTCGTGAAGTATCGCGTAGGCCAGCGACGTCGCGGGCGTGCTGCCGTTTGTCCACTCGATGTCGGTCGGTCCGGTGACCACACGGTGCAATGGATGGCCAACCCGGTTCAGCTTCGCGCCGAGCTGCGCGCTCTCCTGAAGGAATACGGTGACTTCCGAACATTGCCCAGCCGGTGGGCTCACATGCACAACGACCTTGGACGAGCGTCCGTAAGCATGCATGCTGATCACTTTCGACTTGATCGATGCGCTGGCGCTGCATCTGCCCAGCTTGCGGTTGCATTTGCATTGCGCCGTGTTGTCGACGAAGCCGGCATCCTGGCCTGGTGCGGCGGCGGGCTGCGCCCGCATGTCCGGCGTCGCCATGGCATCGATCGTGGCGCGAATCGTCTTGCAGGTGTCGCGCATTTCCGGATTGGCGCTCAGGAAGTCGGGGGTGCAGGTCGAACGGTACTGGCTTTCCAGCTCCGCCCTGGTCTGGGCCGGCGCCAGCGGCATTGCGATTGCAACCAGGAGCGCTACTCCTCCTCTTAGCCAACGCAAGATGGCCGGGTTATCCGTTCTCATACACCCTCCGCATCGTAGCCTACTGCAGCTGCACCGATATGCCGGTGAATTCGAGGTCGTCAAAATCCGTGCCCCTGACCCCGGTCCTCATGACGAAACGGATGGCTCCGGCGGGCGCCGTCGCCGGAACATTGAAGCTCATCCGATATTCGGTGTACCCGCCGGCTGCATCGGAGTTCGATACCAGCTGGTACGGCGCGCCGACATAATTGCCTGCGCTGTCGACCAGGGCCGCGTAGCCTGGCTGCGTCTGATCTTGCCCTTGAAGGCCGCGAATCAGGACGCGCACGAGCGCCGTCCGTGCGCTGCCAGAGGCGTTGGCCGGCAAGTCGAACAGGGGCAGGATGATGTCATTGCCGCGGGTTGCCGTCTGCAACTGCGAATTGTTCGAGCCTGAAAAATTCTCATCGCCCAAATGGATGATGTCGCTGAATTGGCGGGAGGTAAATTCGTTAGGCCCCAGGGTTTTCATGGCGCCGTCGGCGGCGCCGACGACGTAGTTGGTGCGAGCAGCGAGGGGACCGGTGTAAAAAAACTTCATGGCGGCGTATCCATCCTTGTACACACCCAGCATGATCGGGTTGACGCTACCGAAGTCGGCGACATTCACCTTGAAGGCGTATTGCCCGGCGCTGTCGGTTGAGGCTTTGTAGGTTCCAGTCGGCGTCGGCAAATAGACCTCGGCGCCTTGCACGGGTGTGCCGCCGGCACTAATCATGCCGCTGAATTTGGCCTCGGTGGCCAGCAGTTCATTCGCTGCGGGCGCCGGCGCTGCGCTTTCGCCGCCACCCCCACCACCGCCACAAGCGCTCAACAGGCAAAACGTGGCCAGCAAGAAATGTCGAGTGTTCATGGCGCCCCCAATTCACTTGCAAACGGATGGAATGTGGCAAAACAGGCACCAACCGCCGGGTTCGGTCTGGTAATCTGGCCTGGACTGCTATTCGAGTCTATCGAGCGCCCAGTGTTTTGAACATGATGCAAATGCACTACGCCGGTGGATGGATGTCCGTTTTTGGAGGCAAGGAAGTGAAACGCCCGCTCAAGGCCCCATCGACACTCTTCCTCCACGGCGGACCGGGCGCGTCATCGCGCGTGGAACGCCTTTGGATAAAAGACCTTGCGCACATCGACTGGTGGGACCAGCCGCGTCCAGCGGCGGACGACGCGATGGCGGCGCTGCTTCGGGCGGTCGAGGACAAATTGCGCCGCTGCGCCGATGCATTTGGCGGCCCCGTGCATTTGCTGAGCAGTTCATTTGGCTGCGAACTGGCTGTACACCTGCTGCGCTGCATGCCCGCGCGCGTGAGCAGCCTGGTGATGCTCGCCCCCGTGTTCGACGTGCCGGCGGCATTCGCCGGATTGGCGCGCGCACAGCTGGCGCGCACGGGTGCCGAAACGCTGGCGCCGGTGCTAAGCACTTACCGGCAACTACCTTCGCGCACGAATTTCTGGGCGCTGTTGGAAGTATTGCTGGCGAGTCGGAATCTTTTCGATTGTTACTGGGGCGCTGCGAGCCGCGAAAAAATGGATGCCTTCGTCGCGCTACTGGGTGAACGCCAGACCTTCGATTTCGCGTCCTTCCGTTCGACCCTGGACGATTTCCTCATCCCTCGTGCGGATGGGCCTGTCGAGTTCCGCGGCCCGGTCACGGCTGTCCTGGGTTCCTGCGACCCACTCGTCGATCCTGCGACGGCGATCCCGGCGATACGCCTTCGCTTTCCGGAAGCGGGCATCTTGACGGTCAAGACGGGCCACTTTCCCCATCTCGAAGTTTCCTCCGACATGTGGGAACCGGAACAGCTTCATCGGCTGGCCTGAGGTCCCATGCATCCCGTCAGCCGCGCACTACTGAAGTTGTACGACGATTGCCTTACCCTGGCAATCGACCAGTTTCAAGTGGCGATATTCGACCATCTCCAGTCCATGGTCCGCTTCGACACGGCGCGCCTGATCGGCGTCGACATGGCGGGTGGCAGTGCGACAGTGCGCAGTTCGATCCTGTTTCGGGAACCCGAGTCGATGCCCCTGCACTGGGAAGAAATATCGAAGCTCGACACCGTGCTGTCGACCGTGGCCAGCACCCCCGGGCGCGCGTGCAATTACAATGCGCGCCAGCGCTACTCCGCGCCGAAGGTCGCCATCGTATTGGACTACACGACCCGGTTTCGCCACATGAACGGCCTGGTGGTCGCTACCACGAACGGGGTGCCCGGCTATCTCGAAGGACTGTCCTTGTACCGCGCCCGCGACGAGCAGCCTTTCAAGCCTGCCGACGAATCCATCATCGAATCCTTCGCGCCGCATATCCAGCAAGCGCTGCAGATCAACCGCGCGCTGGCGCAACGCTGCGAGGAACAGGCGGCGCCGTTCGCCATTGTCAGCGCGGCGGGCGCCTTCAATTTCTGCAGTCCGAGGCTGTTCGAGATGCTGTGCACGGAATTCCCGGGCTGGCGTGGGCCGCTGGTGCCGGCTCTGGTCCGGCATCGGCTAGCAACCGGGAGCGCCTACGCGATGAGCACGCTGCCGGTGGAACTGCGTCTGCGCCGGTTCGGCAGCGTGTGGCTCATGACAGCGCTGCCGCTCGCGTCCTCAGGACTGACTCTGCGCGAGGCCGCGGTGGCGAAGCTGTTTGCCCAGGGAAAATCGCACAAGGAGGTGGCGCGCAGCCTGAACCTGGCCCCTGCCACCGTCCGCAATTTCCTCCAGCGGATCTATCAAAAACTGGATGTGCACGACAAGGCTTCCCTGGCCGTCAGGTTGATGGCCAGGGAAGCCTAGCCCGGCAAGGAGGTATTCGGCAGCGATGCCGTAAACACGCTCCCCTTCCCCGCCTCCGAGCGGATCGCCAGCTTGCCGCCATGCCGAAGCAGAACGTGCTTGACGATCGCCAGCCCCAGGCCGGTACCCTGGGTCTCGCGCGAGCGGCTCTTGTCGACGCGGTAGAAGCGCTCGGTCAGGCGCGAGATGTGCTGCGCGTCGATGCCGATGCCGGTGTCCGCCACCGTGAAGCGCAGCTCGTTCGGGCCGCGCGTCCAGGACAGCAGGATGCGCCCGCCCTCCGGCGTGTAGCGCACCGCATTGGTCGCCAGGTTGCCGAAGGCGCTGCGCAGTTCGTCCCAGCTGCCCATCACGTCCGGCCCCTCGACCGAGAACTCGATGTCGTGGCGGCCGTTCGACAGGGCGCGCGCATCGCCCGCCACCTGCTCCACCAGCGCGTGCATGTCGACCCGCTCGCGCTTGAGCGGGTACTCGTCGGACTCCAGGCGCGACAGGGTCAGCATGTCCTCGATCAGGCGCTGCATGCGCTGGCCCTGCTCCGTCATCAGCTTCAGGTGGGCGACCCGGGTGCGCTCGTCCATGCCCGGATCGGCCAGCGCGATCTCGAGGAAGCCGACGATCACGGTCAGCGGCGTGCGCAGCTCGTGCGAAGCGTTGGCGATGAAGTCGCGGCGCATGGCTTCGATGCGCTCGGTCTCGGTGGCGTCGTGGGTCACCAGGATCTGCCGGCGGTTCTCGAACGGGATGATCTGCACCACCAGCTTGCGGTTGCGGATCGCCAGCGTCAGCGGCTGCTCGTAGCGCCCGAGGATGATGTAGTCGATGAATTCCGGATGGCGGATCAGGTTGGTGACGCGGCGGCCCTTGTCCTTGTCCAGGGTCAGGCCCAGGTGGCGCTCGGCGGTCGGGTTGCACCATTCGAGGAACAGCACGTCGTCCATGATCGCCACGCCTTCCGGCAGCAAGTGCATGGCCTGGCGGAAGCGTGCCAGCCATTCGGCCAGCTCTTGCTGGTTGCGCTCGTCGTCGCGGCGCAGCCTGTACAGACGGGCGAAGACGTCGGTCCAGGAACCCCAGCCGTCCGGCAGGCGGCTGCTGTGCGGATGGTGCAGCCACTCGCCCAGCTGGTGCAGGTAGGACAGCTGCACCACCAGCAGCGCCACGGTGATCGCCAGCGCCAGCGCCAGACCGGCCACCAGGCCGAACAGCCACCATGCGATGCCGGCGGCCACGAACACGAGGCTCAGGCGCAGCAGCGCCGGCACCCAGAACAGCAGGCGCGGATGCATGCCCGCATGCGCCGGCGCGCCGGGTGCGGGCGTCGCCCCGGTTGCGGAGTCCGGCGTGGCATCCGGCGTGGCGTCGGGAGCGGCTTGCACTTACAGCTCTTTCTCGGTCAGCATGTAGCCCACGCTGCGCACCGTCTTGATCAGTTTTTCGGCTTCCTTCAGGGCCTTGCGCAGGCGCAGCACGTGGACGTCGACGGTGCGCTCCTCGACCGCCGAGGCGTCGCCCCAGACCTTGTCGAGCAACTGGCTGCGCGAGAACACGCGCTCGCGGTGGGCCATCAGGAATTTCAGCAGGCGGTATTCGGCGTTGCCCATCTCGAGCTGGCGCCCGTCCAGGGTGACGGTGCAGCTGCCCGGGTCGAGCACCACCGGGCCCGCGTTCAGCGGCGCCTCGGCCAGGTGCGGGCTCTTGCGCCGCAACAGGGCCTTGGCGCGCGCCAGCAGCTCCTTCGGCGAGAAAGGCTTGGTGACGTAGTCGTCCGCGCCCGTGTTCAGGCCGGCGATCTTGTCCTCTTCCATGCTCTTCGCGGTCAGCATGATCACCGGGATGTCCTGGAAGTCGCGGTCGCCGCGCAGGCGCGACAGCAGCCGCAGGCCGCTCTGGTCGGGCAGCATCCAGTCCAGCAGCAGCAGGTCGGGACGCCCGTGCACGATCGAGTCCCAGGCCGAGGCCACGTTGGCGGCGGTGCGGATCTCCCAGCCGGTCTCGCGCAGCGAATAGCTCACCAGCTCGACGATGGCCGGTTCATCCTCGACGATCAGGACGCTCGTGTTGGACGCCATCGGTTCAGCCTTCCGCCTGGCCGGCCAGCGCGGCCGGCTTGGAATGGCGGATGTCGCGCCCTTCCGCCACGTAGATCACGTATTCCGCGATGTTCTTGGCATGGTCGCCGATGCGCTCGATGGCCTTGGCCACCCACAGCGTGTCCAGCGCCGACGAGATGGTGCGCGGGTCTTCCATCATGAAGGTGATCATGTTGCGCAGGATGGTGCGGAATTCGAAGTCGACTTCGTCGTCGCGGGCGATGATCTGCAGCGCGGTCTTGCCGTCCAGGCGCGCGAAGGCGTCGAGGGCGTCGTGCAGCATGTCGGCGGTGTTGCGCGAGATGGTGCGCACGATGTCGTAGTGATTGAAGCTGACCATGCCGCGCTCGTGCAGGCTCTTGGCGGTGCGCGCGATCTTCGCGGCCTCGTCGCCGATGCGTTCGAGGTCGGTGATCACCTTGATGGTCGCCATCACGGTGCGCAAATCGTTCGCGGCCGGCTGGCGGCGCACGATCAGGTGGCTGCAGGCGTCGTCCAGCTGGACTTCGAGCTGGTTGACGGCCTGGTCGTCCGCCATCACCTTGTCCGCCAGGTCGATGTTACCGACGCGGAAGCAGTTGAGCGCCTCGTCGAACTGCGTTTCCACCATGCCGCCCATGAGCAGCACCTTCGAGCGGATGGCTTCGAGTTCCTGGTCGTACTGTTTAGAAGAGTGATCGCCTACCATAATTATTCCTGTCGAATATCGTTATATTAACTTGTCAGCAGACCTTTAGCTTCACGAGGGGCTCGACAACCGTAGCGAGCGGCTGCTGGGGTGGCCGAGAAGCGCAGCCATACTTACGGTATGGCGAGCATCGCAGGCCGGGCCAGCAGCCGCGCAATAGGTTGCCGAGTCCCTCACCCAAAGCGGCCGGTGATGTAGTCTTGGGTTTCTTTTTTGGCCGGATTCATGAACAACTGGTCCGTCTCGCCAAATTCCACCAGCTCGCCCAGGTACATGTAGGCGGTGTAGTCCGAGCAGCGCGCGGCCTGCTGCATGTTGTGGGTCACGATGGCGATCGTGTAGTCCCGCTTCAGTTCGCTGATCAATTCTTCGATCTTGGCGGTCGAGATCGGGTCCAGCGCCGAGGTCGGCTCGTCGAGCAGCAGCACGTCCGGCTTGACGGCAACGCCGCGCGCGATGCACAGGCGCTGCTGCTGGCCGCCCGACAGCGACAGGCCGCTCTTGTTCAGCTTGTCCTTGACCTCGGTCCACAGGGCCGCTTTCTTGAGCGCCCATTCGACACGCTCGTCCATCTCGCCCTTCGACAGGTTCTCGTACAGGCGCACCCCGAAGGCGACGTTGTCATACACCGACATCGGGAACGGCGTCGGCTTCTGGAACACCATGCCGACCTTGGCGCGCAGCATGTTGACGTCCACGCCCTGCTCCAGGATGTTGCGGCCGCGGTATAGGATGGAACCCTCGGCGCGCTGCCCTGGATACAAATCGTACATGCGGTTCAGGGTGCGCAGCAGGGTCGACTTGCCGCAGCCCGAGGGGCCGATGAAGGCCGTGACCTGCTTGTCGTGGATGTCGAGGTTGACGTTCTTCAGGCTCTGGGTCTTCCCGTAATAAAAGTTCAGGCCCTGCACTTCGATGGTCTTGGTCTTGGTCGTGGTCATTGCGGATTCTTTTGGCGGAACAGGGTACGCGACAGGATGTTCAGGAGCAGCACGCTGAAGGTCACCAGCAGCGCGGCGCCCCAGGCCAGCGACTGCCAGTCTTCATAAGGGCTCATGGCGAAGCGGTAGATCACCACCGGCAGGTTGGCCATCGGCTGGTTCATGTCGGCGGTGAAGAACTGGTTGTTCAGGGCGGTGAACAGCAGCGGCGCGGTCTCGCCGGAGATGCGGGCCACGGCCAGCAGCACGCCGGTGACGACGCCGGCCTTCACGGCGCGCAGGCGCACCGTCATCGCCACTTTCCAGCGCGGCGCGCCGAGGGCGAAGGCCGCTTCCAACAAGCTGTTCGGCACCAGGTGCAGCATGTTGTCGGTGGTGCGCACCACCACCGGGATCGCGATCAGCGACAGCGCCAGCGTCCCGGCATAGCCCGAGAAGTGGCCCATGCGCGGCACCAGCAGTGCGTAGACGAACAGGCCGATCACGATCGAGGGCGCGGACAGCATGATGTCGGTGACGAAGCGGGTGACGGCGGCGAACTTGCTGTTCTGGCCGTACTCGGCCAGGTACATGCCGGCCAGGATGCCGACCGGGGTCGACACCGCGGTCGACAGGCCGACCATCAGCAGGCTGCCGACGATGGCGTTGCGGATACCGCCTTCGCTGCCCGGCGCCGGCGTATCCAGCGCGAACAGGGTGTGCGAGAGCGCGCCGAAGCCATGCACCAGCAGCGTGAACAGGATCCAGGCCAGGAAGCCGAGGCCGACCACCATGGCCAGCACCGACAGCGCGATGCCGATGCGGTGCCCCAGCAGGCGGCGGCGGTAGACGGGGTTCATGACGCCTTCCATTTATTTGGCTCCTTCTTTGCGGGACATCCCCAGCAACATCAGTTTGGCGGCCGACAGCACGATGAAGGTGATCGCGAACAGGATCAGGCCCAGTGCGAACAGCGAGGACACGTGCATCGTCGTGGTGGCTTCAGCGAATTCGTTCGCCAGGGTCGACGAAATCGAGTTACCCGCGGCAAACAGCGACCACGAAATCTCGTTGGCATTGCCGATCACGAAGGTGACGGCCATGGTCTCGCCGAGCGCGCGGCCCAGGCCCAGCATGATGCCGCCGACCACGCCGGCCCGCGTGTAAGGCAGCACGATCTTGCGCACCACTTCCCACTTGGTGCAGCCGAGACCGTACGCCGATTCCTTCAGCACCGCGGGGACGATCTCGAACACGTCGCGCATCACGGAAGCGATGAAGGGGATGATCATCACGGCCAGGATCAGGCCGGCGGTCAGGATGCCCAGGCCCATGGTCGGGCCCTGGAACATCGGGCCGATCAAGGGCAGCACGCCGAGCGTCTTTTTCAGCAGCGGCTGGATGTGGTCGCCGAACAGCGGCGCGAACACGAACAGGCCCCACATGCCGTAGATGATGGAGGGCACGCCGGCCAGCAGCTCGACCGCGGTGCCCATCGGGCGGCGCAGCCAGGCCGGGCAGATTTCGGTCAGGAACAGCGCGATGCCGAAGCTGATCGGCACCGCCACCAGCAGCGCGATCAGCGAGGTCGCCAGGGTGCCGGTGATGGCGATCAGGGCGCCGAACTGGTCGTTGACGGGATCCCACTCGTTGCGGGCGATGAAATGCGCGCCGAACTCCCTGAACGCGGGCGCGGCGCCGACGGCCAGCGAGACGATGATGCCGACCAGCACCACCAGCACCGAGGCGGCGAACAGCAGCGTGATCTTGTGGAAGAAGAAATCCTGGATGCGCTGCTTGCGCATGGTGTTGCGCAGCCGGGCGTGGCTGGCGTCGGCCAGCGCGGCCTGGCTGGCCTCTTGGTTGACTGCGGCGTCTTGTGCGCTCATTTGTTTATTCACGTTAGCATGTCGTTCCCGCGAAGGCGGAATAGTGCCCCCGGCACTATTCCGCCATGTTTGCAGGCGTTTCGACAGCTCTGGTAGAACTTGGATTCCCGCCTGCGCGGGAATGACGGGGGTGATTACCAGATCGCCTTGCCCGAAGCGTCCTTCATGTTCGCCTTCCACGCATCCTGCACCAGCTTGGTGACCGAATCGGGCATCGGCACGTAGTCCAGTTCGGTCGCGGCGGCGTCGCCGCTCTTGAAGGCGTAATCGAAGAACTTCAGGACTTCCTTGCCCTTGGCGGCGTCTTCCTGGACCTTGTGCACCAGGATGTAGGACACGCCGGTGATCGGCCAGGCTGCCTTGCCCGGCTGGTCGGTCAGGACCACCGAGAAGCCCGGGGTCTTGGCCCAGTCGGCGTTGGCGGCGGCGGCCTTGAAGGCGTCGTCGTCAGGCTGCAGGAAGGCGCCGTCGCGGTTCTTCAGCTGGGTGTGGCTCATCTTGTTCTTCTTGGCGTAGGCCCACTCGACGTAGCCGATCGAACCCTTGATGCGCTGGACGTTGGCGGCGACGCCGTCGTTGCCCTTGCCGCCCACGCCGGTGGCCCACTTGACCGCGGTGCCGGCGCCGATCTTGGCCTTGAATTCGGGGTTGGTCTTCGACAGGTAGTCGGTGAACAGGAAGGAGGTGCCCGAGCTGTCGGCGCGGTGCACGACGGTGATGTCTTCGGCCGGCAGCCTGACGCCCGGGTTCAGGGCGGCGATCGCCTGGTCGTTCCACTTGGTGATCTTGCCCAGGTAGATGTCGGCGACGACCGGACCGGTCAGCTTCAGCTGGCCCGGTGCGATGCCGTCCAGATTGACGACGGTGACCACGCCGCCCATGATGGCCGGGAACTGGAACAGGCCAGCCTGGTTCAGTTCCTCAGCCGGCAGCGGCATGTCGGACGCGCCGAATTCCACCGTCTTGGCCTTGATCTGCTTGATGCCGGCGCCCGAGCCGACCGATTGGTAGTTGAGGCCGTTGCCGGTGGCCTTCTTGTACATCTCGGCCCACTTGGCGTAGATCGGGTACGGGAAGGTAGCGCCTGCACCGGTGATGTCCGCGGCCATCGCGTTGCCTGCGAAAGCGGCCGAGGTGCCGATGATCAGGGTTGCCAGCAGTTGCTTCATGCGCATATCAAGTCCTTGTTGTACTTTGGTTAAGGGTGGTGACGCGGTGTTGATGCTGCGCAGTGTAGCGAGCAAATATGACGGCTTTATGACAGGTCTGGCGCCGTCGTAAGAATTGCTTTTATGCATGTCACATACAGACAGAACCGATGTTTCGGAACAGAATAAAAAGTCTCTTGTAAATAGCTGGCCGTCTGCTAGCTTGAAGATGTAGAGGTGGATTGGAGGATTTATTCAGCGTGTGCATGCCGCGCTTGCAGAGCGTGCGGAATCGATCGGGGGACTCGCCGAACGGCGTTTGAAGTCCATGCTGGGTTTGATTGTTACAGGTGTGATTGCAGGTATTGCCGGGCTCGTGCTCTTCGAAGCCATCTGCGAAGGCCACGGCTGCTCGGGAAAACTGCGCGACCGCTATCACGAATAGCGTATATGGCCAATTGGCCAAATTGAAAAAGCGGCGAGGCCCTCAGGGCGCTCGCCGCTTTCGTTTTGATGTTGAGTTGTTATTAACGCAGGAAGCGTGAAAGTTGCGTCATTGCCGTGAGATCCAGGTTGAGAAACTGGAATCCGACCTTGAATTCGCCGCCGCCGAAAATACAGTAGATCACCCGGGCGCGCGCCGCGATCGGGATCAGCTTGCCCTCGACCAGCAAATCGAAGCTGACCTGCCCGGTCTGCCCCATCTGCAGAGGATTCTGCACCGCAACGCTGACGCCGTTGACGCCCACATCCGAAGTCTTCCCGAGCAAGGGCGCCTGGCCCTCCATCGCGAGCACCGCCTTTACTTTCACAATCTTGCGAGCCGATTGCCTTTGATCTGTCATGACGCTTTAAGCATGTGGTGCCAATATGGAACAAACCACAAATTATAAAGCTTCAATCCAATTCGCGTAATTTATTGAAGGCTTCGTCGATGCGTTCGACCGCAACGATGGTCATGCCCTCGATCGGCTGTTTCGGCACGTTCGATTTCGGAATCACGGCCACCGAGAAGCCCAGCTTGGCGGCCTCGCGCAAGCGTTCCTGGCCGCGCGGCGCCGGGCGGATCTCGCCGGCCAGGCCGACTTCGCCGAATACCACCAGGCCGCGCGGCAGCGGCTTGCTGCGCATCGATGAATTAATCGCAAGCAGGACGGCAAGGTCGGCGGCCGGCTCGGTGATCTTGACGCCGCCCACCGCGTTGATGAACACGTCCTGGTCGAAGGCGGCGATGCCGGCATGGCGGTGCAGCACCGCCAGCAGCATCGCCAGGCGGTTCTGTTCCAGGCCGACGGACAGGCGGCGCGCGTTCGGCAGGTGGCTGGTATCGACCAGGGCCTGGATTTCGACCAGCAGCGGACGCGTGCCCTCCTGGGTCACCATCACGCAAGACCCCGGGACCTGGCTGTCGTGTTGCGACAAGAACAAGGCCGACGGGTTCGACACGCCCTTCAAACCCTTTTCCGTCATCGCGAACACGCCCAGCTCGTTGACGGCGCCGAAGCGGTTCTTGATCGCCCGTACCAGGCGGAAGCTGGATTGCGTATCGCCTTCGAAATACAGCACGGTATCGACGATGTGCTCGAGCACGCGCGGACCGGCGAGCGAACCCTCCTTGGTCACGTGGCCGACCAGAATGATGGTCACGCCGGTCTGCTTGGCGACCCGGGTCAGCTGGGCCGCGCATTCGCGCACCTGGGAGACCGACCCGGGCGCCGAGGTCAGCGCGTCCGAGTACAGGGTCTGGATCGAGTCGATCACGCACACGTCGGGCTTGACGTCGGCGATGGTGCCGAGGATCTTCTCCAGCTGGATCTCGGCCTGGAGCTTGAGCTCCCTGGCCTCGACCTGCAGGCGGCGCGCGCGCAGGGCGATCTGGGCGCCGGACTCCTCGCCCGACACATACAAGGTGTTGCGGGTGGTGGCGAGATTCGCCAGCGCCTGCAGCAGCAGGGTCGATTTGCCGATGCCGGGGTCGCCGCCGATCAGCACCACCCCGCCGGCGACCAGGCCGCCGCCCAGCACGCGGTCGAATTCCTCGATGCCGGTGCCGAAGCGCGGCACGTCGGTCGCGTCGATGTCGGCGAGCGACAGCACCGGCGCGGTCTGCGCCAGGCTCTTGTGCATGCCAGGGGTCTGCGACATCCGGTTCAGGCCGGCGGTCTCGACCTGCTCGGTCATGGTGTTCCATGCCTTGCAGTCGCCGCACTGGCCGGTCCAGCGGCTGGCCACGCTGCCGCAATCGTTACAGACGAAACTGGTTCGGGATTTTGCCATTGCTTATATATAGGGTTTAGTCGGTTCCGACGCGGCCTTCATGGACGCGCACGCGCGGCGCCAGGGCGCACATCAATTCATAGCCGATCGTGCCGGCGCCGTTCGCCACCTCGTCGATCGGCAGGCCGTCGCCCCACAGGGTGACCTTGCTGCCCACGCGGGCGTTGACGACCGGGCTCAGGTCGACGGTCATCATGTCCATTGAGACGCGGCCGACCAGGCGGGTCTTCACGCCGTCGACCAGCACCGGGGTGCCGTGCTCGGCGTGGCGCGGGTAGCCGTCGGCATAGCCGCAGGCCACCACCCCCACCGCCATCGGGCCCGGCGCCTCGAAGCGGCTGCCGTAGCCGACCGTGTCGCCCTTTTGCAGCTGCTGGATGCCGATGATCTCGGACTTCAGGGTCATGGTCGGCAGCAGGCCGTATTCGCGCGCCGTGACGCCGCCGCCCGGGGTGCCGCCGTACAGCATCACGCCGGGGCGCACCCAGTCGTTGTGCAGCTCCTTGGCGAGCGCCGCCTGGTGCAGCACGCCGCCGGAATTCGACAGGCTACGCTGCCCTTCCAGGCCCGCGGCGCCCTCGCGGAAGCGGCGCACCTGCTCGGCGATCGACAGGCGCGGGTTCTCCAGCTCGTCGGCGTTGGCGAAGTGCGTCATCAGGGTGATGTTGCGGATGCCGGGAATGGCGCGCAGGCGATTGTAGGCGGCGGCGTACTCGTCCGGGCGGAAGCCGAGACGGTTCATCCCGGTGTTCATCTTGAGGTGGACGTCGATCGGACGATAGAGCTGGGTGTATTCCAGCATCTTGACCTGCTCGATGCAGTGCACGGTGCTGTTGATATTGTGCTCGGCCAGCAGCGGCACGTCGGCCGTGTCGAAGATTCCCTCTAATAAAAGGATCGGCTTGACCCAGCCCAGTTCGCGCAGGCGCAGGGCGTTCTCGGTCTCGATCAGGGCCAGGCCGTCGGCCTGCACGAAGCCGCGCATGCCCCGTTCCAGGCCGTGGCCATAGGCGTTCGCCTTGACCACCGCCCAGGCCTTGGCCGTCGGCGCGCAGGCGCGCGCCCGGGCCAGGTTGTGCTGCATGGCGTCGAGATGGATGATGGCGTGGAGAGGACGTGGCATGGGCGTAAGATGGGGGCTCGTCAGTCGAACAGAAGTGCTATTTTAGCGCCAAGTTAGCACCAACTTGGCGCCTGCTATTGAAATGGGGTATTGTCGATTTCTTTGGGCTGGCGGCCTTTCATGGTATAAAGCAACCCACACTGTTTTTAGAAATTCTCGAATGAATCGTGGTTTTTATACCATCATGGCGGCGCAGTTCTTTTCGTCGCTGGCAGATAACGCACTGATTTTCGTGGCGATCGGTCTGCTGACGGCGATGAAAGCCCCGCCCTCCCTGACGCCCCTGCTGAAGCTGTCGTTCGTTCTGTTCTACGTGCTGCTGGCTGCGTTCGTCGGCGCGTTCGCCGACTCGATGCCCAAGGGCCGCGTCATGTTCATCGCCAACCTGATCAAGGTGGCCGGCTGCTGTCTCATCTTCTTTAGTGTTCATCCGCTGATCGCCTGCGCCGTGGTCGGCTTTGGCGCCGCCGTGTATTCGCCGGCCAAGTACGGCATCCTGACCGAACTCCTGCCCGCGGAAAAACTCGTCGCCGCGAATGGCTGGATCGAGGGGCTGACCGTGATGTCGATCATCTTCGGCACCGTGATGGGCGGCGCGCTGGTCAGCACCCACGGCGGCGCCTGGCTGATGACGCTCGACGTTCCCATGTTCGACACCGGCATCGACACCCCCGTCAAGGCTTCGCTGGCGGTACTGATCGCCGTCTACGCGCTGGCCGCCATCTTCAATTTGCGCATCCCCGACACCGGCGCCCGCTACGAGCACCAGGAACGCAATCCGCTCAAGCTGATCGCCGACTTCGCCGAATGCTCGGCCACGCTGTGGAAGGACAAGCTGGGCCAGATTTCGCTGGCTGTGACGACCCTGTTCTGGGGCGCCGGCGCGTCCCTGCAACTGATCTTGCTGGAATGGGCCAAGCGCTCGCTCCACATGCCGCTCGACAAAGCCACCACCCTGATCGGCGTGCTGGCGGTCGGCGTGGCGGTGGGCGCCGCGATGGCGGCCAAGATGATCCCGCTGAAGAAATCGCTGACCGTGATCCCGCTCGGCATCATCATGGGCATCGTCGTGATGAGCATGACCATGGTGTATTCGGTGACCATCGCCGCGCCGCTGCTCCTGCTCATCGGCCTGCTGTCGGGCTTCTTCGTGGTGCCGATGAACGCCCTGCTGCAGCACCGCGGCCACGTGCTGATGAGCGCCGGCCACTCGATCGCCGTGCAGAACTTCAACGAGAACCTGTCGATCCTGACCATGATGGCCGTGTACGCCATCATGCTCACCCTGCACCTGGACATGAACGTCATCATCATCCTGTTCGGCTTCGCCCTCGCCGGCCTGATGTACATGATCGGCCGCCGCCACGCCGCCAACCAGCGCGAGCACGACTCGCTGGCACTGATCGGCGAGCACAAGCACTGATTGCGCTTCCTCAAACCGGGGTCAGAGCCCGGTTTTTGGCAATGTCCCTTTGCTAAATCCGAGCTCAGTAAATTCGGGCTCAGTAAATTCGGGGTCAGAGCACTTTTTGCGGCAATTGCTCTTTAACTGATGCGGCCCGGCGTTTTGGAATATTCTTTCATTTTCGACATTATTTTGAAAGAATATTTCAGAACATATGGGGACACACTAGTCCTTCCTGCTACACAGCGCTTTCCCCAAAAAGTGGTCTGACCCCGAATTTGTGAAGCTATTTCCAAAAATCGGGCTCTGACCCCTATATGCGAAAATCGGGCTCTGACCCCTATATGCGCCGGCGCGTTCGCGCCAGTCGTCGGGGACGATGAAGCCGCGCTCGGTTTCGACGATGCCGCCAGTCGCTTCGCGCACGACCGCGATCAGGACTGGCGTGCTCGAGGCCGCGAAGTGGTCGTCCAGCTCGGCCAGCAGCTGGGCGCGGTCCAGCATCCAGGTGGCGGACGAGGCACGGAAGGGCGGCAGCCATTGCAGGCGCGGCAGGATCAGGAAGCGGTCTTCGTCCATCTGGGCGAGCTCGGACAGCGAGCACCAGAAGCCGCGGCAGTGGCCGGCCGTGATGCCGTCCATCGCAAAATAGGTCCCGGCCGGGTAGAACAGCCAGCCTTTCACCAGGGCGCGGGCGGCCGTGACGGGCCGCGGCAGCACCGCCTGGGCGGCCGGATGCGATCCGAGCTGCAGCTGGCGCTCGAACACCTTGCGCATCTTGCGGCCCAGGCTGTCGGCCAGGTTGGGGCCGACAAAATCGTCGAAGCTGGCGGCGATGTCGCCATGCACCTCGCCCTGCAGCAGATAGAACTTGGTCGCGAACTCGATGTGCTCGACCGCATCCGGGCCGGCATCGAGCAGGAAGTCGAATTCGCCGATGGTGTCGTCGCGCGCCGCCCGCACCTGCAGGCCATGGGCGACCAGCCTGCCCTGCTCCGAGAAATAAAAGGCCATCAGCTTTTCGGCGTACAGGCCGAGCCTCGTATGCATCTTGGCGCCCAGCGCGGCGTCGAGCGCCGACGGATCCTGGTCTAGCGCCGCCAGCCAGCTTTCCGTCTCGGGCCTCATCGGCCCCAGCGTGACGATGCGTCCTTCCCAATGCGGATCGTGGATGTCGAGCAGGTCGGGCGCGTCCAGCAGCCAGGCCAGGGCCCGTACCCGGGCGCGCCGCAGGTGTCCCCAGCGGCGCTCGAAGTACGCCTGATAGTTGTCAGCCGCGTCCCGCACCGTCTGTTCCAGCAGCGGATCCGCCCTCGGCGCGCGCCCGGCACAAGTCGGCCCATGCCAGCGCCTTGTCGCCGCCGCGCCGCAGCAGTTCGCCCGGATGCAGGGTCGCCACCAGCGTCGCCGGCGCGCTTTGCAGCGGATAGGCCTTGCCGCGCACGCCGGCCAGGGGTTCCGCCAGCGGACGTCCCAGCAGGGTGTTGGCGGCAATCTGGCCCAGGGTCAGGACGGTGCGGGCGCCGCTCAAGACCAGCTCGCGTTCGAGATAAGGACGGCAGGCCGCCGCTTCCGCGGCCGTGGGAGCGCGTTCGCCGCCGGCCGGCGTGGTCGGACGGCACTTGATCAGGTTGGTGATATAGACATCGCGCTCGCGCGACAACCCCACCGCGGCCAGCATGTTGTCCAGCAGCTTGCCGGCGTCGCCGGCCAGCGGGATGCGGGCTTTCTCGTCGGCGGCGGTGGAGGCGCCGGCCGCCACCAGCCAGCGCGCGGTCTTCGAGCCCGTGCCCGGCACCGGCGCGCGGCCGTCGCGGCAGGCGCTGCAGCGGCGGCAGGCGGCGATGGCCAGGCCCAGCCGGTCCCAGTCCATCTGCGCGATTTCTTCCGGTGTAGCGTCGGCTGGCAGCGCGGCGTCGTCCCAGGCCAGGTCTTCGGGCGGGACCGGCGCCAGGGCCGATACCGACTGGGCGACCGGCTGCAGCGGGCGCGGGCCCGGGGCACGCGCCGGCGCCGCGGGTGCTGCCGGCGCGGGTGCCGGCGCCGCCGGCACCGGCGGCTCGGCGAATGCATCCTCGGCCACGGCAAGCGCCGGCGCCGCCGCCGCATCGTCCGAAGCCGAAGCCGAAGCCGAAGCCGGCGCCGAAACCGCAAGCGGCGCATCCCGCAAAGCCCACAGCGGCGTAATCCCCATCTCCGCCAGGAAGACGGCGTCGCGTTCGGCGAATCCGTTCATAGTACATACCTCATCACGATCGCATCCTCGCGCTTGCCCTCATGGGCTGGATAATACCCCTTGCGGCGCCCGATCTGCGTATAACCATAGCGCGCGTAGACCTGCAGTGCGCGTTCGTTCGACGGCCGCACCTCGAGCAGGATCGACGCCATGCCCATCGCCCGCGAACGCGCCGCGATGCGGTCCAGCAGGAAGCGCCCCAGCCCGCTGCCCTGGCGCGCGCCGCTGACGGCGACATCCAGCAGGTGCGTCTCGTCGACCGCATGCATGAGCAGGAAGTAGCCGGCCAGCGCGCCCTCATCCGGCTCGCGCAGCACCCAGGCGTCGTAGCCGCTGGCCAGCGAATCGACGAAGTTCGCGCGGCTCCACGGGTGCGGGAAGACCTTCTGCTCGAGCGCGTGGACCTCGTCGATGTCGGCGACCACCATCCTTCGGAGCGCCAGCCCCGCCTGCTCCAGCGATGCCGCCATTCAGCCGCCCGCCTTGGCCGCGTTGATCGCCTGGCGCTCGGCGCTCGTGTAGGCAACCTTGTTGCGCAGGTAGAGGGGCTGGGCCTGGTCGGCCGGGACCGCAAGGCCGGCCGCCAGCGCGGCCACGCCCAGCACGGCCATGTCGCGCGCGTGCGGCAGCATGTCGCCAATGGCATGCATGGCGAAGTCCTTGCCGGCAAACGCGTCCGGATAGGCGGCGAAGCCGTTGCCGCAGGCGGCCAGGCCGGCAACAGGCTGCGGCGACACGTCCTGCGGCGCGCTCAGGGCCGGCGCGCGGACCGCGCTCCAGGCGTCGTCCGCATAACGGTATTGCGCCCAATAGACTTCGTTCATGCGCGCATCCAGCACGGCCAGTACCTCGGTGGCGCCGCTGCGTGCGCGGCAGGCTTCGGCCAGCGCTTCCAGGGTCACCATGGGCAGCACCGGCAGGCCGGCGCCGAAGGCCAGGCCCTGGGCCACGCCGCAGGCGGTGCGCACGCCGGTGAAGGAACCGGGACCGGCGCCAAAGGCGATGGCGTCGCAATCGGCCAGCTTGACGCCGGCCTCGCGCAGCAGTTCCTGCACCATCGGCAGCACGGATTGCGAATGGGTGCGCACGCCGGCGGTTTCGCGGGACATGACAGCGGCTGGTGTCGTGCCGCTATTGAACAGCGCGCAAGACGCCAGCTCGGACGAGGTTTCGATGGCAAGGATGATAGGCATGCCGTATTTTAACCCGTGGCGCCTGCCGGCCAAAAGCCGTAAAATCCGCTCCATGCCCAGCTTGTTACTCGAGTCCGACAACCGCGACCAGCTCGCCGCCGCCCTGGATGGCGAAGGATGGGTCGTCGCCTGTCTGTGCGCCGCCTGGTGCGGCACCTGTTCGTCCTACCGCGCCGCCTTCGACGACCTCGCCGCGCGCCATCCGGACAAGACCTTCGTCTGGATCGACATCGAAGACCAGGCCGACGTGGTCGGCGACCTCGACGTCGAGAACTTCCCCACCCTGCTGCTGCAGCGGCGCGGCACGGTCGCCTTCTTCGGCACCATGCTGCCGGATCCGAAATTGACGGACCGGCTGGTGCTGGCGAAGGCCGCGCTCGACGATGAGGAATTGACGCGCCTGGCCGCATCGTCCGACGAGCGGCGCAGGTGGCAGCGGGATGCCAATTTGCGCACCTTGCTGGCGAACGCCGACGCTTAAGCCAGCCGCAACGGCAAACGCCGCAAGCGCTGCCCGGTCAACTTGAACACCGCCGCCGCCACCGCCGGCGCCACCGGCGGCACGGCCGGCTCGCCCATTCCCTCGGGCGGCTCCATGCTCGGCATGAGGATGGTCTCGACCAGCGGCGCCTCGCTCATGCGCAGCACCGGATAATCGCCAAAGTTACTTTGCTGGACCTGCCCGTCCTTCAGCGTGATCTCGCCGCCCAGCGCCGCCGACAGCCCGAACACCACCGCCGACTCCACCTGCTGCGCCACGATGTTCGGATTCACGACGATCCCGCAATCGACCGCGCACACCACCCGGTGCACGCGGATCTGCTTGTCAAGCACCGACACCTCGGCCACCTGCGCCACGATGGTGCCGAAGGACTGGTGCACCGCCACCCCGTGCGCCCGGCCTTCCGGCGCGCTGCCGGCCCTCGCCAGCGCCGCCTCCAGCACCGCCAGGTGGCGCGGATGATCGCGCAGCAGTTCGCGGCGCAGCGCCACGCCATCCTTGCCGGCCGCATGCGCGACCTCGTCCAGGAAGCCCTCCTTGAAGAAGGCATTGTGCGAATGGCCGACCGCGCGCCAGTAGCCGATCGCCACCGGGCTGTCCGCGATCACGTGGGCGATGCGGCGGTTCGGGATCGCGTACTGCATGTCGTACTCGCCTTCGGCCGTGGTCTTGTCCGGGCCGATGCCGGGCAGGCCCAGGTTGCGCGGGAAGTACTGGTGGCCGATGGCGCCGCTCACCGATTTGTTGTCCCAGGCGAGCACATTGCCGTTCGCATCGAGCTTGGCCGAGAAGCGCGCCAGCGCCTGCGGGCGGTAGGCGTCGTGCTGGACGTCGTCCTCGCGGGTCCAGATCAGCTGCACCGGCTGGCCGCTCATCGATTTTGCGATCGCCACGGCCTGCGCCACCATGTCGGTCTCCAGGCGCCGCCCGAAGCCGCCGCCCAGCAGCAACAGGTCGAGCGACACATCGGCGCGGTCGACGCCGGCCACCCTGGCCGCCACCTCCACCGCCACGCTCGGGACCTGGGTCGAGGTCCAGAGTTTCAGCTTGCCGTCCTTGAGCTGGGCGGTGCAGTTGATCGGCTCCATCGTGGCGTGGGCCAGGAAGGGCGCCCTGTATTCGGCCTGGATCGTCTTCGACGCCCCCTGCACATCCTGGCTGCCGCTCTCGAAATACGTGAAGCCCGATTCGCTGTCCAGCAGCTTCGCGAAGTCGGCGAAGATCGCCTCGCTCGACAAGGCCGCGTGCGGGCTCGCGCTCCAGGTCACCGGCAGCGCGGCCGCGGCCTGCTTCGCCTGCCACCAGGACTTCGCCACCACCGCCACCCCGGCGCCGGCGCCGGAATACTGCGGCAGCGCGGCCACCTCGACCACTTTCAGCACGCCCGGCATCGCCATCACTTTGGACGCATCGAAAGACGCGACGCCCGCGCCCACCACGGGCGCCATGCGCACGGCCGCATACAGCATTCCGGGCACGCGCGCGTCGATGCCGAACAGCGCGCCGCCGTTCACCTTGGCCGGGCTGTCGCGGCGCGGCGCCGGCTGGCCGATCAGGCGGAATTCGGACGGCGATTTCAAACGCACGTCGCCGGGTTCGATGCCGGCCCCGGCCACCGCCGCACGCTCTGCCAGTTCGCCGTAGGCGAGACGCCGGCCGTCGGGATGCAGCACGTAGCCGTCGCGGGTGGACAGGCTTGCAGCGCCAGCCTTCCACTGTTCGGCGGCCGCGCGCACCAGCATCGCCCGCGCCACCGCGCCCGCTTCGCGCATCGGCGCCCAGGCGTCCTTCACGCTGGTCGAACCGCCGGTGAACATCAGACCGAGCTCGCGCCCGACCTTGGCCATCACCCATTGCACGCCCTGCTTGATGCTGCCGCGGTCGTCCGGATGGAAAGGCAGGTTCTCGCGCAGGACCGTCAGGTTGCCGAAGATCTTGTCGATCGGGGCCTGCGAAATGCGTACATTGGCCAGCGGGGCATCGAGCTCCTCGGCCAGCAGCATCGGCAGCGCGGTGTTCACCCCCTGCCCCATCTCGCTGCGCGGGACCACGACGGACACCGTGCCGTCGCGCGCGATCGCCACCCAGCCATTCAGGGCGACGGCGCCCGCTTCCACCGCCAGCGGGCTGGCGCCGCGCAGGCGCTGGCGCGGCGGCGCGAGGCCCCAGCCGACCACCAGCACCCCGCTCGCGGCCAGGCCGCCGAGCAGGAAGCGGCGCCGTCCACGCGCGGGTTGTTTGCTAGCCTTTTCCGGCTCCTGAATATTCGAGTCGCGCATTCTTGTTCTGTCCCCACTGTGCCAGCACCTGCGCCGGCGCCAAAGGCCGGGCATATAAGTATCCTTGCGCGCGACGGCAGCCGTGCCGCAGCAGGAAAGCCGCCTGCTCCACCGTCTCGACGCCTTCCGCGATCACCGCCAGGTTCATGCTCTTGCCGAGCTGGATGATGGCGATGGCGATCGCTTCGTCGTTCGCATCGGTCGAGATGTCCTTGATGAAGCTGCGGTCGATCTTCAGGGTCTGCACCGGCAGCTGCTTCAGATAGGCCAGCGAGGAATACCCGGTGCCGAAATCGTCGATCGCCAGTTCGACGCCGATCGCGTGCAAATCGTTAATATACTGCATCGCATCGCCGGTATTCATGATCACCGATTCGGTCACCTCGAGCTGCAGGCGGTGGGCCGGCAGGCTGGTCTCGCGCAGCACCCGCTCCACCGTCGCGGCCAGGCCGCCGCGGTCGAACTGGCGCGCCGACAGGTTGACCGCGATCTTCGGCACATACAGGCCGGCCAGGTCCCAGCACTTCATCTGGCGGCAGGCCTCCTCCAGCACCCAGCCGCCCAGCTGGTTGATGAAGCCGATGTCCTCGGCCAGCGGGATGAAGCGGTCCGGCCCGACCGCGCCCAGCTCCGGGCTGTTCCAGCGCACCAGGGCCTCGACGCCGATCAGCAGCCCGCTGTCGATTTCGACCTGCGGCTGGTAAGCCAGCCAGATCTCGTTCTTCTCGATCGCGCGGCGCAGCAGCGCTTCCAGGCGCAGGCGCTCGACGCCCTCGCCGTCCATCGAGGGCGCATAGAAGGCATAGCCGTTGCGGCCGCGCGCCTTGGCCTGGTACATGGCGACGTCGGCGTTGCGGACCAGGACATTCAGGTCGCCGGCATCCTGCGGGAACAGGCTGATGCCGACACTGCCGGTGACGAACAGCTCGTAGCCGGACACCAGCGCCGGCTGCTCGAACAGGCGCATCAGCTTCTCCGCCACCAGGCGCGCGCCACGCTCGCCGTCGACGTCTTCGAGCAGCACGATGAATTCGTCGCCGCCCAGGCGCGCCAGGGTGTCGCCGTCGCGCAGGCAGCTCGACAGCGCCTTCGCGACCTGCTTGAGCAGCTCGTCGCCGACGTGGTGGCCGAGGGTGTCGTTGACGTTCTTGAAGCGGTCCAGGTCGATGAAGATCACGGCCAGCTGCTCGCTCGCGCGCGCCGCGCGCACCATCGCGTGCTGCAGGCGGTCGTGGAACAGCAGGCGGTTCGGCAGGCCGGTAAGCGGATCGTGGTGCGCCATGTGGTCGAGCTTTTCCTGCGATTCCTTCAGCTTGGTGATGTCGCTGAACACGCAGACATAATGGGTGACCGTGTCGGTGTCGTCGCGCACCGCGGACACCGTCAGCCACTCGAGGTAGCCCTCGCCGTTCTTGCGGGTGCTCGAGATTTCGCCGCGCCAGAAGCCGGTTTCGGCGAGGTCGCGCCACATCGTGTCGAGGAAGTCATGATCCTGGCTGGCGCCGCGGGTCAGGTTCGATGGGGTGCCGATCGCCTCGATCTCGGTCCAGCCGGTGATCTGGGTATAGGCGGGATTGGTGGCGACGATGCGGCCGTGCACGTCGATCACCATCACGCCGTCGGCGATGTGCTCCAGCACCGTGGCGGACAGGCGCAGCTTTTCCTCGGCCTGGAGGCGCTGGGTGATGTCGGCGTAGACGATGATGCTGCCCTCGGTTTCCAGGCGCGCGGGGTCGAGCGCGCGGCCACTCACCTGGCACATGAACAGGGTGCCGTCGCGGCGCCGCTGCAGGTAGGCGTCGGTGAAACCGGCGCCGCTGGACATCAGCGGCTGCGTGTCGGCCAAGGTCTGTTCGAACATTTCCTGGTTCGGGAACAGCACCGCGATCGACTCGCCGACCAGCTCGCCCTCGGCATAGCCGAACAGCTCGTCGAAGCGGCGGTTGGTCGAGACGATGCGCATGCCGCGCTCGCGCACGATGCCGAACATGACGTTGTCGAGCACCGCCTCCTGCTCGGCCAGCAGGGCCTCGATGCGCATCTCATTGTGTTTGCGCTCGCTGATGTCGGAGATCAGGCCGTCGACCCAGAAGGCGGCGTCGCCGCCCTGCGCCACCGGCTGGCCGCTCTCCAGCACCCAGCGCTCGACGCCGGCGGCATCGACGATGCGGTATTCGATCTCGTAGGGGCGCGCGGCCTGCAGCGCTTCCTTCGCCAGCCGGCGGCGCATGCGGCGATCCTCGGGATCGATGATGTCGGCCCAGCGGTCGGTGGTGGTACTCATGAACATGCGCGCCGGGTAGCCGCAGATGCCCTCGATGGCCTCGCTGACGAAATCGATGCTGCCGCCGGGGCGGGCCCGGAACACCGCGCCCGGGACCTGGGTCACGATGGTGCGGAAGCGCTCCTCGCGCCGGCCGATGTCGTCGAACAGCTCGCGGATCGCGACCCGCATGCTGTCCATCTGCGCCCCCAGGCGTCCCAGTTCGTCCTTCGAGGACAGCACCAGCGGGGTATCGAAGTCGCCGCGCGAAAGGCGGTCGGAAAAGCCGGTCAGGCCTTTCATCGGCGCCAGCAGGCGGCGCTTGATCAGCAGCGCGATCAGCAGCAGCGACACGGCCAGCTGCACCGCCAGCACGCCGGCGTAGCGCCACTGCTTGGCGCGCAGCTCCTGCTGGCTGCGGCTGTCGTCCATCTCGACCAGCACGTGGCCGATCGGCTCGCCGTGCACGACCACGGTGCGCTCGGCGCGGAATACGCGGCCTTCGGGCGCGGCGGCGGCATGCCGGTCGATGAAGTCGCCGTCGGCCTGGGCGCGCACCTGCACCCGCAGCACGGCCGGGTCGCGCATCACCGATTCGACCAGCGAGCGGGCGGCGTCGGCGTTCATGTTCCACAGCGCTTCCTGCATGCCGAGGGCGAGGATGTCGGCGTCGCGCTGCAGGTTCTCGTCGAGCACCGCGCGGGCGGCCTGGCGCTCCTGCACGCCCATCAGGAAATAGCTGCCGACCAGGGCCGGCACCACCAGGCCGCCGAACACCACCAGCAGCAGCGCGCCGTACAGCGAACGTCCGTAGAGGCGCAGCAGGCGCATGGGGAGCACGCGCCTGGCAAGGCTGGACAGGAAGCTTGAAGCAAACATGGCTGGCATGGCGAAGCACCGGCAGGCGCTAGCTTTTTTGTGAATATTGGTTAGCGTGTGTTGCCAGATTATGCACACAAAGTTGCCACAAGTCAGCAATTAGTCGCCGCCGCCAGGCGCATGGACGCGAAGCGTGACCGTGCAGCCACGTTTCAGTGTTGTTATGATGGGTGTCTCTATTATATGGATGGGAGTAAGAAACGATGAGCTTGTCGATGTACACCGCTTCGGTGCCGGTATTCCGGCAAATCCTGGGCAGCCTTTCCGCGATCCTGGAAAAGGCCGAATCCCACGCCGACCTGAAGAAGATCGAACCGGACGCCCTGCTGAAGGCGCGCCTGTTCCCGGACATGTTCCCGCTGCTGCGACAGGTGCAGGTGGCGGCCGATTTCGCCAAGGGCACGGTGGCGCGCCTGGGCGGCGTCGAGGTGCCGCGCTACGAGGACACCGAGGCCGACTTCGCCGGCCTGCAGGCGCGCATCGCGAAGACCCTGGCCTTCATCGACAGCGTGCCGCGCGAAGCGATCGAGGATGGCGCGACACGCGAAATCACGGTCGGCAGCGGGGACAAGCAGCGCCAGTTCAACGGTGGCCAGACCTATCTGATGCACTACTCCCTGCCGCATTTCTACTTCCACGCGACCACGGCCTACGACATCCTGCGTCATAACGGGGTCGAGATCGGCAAAAAGGACTTCGTCGGCAGCTTTTGATTAAACGCAAACCGGGGTCAGACCCCGATTTTTGGAAAGATCCATTGAGACATTTCCAATTTTCGGGCTCTGACCCCGGTTTGATTTTTGTCAGGTGTTGCGGCGCGGGTAGCCCTGCGACAGGATGCGCTGCCAGACGGCTTCCTTCTGCTCCGCCGTCATCGATACCCAATGCGCCACCTCGACCACGGTGCGGCCGCAGCCGCGGCAGATGTCGTCGAAGGTGGTCGAGCAGACTGCCACGCAGGGCGTGTCCGGGCGTTCCGGGAAGGGGGCGCCCATGGGATCAGCGGGCCGGTCCGACATCGAGCTTGTCCCAGCCTTCGTGGCCGAGCCCTTCCATCGTCTCGATATTCTTCTCGAAGATGGCCTCGGCGTCCGGGAAGGCTTCCACGGCGCGGTCGATACTCTCTTCGCGCAGCAGCTGCAGGATCGGGTAAGGCGCGCGGTTGGTGTAGTTCGAGATGTCGTTCTGGTCGGTATCGGCGAACTGGTAATCCGGGTGGAAACTGGCCACTTGCAACTCGCCGTCCAGGCTCATGTCTTCGACGGCGGCGTCGGCCACGTCCAGGAATTCATTGAAGTCCAAAAAGTCATTTAACACGAACGGATGGATCAGCAGGGTCGTGTCGGTCTTTTCCGGATCGGTGTCGGCCAGGTCCTGCAGCTCGTTCATCAGGGTTTCCAGCAGCTCTTCCGGCGTGCGCGCCGGCGAGACCACATAGCGCACCTGCTCCTTCACATACACCGCCTTGGCGAACGGACAGAGGTTCAGGCCGATGACGGCGCGTTCCAGCCAGCGGCGGGTGGCGGCGACGATCTCGTCATCGTCGGCATTGAGGTTGGCAGTGCTCATGATCTTTCCAATATTGCAAAAAACGCGGTGCGCAGAGCTGGCATTGTACGCGCACTTTGCGTGCCCTCATAGATTGGCCGGCAAGCCGGCGTAACTTGGCAAGCATAGCCGCCGGCTCTGGTATTAATTTTTCGATATCGTTATTTGCTTGTCGAAATGTTCACTTATTGCCTTGCCTGTTCATTTTCTTTGCGTGCATACCCCCAGGGGTATCGGGTTTCAAGCATCCGAATCAGCTATAAAAATCCGCATCGCAGCCCAGGATACTCATCGTGAAGTTGTCAAAATACCAGCATGCATTATCAAAATGAGTAGCCAAGAAAATTTGTAACCTCGCCGACATAATTCTTGACTGACGCGATAAGCGGTCCGTACACTGCCCCCTTACTCGTCAGTCCTAACCGTTCCTGGACGCAACACTGGAAAGCTATGTACGAAACGACTCGCACCACCAAAGCCCTGGCCCTCGCGATCCTGTTGGCGCCCGCGATCAGCCTCGCCGCCGAAAGTTCTTCGAGCCCTATCTCGCAAAGCAACACTAGCGTCAGCGCCGCGGTGCTTGCCAAAACGGCATCCCTGGGCGCCGTCAAGGGCGACGATTACAAGGACCCCGACCTGTGGGGCCGCATCCGCAGCGGCTACGCCATTCCCGACGTCGACAACACCCTGGTCGCCAAGCACGTGCAGTGGTATGCCAGCCGTCCGGAATACCTGGCGCGCACCTCGGGCCGCGCCTCGCTCTACCTCTATCACGTGGTGCAGGAACTGGAAAAGCGCGGCATGCCGACCGAACTGGCGCTGCTGCCGGTGATCGAATCCGCTTTCAATCCGCAAGCCCTGTCGACCGCCGACGCATCCGGCCTGTGGCAATTCGTGCCGGGCACCGGCAAGGATTTCAACCTCAAGCAGAACATGTTCAAGGACGAGCGCCGCGGCGTGCTGGCCTCGACCGACGCCGCCCTGACCTATCTGCAGCGCCTGTACACCATGTTCGGCGACTGGCAGCTGGCCCTGGCCGCGTATAACTGGGGCGAAGGCAACGTCCAGAAGGCGATCCAGAAGAACCGCGCCGCCGGCAAGCCGACCGACTTCGAGAGCCTGGCCGAGCTGATGCCGGCCGAGACCCGCAACTACGTGCCGAAGCTGCAGGCCGTCAAGAACATCATCGCGAATCCGGGCCAGTACGGCGTGACCCTGCCGGCGATCGACAACCAGCCCTACTTCACTACCGTCGACAAGACCTCGGACATCGATCTGGCCGTGGCCGCCCAGCTGGCCGAGATGTCGATCGACGAATTCAAGGCGCTGAACCCGCAGTTCAAGAAGCCGGTCATCACCGGCGAATCGACCAAGATCCTGCTGCCGAAAGAGAACGCCGAGAAGTTTCACCTGAACCTGGCGCAATGGGGCCATGCGCTGTCCTCCTGGACCACGCACAAGATCACCGGGGCCAAGGAAACGATCGCTTCGCTGGCCTCGAAGTTCGGCACCACGCCGGACGTGATCCGCCAGGCCAACAACATCCCGCCGCAAATGCGCCTGAAGGCCGGCTCGACCATCCTGGTGCCGAAGACCAGCGCCTCGACGGCTTCGGACATCGCCGAGAGCATCGTCGACAACGCCTCGATCGCGCTGGAGGCCGACCGCGGCAACGGCAAGGGCCGCAAGCTGACCGGCGCCCAGCGCATCAAGGCCACCGTGGCCGAGATCAAGAACCGCGTCACGGGCGGCAGCAAGCCATCGGCGCGCGTCAACGGCCGCAAGCACCGCTAAGCCGCCGCAGCAGCCGCAACGCTGCTGCGTTGCCGCAATTGCACCTCGGCCAGCCGGCCTGCACTTTACGAGCAGGCCGTGCACGCTTTCCGAAACTACTGTATAGTGTCGTTTGTGCGCTGCAAAAAGCGTGAGCGATTCAGTCGCCGCAGCAGTTCATCAGAAGTAATCCAGCAGTACAACAAGCAAGCTTCGCAAGCCCTGGTATCGTAGCAAGATACCCTTTCATAAAGCCCTCCCGCCCTGCGTGCCGTCTTCATTGGCACCGTCCCGGCGCAAAGCTTTTGTGCCGAAATTTCTTTCGTTTCCAAGTCATTTCGTTTTGTTGGTTCGCGTTGCTATTTTGCGTTTCCGCAACTTTGCGTAAACGTTCACTGATTTATCGAAAGTACCCAAACAATGAGTTTTGAAGCACTAGGCTTACACACGTCCATCGTCAAAGCAGTGTCGGTTGCCGGCTATGAAAAGCCGACCCCGGTGCAGGAGCAGGCTATTCCGGCAGGTATCGCAGGCCGCGATATGCTGGTCTCGTCGCAGACCGGTTCGGGCAAGACCGCGGCATTCATGCTGCCGGCCCTGAACAAATTCGCCAATGAAGAAGCGGCGCCGGCCGGCCGTACCCCGGCGCAGGAAGCCCAGGCAGCAAAAGCCCGTGGCGAGCGCGTCCGTTTCAAGCCGGCCCAGCCGAAAATGCTGGTGCTGACCCCGACCCGCGAGCTGGCCCTGCAGGTCACCAGCGCCACCGAGCAGTACACCGCCTTCATGCGCCGCATCCGCGCCGTGTCGATCCTGGGCGGCATGCCTTACCCGAAGCAGATGCAACTGCTGGCCAAGAATCCCGAGATCCTGGTCGCGACCCCGGGCCGCCTGATCGACCACATGGAGTCGGGCAAGATCGACTTCTCCCAGCTCGAGATCCTGGTGCTGGACGAAGCCGACCGCATGCTGGACATGGGCTTCATCGAAGACATCGAGAAGATCGTCGCCGCGACCCCGGATTCGCGCCAGACCATGCTGTTCTCGGCCACCCTGGACGGCGTGGTCGGCAACATGGCGCGCCGCATCACCAAGAATCCGCAAGTGATCCAGATCGCCAGCGGCACCAACCGCCACGAAAACATCGTGCAGAAGGTTCACTTCGTCGACGACCTGTCGCACAAGAACCGCCTGCTCGACCACCTGCTGCGCGACGAAACGCTGGACCAGGCCGTGGTCTTCACCGCCACCAAGCGTGACGCCGACATGATCGCCGACCGCCTGAACATCGCTGGTTTCGCGGCCGCCGCCCTGCACGGCGACATGCACCAGGGCGCGCGCAACCGCACCCTGGACAGCATGCGCCGCGGCCAAGTGAAGGTGCTGGTTGCCACCGACGTCGCCGCGCGCGGCATCGACGTGCCGACCATCACCCACGTGGTGAACTACGATCTGCCGAAGTTCCCGGAAGATTACGTGCACCGCATCGGCCGTACCGGCCGCGCCGGCCGCAACGGCATCGCCGTCTCGCTGGTGAACCACGCGGAAGGCATGAACGTCAAGCGCATCGAGCGCTTCACCAAGCAGCTGATTCCGGTCGACGTGGTGGAAGGCTTCGAGCCGAAGCGCTCGGCGCCGGCACGCAGCGGCGCCCGTCCGGGCTGGAAGCCGGGCGATGGCCGCAATGCATCGGCCAAGCCGGGCCAGCGCAGCTTCCACAAGCCGGGCTCGGGCCCGCGTGAAGGCGGCTTCCGCAGCGAAGGCGCAGCGCGCGAAGGCGGCTACAACCGCGAAGGCGGCCGTCCTGCAGCAGCAGGTGGCTACAGCCGCGACGCCGCGCCACGCCGCGACAGCGCTCCGCGCGAAGGCGGCTACCGCGGTTCGCACCCGCGTTCGGCGGACAACGCCCGCCGCACCTTCGGCGACCGTTAATCCTCCGGTCGCATGAATGAGAAAGGCTGCTTCGGCAGCCTTTTTTCATGGCGCGCAGCTGCGAAAGCCCGTGAAGACATCGTCGCGCTCGGCCGTGAAGAAATTCCGGAACGCCGGGCTGCGGAAGCGCGCCGGGGTGGCGAACGAGGCCCCGCGCAGGACCTGGCGCGTACCGAACCAGGGCGCCGAATACTCGAGGTAGCGGTCGGGCGCGAAGCCTGCATAGGGCAGGAAAGGCGTCGCCGTCCATTCCCAAAGCCGGCCCCAGTCGAAGCCGGGATGTCCGGACGCGGCGGCAAATTCCCATTCGTTTTCAAGAGGCAGGCGCCGCCCGGCCCAGCGGCACCAGGCCTGGGCCTCGTGCATGCTCAGGTGGCGCACCGGCGCCTCCGGCACGAGCGGCTCGCGGCGGCCGAAGCGCAACTGCCGCCAGCCGTCCTTCACTTCATCGTCGCGCCGCCAGTAGCGCGGGGCGGTTTGTCCCGAGGCCGTCAGCCACGCTTGCCCGGCCTCGCTCCACCAGCGCGCATCCCGGTAGCCGCCATCCTCGACGAAATCCAGGTAGCGCGCGTTCGAGACCAGCGAGGCGTCGATCGCGAACGGCGCCACGCGGCAGGAAGCGGCCTGCTTCTCGTTGTCGAACACGAAGCCGCAGGACTGCTCGCCGCCGCGCAGGAAGGCGCCGCCGGCAAAGGCGATCTCGCCTGCGGGCGGCGGCGCCGGCTGCGTGCCCGCCATCGCCGGCCGCAGCGGCAGGCCCAGGGTCTGCATCGTGTACAGCAGCGCCTCGCCGTGCATGTCTTCGTGGGCCAGCGCCAGGCGATAGGGATAGAGCGCGCCATCCTCAGTCGGCTCGCGCGCCAGCTTTTCGAGGATGCGTTCGAGCACCTCCTCGCAGTAGGTCTGGATCGCGCCCGGCGCCGGCAGGTCGAGCGCCCAGCGCGCGCGGTGCGGCACCAGGCTCGAATCGAACCAGTCGTCGCCGCGCGCCAGCAGGCTGTGGCCGTTGGCATCGCCGGGCCGGCTGCTGGTCGCGGCGCGCAGCACGAACCATTCGGCAAACCAGGCCGTGTGCCCGAGCTCCCACAAGGGCGGGTTGATTGACGGCAGACGCGGCACGCGCGCGGCGTCCGCATAGCCGGCGCTTGCCAGGGTGTCGAACAGCGCCAGCGTATAATGCCGCGCATCCCGCAGCATGCCTGCAAGGCGGTCGGGTCCGGCGTTCCGGAACGATGGGTCTTGTTGGTTCATGCGGACATTCTACGATCGTTTGATAATCAGCCGATGGCGCGACCCCATATCCTCATCGTCAGCCCCGCCTCCGCGCGCGAGAACAACGGCAACTGGCAGACCGCCAGCCGCTGGATGCGGCACCTGTCCGCGCATGCGCAGGTCACGGTCGCGCAGGGATGGGATGCAAGCCAGCCGGCGCCGGACCTGCTGGTCGCCCTGCACGCGCGCCGCTCCGCCCCGGCGCTGGGCGCCTTCGCCGCAGCGCATCCCGAACGACCCAGCCTGCTGGTCCTGACCGGCACCGACCTCTATCGCGACATCCACGCAGACGAGACCGCACGCGCCTCGCTGGGCCAAGCCACGGCCCTGGTGCTGCTGCAATCGCAGGGCCTGGACGAACTGGCGCCGGAAGAACGCGCCAAGGCCCACGTGATCTACCAGTCGGCCCCACTGCTAAGGCCCGCGCGTCCGCGTGCGGGCAGCTGCGACATCGCCATGATCGGCCACCTGCGCGAAGAGAAGGACCCTCTGACCTTCATGCGCGCAGCCGCGCTGGTCACGCGTCCCGAAGTGCGCCTGCTGCACGTGGGCGGCGCCCTCGACCCGGCCCTCGGCGCGGCCGCGCGCAAGACGCAGGAAGGCGCCCCGCGCTACCGCTGGCTCGGCGCCCTGCCCCATATGCCGGCCCGGCGCCTGTTGCGGCGCTGCCGCGCGATGGCGATCTGCTCGCGCATGGAGGGCGGCGCCAACGTGATCATCGAGGCGGTGATGAGCGGCGTGCCGGTGCTGGCGTCCAGCATAGGCGGGAACCGCGGCATGCTGGGCGAGGACTACGCCGGCTTCTTCGCGCCCGGCGACGCGGCGGCGCTGGCGCGGCTGATCGACCGCATCGCCGTCGACGAACGCTTCCGCAACAAGCTGCTGCGCCAGTGCGCCGCCCGCCGCCGCCTGTTCGCACCAGGCCGGGAACGAGCAGCCCTGCTCGACCTGGTAGATAATCTCGTTTTACCTCATCCTGCAACCTGAAGAGACTTCCATGACCACTCCCGACAATGCCATCAAACTGACCTCCTTCTCGCACGGCGGCGGCTGCGGCTGCAAGATCGCCCCCGGCGTGCTGTCCGAGATCCTCAAGAAGTCGACCGGCTTCCCGGTGCCGAAAGAACTGATGGTCGGGATCGAGACCGCCGACGACGCCGCCGTCTACAAGCTGAACGACGAGCAGGCGCTGATCGCCACCACCGACTTCTTCATGCCCATCGTCGACGATCCCTTCGACTTCGGCCGCATCGCCGCCACCAACGCGATCTCCGACGTCTACGCGATGGGCGGCACGCCGATCATGGCGCTGGCCCTGGTCGGCATGCCGGTGAACAAGCTGCCGCTGGAGACGATCGGCAAGATCATCCAGGGCGGCGAATCGATCTGCGCCGAAGCCGGCATCCCGATCGCCGGCGGCCACACGATCGACTCGGTCGAGCCGATCTACGGCCTGGTGGTGCTGGGCCTGGTGCATCCCTCGAAGGTCAAGCGCAACGCGGATGCGCGCGCCGGTGACGTCCTGGTGCTCGGCAAGCCGCTGGGCGTGGGCGTGCTGTCGGCGGCGCTGAAAAAGGACCAGCTGGATGCCGAAGGCTATGCGGCGATGATCGCCAACACCACCAAGTTGAACAAGCCGGGCAAGGCCCTGGCCGAGCTGGCCGGCGTGCACGCGCTGACCGACGTCACCGGCTTCGGCCTGCTGGGCCACCTGCTGGAACTGGCGCGCGGCGCCGGCTTGAGCGCGCAGCTGGACATGGCGAAGATTCCGCTGCTGCCGGGCGTCGAGCAGCTGGCCCACGACGGTTACTTTACCGGCGCTTCAGGCCGCAACTGGGACGCCTACGGCATGGACGTGGATCTCGGCGCGAACGTGAGCGACACCCAGCGCGTGCTGCTGACCGACCCGCAGACCTCGGGCGGCCTGCTGGTGTCCTGCGACCCTGGCAGCGTAGCCGAAGTGCTGGCGCTGTTCGCGCGCGAAGGCTTCGGCCATGCCGCCGTGATCGGCCGCATGGCAGCCGGCGACGCGCGCGTCAAGGTGGAGTAAAAAACACTAAACGCTGAACAGCCCGGCGTCCTTTTCGGGATGCGTGGCGTCGGGATCGATGCTCAGCACGATCCCGTCCGCGCCCACGATCCGCGCCGGCAGCATCTGGATGATGTCGTACAGCTTCTGCTCGGCGTAGCGCCGCGAGCCGGCGAAGCCCGACGATTGCGACAGCCAGCTCAGCGCCGCCATCTCGCGCTCCAGCAAGGCGCCGCAGCACAATCCTGACCCGTAGACCCCGACCCGGTAGGACGGCGCGCCCTCGTTGGCCACGTAGAGCGCCGCATGCACGCCGGTGAAGTAATTGCTGATGCCGCCGTCGAGGTCGGCCTGGGTCGGGTCGTAGTCGACCGCAAAATAGATGGCCGAGCCGAAGGGCTGGCCTATGGCCTCAAACGCCATGCGGAAGGCCTGGGCGCCGTCCGCCAGGCCCTGGGCCCGCGTGAAATAGCCGGCGTGGGTGCCGGTGGTCTCCCACACCACGCCCATCTGCAGGCCGGCCTGCGACAGGGCTCTGGCCTCGCCCAGCGACAGGTTCTTGGCCGCGTTATTGCTGTAGTAGCGCATCGCGAAGTCATAACCCTGGGACCGCAAGGCCCCGGCGTGGCGCGTCAGCTCGATGGCCGTGTCCAGCCCTCTCAGCGCGGTCATGCCCTTTCCTCCTGGCTGGGCTCGCGCACCCGCATCGGCGCGCTCAGCGACAGCAGGATGCGCGCAAGTGCGAGCACGACCAGCACCGTCGCAGCCAGCGCCATGAGAATCGGCAGCTCGAAGATCGAATCCTGGCTCATCACATCTCCCGCTCGGGTTTTTGTCGCGCCCGTTTGCCCCGGCGCAAGCGTGTACTCTGCCATCGCCGAAGCGCACATACTTGATCAACCACAACAATCTTTTGAGAAAATCTGTCGCAGGCACCAAACGCGGGCGCAACAAACGCTTGACACACCAAACAAAATTCACTTAGAGTGAAGAAATGTTCTCTCAACTGCCTCTGTCGACCCTCCTACCGCTGACCGGCGCCCTGGCGCCGGCAAGCCTGCTACTACGCGCGTAATTTCACGCTACGTACCCGCCCGGCGCCCGCCGGAACCCGCAGCCCCAGGAAAGTTGAACAGATGTTTGCCACCGCCTTCACCAGCCTCAGTTTCATCATCATCGCCGGAATCCTCCTGTCGGCCGCCGGCGAGCGCGCGCTGCTGCTATCGCTACCGATCGGTTGCCGGGCCTAGCGTCTCGTGGCCCGTCCGGCAGCCCACGCCACACCGCGCTTACCGAATACATTCTCAGGAGTTCCGCCATGTTGACCAATCCCGCCGCCAAGTACCGTCCCTTCCCCGCCGTCCCGCTGACCGACCGCCAATGGCCGAGCCGCAGCATCACCCAGCCGCCGGTCTGGATGAGCACCGACCTGCGCGACGGTAACCAGGCCCTGATCGAGCCGATGAGCCCCGAGAAGAAGCTGCGCTTCTTCGAGAAGCTGGTGCAGATCGGCGTGAAGGAGATCGAGGTCGGCTTCCCGTCCGCCTCGCAGACCGACTTCGACTTCGTGCGGATGCTGGTGCAGGAGAATCGCATCCCGGACGACGTCAGCATCATCGTGCTGACCCAGGCGCGCGATGAGCTGATCCGCCGCACCGTCGAGTCCTGCATCGGCGCGAAGCAGGCCATCGTCCACATCTACAACTCGGTGGCGCCGGTGTTCCGCCGCGTGGTGTTCGGCATGGGCCAGGACGAGATCGTGCAGATCGCCGTAAACGGCACCCGCCTGGTCAAGGAACTGGTCGCGCAGCATCCCGAAACCCGCTGGGGCCTCGAGTATTCGCCGGAATCCTTCTCGACCACCGAACTGGATTTCAGCAAGCGCATCGTCGACGCCGTCAGCGAAGTCTGGCAGCCGACCCCGCAGAACAAGCTGATCGTCAACCTGCCCTCGACCGTCGAGGCCAGCACCCCGAACGTCTACGCCGACCAGATCGAATGGATGTCGCGCCACCTCGAGCGCCGCGACAGCCTGGTCATCAGCGTCCACCCGCACAATGACCGCGGCACCGCCGTCGCCGCCGCCGAGCTGGCCGTGATGGCCGGCGCCGACCGCGTCGAAGGCTGCCTGTTCGGCAACGGCGAACGCACCGGCAACGTCGACCTGGTGACGCTCGCGCTGAACCTCTACACCCAGGGCGTGCACCCGGGCCTGGACTTCTCGGACATCGACGCGGTGCGCCAGCTGGTCGAGGAATGCAACCAGATCCCGGTCCATCCGCGCCATCCGTATGTGGGCGACCTCGTGTTCACCGCCTTCTCCGGCTCGCACCAGGACGCGATCAAGAAGGGCTTCGCGGTGCAGAAGAGCGACGCGCTGTGGGAAGTGCCCTATCTGCCGATCGACCCGGCGGATCTCGGCCGCAGCTACGACGCCGTCATCCGCGTCAACAGCCAGTCCGGCAAGGGCGGCATGGCCTACCTGCTCGAGCAGGAATACGGCCTCGAACTGCCGCGGCGCCTGCAAATCGAGTTTTCGCGCGTGGTCCAGCGCCATGCCGACGCCAGCGGCCGCGAAGTCGCCGCCAGCGACATCCACGCCCTGTTCGCCCGCGAATACTTCGAGCAGGAGAACCCGTCCTACCGCTACGTCTCGCACCGCATGGCCGAGGACAGCGAAGGCGAACACCGCGTCGACATCGACGTCTCGGTCGAGCACGAGCGCGTGACCAGCAGCTTCCACGGCCAGGGCAACGGCCCGATCGACGCCTTCGTGGCGGCGCTCGGCCTCGACATCCGCCTGATGGACTACCACGAGCACGCGATCGGCTCGGGCGCCGACGCCAGGGCCGCCTGCTACGTCGAGCTGCGCCTCGGGAACGGCCCGACCCTGTTCGGCGCCGCCATCGACAGCAATATCCTGACCGCGTCCTTCAAGGCCGTGCTGTCGGCCGTGAACCGGCAGATCGCCATGGCCGCGCAGGTGGACCAGCAGCCGGTGGCCCGCGCGGCTTGATGGGTTCCGAAGCGACTGCCAAGCGCCTGCCGCCGCGCCTGGATCTGCAGCCGGCGGCGGTGCGCGAGCAGAAGGCCGCGCAGGTGCGCGGCGTGTCCTCGATCCAGGCGATGCGCGAGGCGATTCGTTCGGCTTCGCGCGCGCTGCCCGTCATCACCGCCGTACCCAAAACCGGCCGGCTCGATGCCGCGGCCTTCCGCGCCCGCGCCGCGCAGGGCCTGCCCTTCCTGATGTCCGGCGTGGTCAAGCGCTGGCCGCTGTGCGCGCTCACCCCGCAAACGCTGCGCGAACGCTTCGGCGATGTGCCCGTGCGTGCGCGGGTCGGCGACTACGTGGCGACCGCCTTCGCGCCGGACCGCGCGATGAAGGACATGTCGCTGCGCGATTATCTCGATATCAGTGCTGCACCCGCCAGCGACCTGCCGCCCTACGTCGGCAACCTCGAACTGCGCGAACTGAACGGCATGTGCCACTGGCCCGGCTACTTCGAGAAGATGGGACCGCCGCGCTTCTGGCTCGGTCCCGCGCGCACGGTGACGCCGCTGCATTGCGACTACGACGACAATATCTTCGCCCAGATCTGGGGCAGCAAGCGCATCTTCCTGGCGCCGCCGCACCACGACGAATTCCTGTACGCCCGCGAAGCCAACCCGGTGCTGTTCGGATCGCCCTTCGACCCGGAAGCGCCCGACTTCGACGCCTTTCCGCTGGCGCGCCAGGCGGCCGTGGCCGAGGTCGTGGTGCAGCCCGGCGACATGCTCTACGTGCCGGCCGGCTGGTATCACCAGGTGCGGGCGCTGCGCTTTTCGCTGTCCTCGAACCGCTGGGCGCGCGCCGTGCCGCTGGCCCTGCCGGGCGGCGTCTGAGTATTCAGGCGCTCTTCAAAGCCAGCACTTCAAGAGCATCCGCCAGCGTCTCGGCCTGGCGCCGCGCATCGAAGCCGGCATGGCGTTTGGCGAAAGCCTGCGCCGCTTGCCGATACGCGCCTCCATCCAGCAGGCTGCGCACGATGGCCGCCCAATCCAGCGGCCACGCCAGTTCGCCGATATTGATCCCCGCGCCCATCTCGCGCACGCGGCGCGCCGTCAGGAAGGATTCGGCCGCCTGCGGCATCAGCAGCAGCGGCCTGCCGGCCAGCAGCGCCTGCGACACCGTCGATTCGCCGGCATGGCAAACCACGAACTCGCATGCGGGCAGGGCCTGCGCCAGGTCCACCGGCGCGCGCGCCCACGCGATGTTCAACCCAACCACAGGCGGCCTGGCGCCGGCCGCCACTTCCGGCGCATAGCACAGCGTACGGCAGCCGGCCGCTCCCAGCGCCTGGAGCATCGCCGCATGCTCGGCGTGCGGCGCATTCAGGTAAGCGAACACCCTTGCACCCGCGCCCGCCGGCCATTGCGGATCGGCGGCGCCGGCGGAGGGCGGCACATTGGGTCCGTACCAGCGCACGCTATCGGGCGGACGGCGCCAGGGATCGAGTTCGGGGAAAGTGCATAGCAGCGGCGCATCGCCCAGCAGCAGGCCGGATGCCCGCGCCAGCGGCGGCGCGGCGTAGCGGGCCAGCACCGCGTTCGCGGAGTCCAGCACGCGCGCTTCACCGGCCGCCATGCGCTCGCCCTGCGCAGGCTCCCAGTCGCGCAGCGGCGGCAGGGCTGTCAAAGCTGGCGGCATGGTGAAGCCGGCGCCGACCGCGGCGCTGGGGATGCCGAGGCTGCGCGCGGCCAGTACCGCGGTCGGTGCATAGTCGCAGACGACCAGCTCGGCCTGCGTCACCTGCAGCAGCGCGCGCCAGCCATCCACCAGGCCGTTGACCGCGCCGGCATCGATCCAGCCGCAGGCCAGCAGGATGTCGGCCAGGCTGGCCTCTCCCTTTGGCAAGCCATTGACGCGGTGCTGCCAGAACGGCGCCTGGAATTTGGGGGCGTCGATGCCGGCCAGCTGCCGCTGGGTGTGGACCAGGTCGCGCAGCGCGAACGAGACGTCATGCCCGCGCGCGAGCAGCGGCAGCGCGAGGGATTTCAGGCGGCCGGCGTGGCCGAGGGCGCGGCCGAGTTCCCAGCCGAGGAGGATGTTTGCCATGGATCGAGTTTAGCCGAGGCGCAGGCGATACCACGCAAAACCCAGCAGCTCATACAGCGCATACCAGGACCGCCGCATGCCTTCGGCACTGGGCACCAGCGACGACGCCGAGCGCGCCTGGCAGCCGAAGAACATGGTCGGCGCACTCACCACCTCCAGCCCTTCATGTTCGAAGGCCATGCGCGCGCGCGGCATGTGCATCGCATCGGTCACCAGCAGGACGCGCTTGACGCCGTTTTTGCGCAGCACGGCGGCGCTGTAGGCCGCATTTTCCGCCGTGTCGCGCGAGCGCGCTTCGATCCACTTGACCGGCACGCCGAAGTCCTCGCGCAGCGCGGTGGCCATGGCGTCCGCCAGGGCATCGGTGTCCATATCGGTCGTCCGCGCGCCAACGCCGCCGCTGACCAGCACGGGCAGTGAGGTAAGCCGCTGCAAATGCGCCGCATAGCGCAGGCGCGCCAGCGCCAGGTAATCGGGGATGTCGCGGCCGCCGTATTCCGGCGCCTCCTGCAGGCGCCCGGCCGCCAGCACGACGATCGCCTGCGCACCGGCGCGCTCGGGCGATCGCAGCGGCGCCGTCATGCGCTCCAGCGGCCTGACGAACAGCGAGGCGCCGGCGGTGGTGGACAGGACGGCCAGCAACGCCAGCCCGGCGCCGGCGACGATGCGGCCGGCGCGCGGCCGGCGACGCCGGATCAGCAGGCCGATCAGGATCAGCAGGAACAGGTTTGCGGGCGGGAGGATCAGTTCGCGCGGAATGGCGTTGAGCAGATTGAGCATCGATATAGGGACGGCGGGTCGGGTTCGGAGGCACGGCAACTCCGCCAGTCTACCGCTTCGGCACCACGCTCTGCGTCAGTGGGTGAGAATGTGCGTATCTCGCGTCCAGCGCTTGCAGGTATGCTGTCCGCTCTTTCACGAAATCCGTACACGGCCAACCATGATCCAGAAAATACGCCTCGCCGCATGCTTTCTGCTGTCGCTGCCCGCGCGTGCCGAACCGACCATCGTCGGCAACTGGGAGCTGAGCCACGTGGCGCCGCAAGCCGTCGAAAACACGAACCCGCGCGGCGTGGCGAACACAAAATTCTCCTTGACCGCCGACGGCAAGCTGCTCACCCTGGCCCCGGACGAGACCTCGCTGCAGAAGGCCGGCCATGCGGAATACAGCTTCGACGGCAAGCAGCTTTTCATTATCGAGTCGAATCGACCCGGCCGCCCGGCAAAAGTGAGCTTCCCGGACGATCGAACCATGGTTCTCATGCCGCAGTATGAAAGCCCGCGCACGTTCAAGAGGATCCCGGAATTCACGGCAAAGCTGGAACCGAAAAGCCTGCAGCTCATCGTCACGAAAGCGGACCATGGCAGCGAGCTTCCCTACGACACCGCGGATTATTCCAGGCTACCCCTGGCGGAGCGGGTAAAAGGCAGCTGGGAAGTCGTCGCCTACGAAAACGTCCCGTCGGGGCAAATGCCGCCCTATGGATTCACCAACGATGTGTGGACGATCGATGGCGTCAACGTGACGATCGCCAGCAGGATGCTGGAGCGCGAAGAGGCGGTGCCTTTCTCCTTCAGCGGTGGTCAACTGCAAAGCAGCGGTCTCGCCCTCGGCCAGCCGGGTTCGAAGCTTGCCTGGAAAGTGAACTTCGACGAATGGGGACGTCTCGTCCTCGATAGCGAGTACTGCCGGGTGATCCTCAAGCTGATGAGCAGGCAAAAACTCGATCCATCGCGCGTGCCGGTCAAGATCGTGCTTCTGAAAACGCGCTAAGTACTTGGCCAGAAATAAATGTGAGTTTTGGCGAACAGAACCGGATGCGGTGCAAGGCGGCGAGTGCGCCGCAGTGCGAGCACTGCAAGCAGGAGCCAACGCAGCAACGCGCCGGTTATGGAAGCCAAAAACACATTTATTTATGGGTAAGTACTTAGGTCTTCTCCGGTGGCCGCGTCTCCAGCTTCTTCCCCGGCCCCGAGGTCCCGCCCTGCCCGACCCGCTCGTACTCGGCGATCACCTGCGCCCCGAACAGCAGCAGCGCCGCCCCGATCTCGAGCGAGAACATCACGACGATGGCGGTGCTCATCGAGCCGTACACCACGTTCACCTTCGACAGGGTCGAGAAATACCAGACCAGCACATGGCGCGCGACTTCCCACAGCAGCGCCGCGGTGACCCCGCCGACCAGCGCGTGCGACAGCGACAGCCGTCCCACCGGCATCACCATGTAGATGGAGGTCAGCACCAGGATCTCGCCGGCCAGGCCCAACAAATACAGCAAGGCGCCGGACACGCCGTGCAGCGACCAGCTGTAGCCGAACAGGTCGACGGTCTCGGTGCCGATCACCTGCAGGGTGCCGGCCACCAGGGTCACGATCATGATGCCGAAGCCCAGCGCCAGGATGTAGCAGTAAGGGAGCAGCGCCGAAACCAAAAAATGGCGACGCCGCACGGCCACGCGGTGCACGAAGATCACGCTCATCGCGTTTTCCAGCACCGTGAAGGCGAAGGAGCTGAAGAAGACCATGGTGGCGGCCAGCACCCAGGTGATCAGGTCGCGCTCGTCGAGGAAGTGCGCGACCTCGGCGACGATGGCGGCGGACTGGCCGGGCAGCAGCAGCTCGAGGTAGCGCCGCATCGTCAGCAGCAGTTCGGCCTCGTTCAGGAAATGCGAGAGCACCACCACCACCAGCATCAGGAAGGGCACGATGGACAGCAGCGCGTAATAGGCGACCGCGCCAGCCAGCAGCAGGCCCTGGTTGGCGCGGAAGCTTTTCAGGACGCCCAGCGTGAAGGCGAGCGGGTGGCCGACGATGTAGGCATTCGCGCGCCGGTTCAGGACCGCCAGGCGCAGGCCGCTCATCCCCTTCATCGGGCCAGCCTGATGCCGGTGAACTGCCAGCGGCTGCCTGCCGGGAAGAAGTTGCGGTAGCTGGCGCGCGCATGGCCGTGCGGGGTGGCGCAGGAGGAGCCGCGCAGCACGTACTGGTTGACCATGAACTTGCCGTTGTATTCGCCCAGCGCGCCGGCGGCCGGCGCATAGCCCGGGTAAGGCGCGTAGCTGCTGCCGGTCCACTGCCAGCATTCGCCGAACATCTGCGCCAGGCCATCGCTGCCGGCTGCGCGCGGATGCAGGTCGCCGCAGGAAATCGCGATGTCGCGCGCCGCGAATTCCCACTCCGCTTCCGTCGGCAGGCGCGCGCCGCGCCAGCGCGCGTAGGCGTCGGCTTCGTACAGCGAGACGTGGGTCACGGGACGCGCGAGGTCGAGCGCTTGCAAGCCGTGCAGCGTGAACTCCATCCAGCCGCCCGCCTCCTTGCGCCAGTACAGCGGCTGTTGGATCTCGCCGCTGCAGACCCGGTCCCAGCCCTCGGACAGCCACAGGGCCGGATCACGGTAGCCGCCGGCGTCGACGAACTCGAGGTAGTCGCCATTGGTGGCCAGGCGCGAGGCCAGCTGGAAGGGCGCGACATACTGGCGGTGGCGCGGCAGTTCGTTGTCGAAGCAGAATCCGTCGCCGCGGTGGCCGATCTCGGCCAGGCCGCCCTCGAAATCCAGCCAGGTCAGCGGCCCCACCGGGCAGGATTCCGGCAGCGTGGAATCGAGATACGCGGGAAACAGCGGATTCTGCGCCAGCAGGTGCTTCAGGTCCGTCAGCATCAGCTCCTGGTGCTGCTGCTCGTGCTGCAGGCCCAGCTCCACCAGCGCCGCGAGCCCGCGCTCGTCGGGCGCATCCTGCAGCAGGCGCACCATGCGCGCGTCGACGTTGCGGCGCCAGGCCAGCACCTCGTCGAAGGCGGGCCGCGTCAGCAGGCCGCGCCGCGCCCGCGGATGCCTGGCGCCGACGCCGTTGTAATAGGAGTTGAACAGCACCTTGAAAGCCGGATGGAAGGCCTGGTAGCCCCGCTCGCGCGGCTCGAGGATGAAGGTCTCGAAGAACCAGGTGGTGTGGGCCAGGTGCCATTTGATCGGGCTGGCGTCGGGCATCGACTGCGCGCAGCAGTCTTCGCTGGACAAAGGCTCGACCAGGTGCAGCGAGCGCTGGCGCACCTGTTCGAATTCGCGGGCCTGGCGGTGTTCGTTCGCTCCCATGGCGTCCTCGGCTCGGCTGTCAGTGCAAGGCGCCGGGCGGGATGGCGCGCGCGTGGATCACGGCGAACCATCCGCGTTCGTCGGTCCAGACGCCGGCGGCGGCAAAGCCGGCCTGCTCCAGCAGTCCGACCGCGGCGGCCGGGCGGTATTTGTAGCTGTTCTCGGTGTGGATGCGCTCCCCGGCTTCGAAACGCCGGCTGCCGCCGCGCCAGGTGACCTGCTGGCTGCGCCTGGCTTCGAGGTGCATCTCGACGCGGCCTTCGCGTTCGTTGTAGAAGCCGTGATGGCGCCAGGCGCGGATGTCGAAGTCGGCGCCCAGCAGCAGGTTGGCATGGCGCAGCACGTTCAGGTTGAAGGCGGCGGTCACGCCCAGCGCATCGTCGTAGGCGGCGTCCAGCACCGCGTGCTCCTTGGCCAGGTCGATCCCGATCAGGATGCCGCCATCCGGGCCGCACTGGGCGCGCACGCGGCGCAGGAAGGCCAGCGCGTCCTCCGGGCTGAAGTTGCCGATCGAGGAACCGGGATAGAAGAACAGGCGGTGCTCCTGGCGCACCACATCCGGCAAACGCCAGTCGCCGCCGGAGAAGTCCATGCCGAGCGGGTTCATCTCGATATGGCGGAAGCGCTGCTGCAGGCGCTCGACGGCGTCCTGCAGGAAGTCGGCCGAGATGTCGACCGGGACGTACTGCGCGGGATGCAACAGCGGGAACAGGCGCGCCGCCTTGGCGCAGTTGCCGGCGCCGAGGTCGATCAGGGTCGAGCCGGTGCCGACCGCGCGCGCGATCTCGGCGCCGTGGCGCTCGAAGATCGCCGCTTCGGTGCGGGTCGGGTAGTACTCCGGGACTTCGCAGATGGCCTCGAACAGCTTCGAGCCGAGCGCGTCGTACAGGAACTTGGGCGAGATGCAGGCGTGCGGGGCACGCAGGCCGGCTTCGAGTTCGGCGCGCAGGCGCAAGCCCTCGGCCGAGGTATCGAAGGGGACATCGAGAGAAGGTGCTTCGGTCGAACGGTTCAGCATCGGAAGGCCCCGGAATGTTGACGTTCTTGCCATCATACGCGAATCGGGATAATGCCGTCGCCATGCTAAAGTGGCGGACTATGCTTGAACTCGTCGACCTCTCCAAGTCCTACGGCGGCCGCACCGTGCTGGCCCGGCTTTCGCACCGTTTCGCACCCGGCGAATTCGTCGCCGTGATGGGCGAATCCGGGGTCGGCAAATCGACCCTGCTGAACCTGATCGCAGGCCTGGACACGCCCGACAGCGGCCAGGTGGTGGTCGACGGCGTACCGATGTCCAGCCTCGACGACGATGCGGCGACGCAGCTGCGCCGCAGCCGCATGGGCTTCATCTTCCAGGCCTTCCACGTGCTGCCGCACCTGACGCTGGAACAGAACGTGGCCCTGCCGCTGCTGCTGAACGGCGGCGCGGACACGTCGCGTGCGCGCGCCATGCTCGATGCGGTGGGCTTGAAAGGACGCGGCGCCGATTTCCCGCGCCAGCTGTCCGGCGGCGAGCTGCAGCGGGTGGCGATCGCGCGCGCCCTGGTGCACCGCCCAGCCCTGCTGCTGGCCGATGAACCGACCGGGAACCTGGACCCGGAGACGGCGGACGGGATCCTGCACCTGCTGCGCGCCGAGATCCGCCAGAGCGGCGCCGGCGCCATCATGGTCACCCACTCGATTGCCGCCGCCGCGATGGCCGACCGCACCCTCGTATTGACGCGTTCTGGACTGCAATTAACGTAAGTTCCAAGCAGAAAGACGCATGTTATGGGCTTTTATTCATGAACAGTGCGTCATACTTGTCAAAGTCGTAGTAGCATTCCAACAAACCCACCCAGCATACGCAGTATAGAAAGCAGCAAAAGATACGGTCGGGCAAACTCTCCAAAACAAGTCGGTCTGTCTTGAATGTTCCCAAACGGAGGAAGTTCATGAGCGTACGACAGAAAAAACAGGAGCTGCTCGAGGCGATGCACCGCGCCCGCGCGGCAGAGCCGTCGAGTTTCGTCCCCAATCCCTTGCTCGACACCCTGATCACCCGCATGCAGCTGAAGAACGACGCGGAACTATGCCGCGTCCTCGAAGTGCAGCCGCCCATCATCAGCAAGATACGGCACCGCAAGCTGAACGTCGGCGCCACCATCCTGCTGAGGATGCACGAGAAGTCGAATATCCCGATCCGCGAGCTGAAGGAACTCACGGCCGAGGCGCGGGAGCAGCCGGCGGGGCGGACCACGCACTGAGGAGGCTGCCCAGGCCTTTGCAGCATGACGCCGCAGGGCCCGTGGATGCTTATTCGGTCGGGGGCCGCCCGGTCTTGAGCTGGGGAAGATTGCCGAGCACTGCGCGCAGGCTGGCGACGTCGAGCTGGCCCAGCAGGGCCACGCCGATGCGCAGCAGTTCGCTTTTCTTGACCTCGAAGCCGGCCTTCAGGCAGGCCTGCTTGACCACGCCCAGCACCGCGTATTCCCGCTCCGGCATGGTGAAGCTGTCGCGCACCAGCGTGGGCCGCGCCTGGGCCGCGGTGTCCGGACGCGCCGGTTCGGCGCCGCGGCTTGCGCGCGGTTTTGCCACGGACTTGCCTGCCGGCCTGGAAGCCGCCTTGACCGCGGCTTTGGCAGCCTTCGCGGCCGGCGTGGCCGCGCGCTTCGCGGCGGCCGATCTGGTCGCGGCGGATTTTACCGCGGCCGCTTTCGCCGCGCCCGCTTTCACTGCGGCTGGCTTCGCTGTGGCCGGCTTCGCTGCGGCCTTCGCCGCGGCCGGCTTGCGCGCCGGCGCCGCCGCGGCCTTGCTCGTCTTCGCGGCGCTCTTTACAGCCGCCTTCACGGCGATCCTGGCTGGCGGCATGGAAGCCCCCGCTGCTTTGGCTGTTGCCCTCGCCATCCCTTACTCCATCGTCAAACAAACCAAACAATATATATGATTTGACGCCTGGCCGGAAGGACGGCACGCCTGGAACTGGCCTGGCTCAATCGCCTTCGTCGGCGAAGGCGATGGCGATGCGCGCGAATTCCGGCTCGATTTCGAAGAAGGCGTCCAGTACGTCCGGATCGAAATGGCTGCCGCGGCCCTTGCGCATCACGTCCAGCGCCTGCTCGTGGGTGAAGGCCGGCTTGTAGACGCGCTTGCTGATCAGGGCATCGTAGACGTCGGCCACCGCCATCAGGCGCGCCGACAGCGGGATCTGCTCGCCCTGCAGGTTCTGCGGGTAGCCGGAGCCGTCCCACTTCTCCTGGTGCGAATGGGCGATCTCGCGCGCGAACATCAGGAAGCTGTTGCTGCCGCCGATGTGGCGCTCGACCAGCATGATGGTGTCGCGCCCGTACACCGCGTGCATCTTCATGATCTCGAATTCCTCGCGGTCCAGGTTGCCCGGCTTGAGGAGGATGCGGTCGGGAATGCCGACCTTGCCGATGTCGTGCAGCGGCGCCGAGCGGTACAGGGCGTCGATGGCCTCGTCGGTCAGTTCGGCGCCGTATTTTGCACTCAGGCGCGGATGGTTTTGCAGGTGCCGCGCCAGCGCACGCACGTAGTTCTGGGTGCGGCGGATATGGTTGCCGGTCTCCTGATCGCGGGTCTCGGCCATCGAGGCCATCGCCACGATGATCGCCTCCTGCATCAGGTAGAGCTGGGCGGTGCGCTCCTGCACCAGCTTTTCCAGGTTCTGGTTGTGGTCCTGCAGCGCGCGGCGCGCGGCCCGCAGGTTCAGCTGGGTGGCCACGCGGGCGAACAGGATCGGCGGGCTGATCGGCTTGGCGATGTAGTCGACCGCGCCCAGCGACAGGCCCATGGCCTCGTCCTCGACCTGGTTCTTGGCGGTCAGGAAGATCACCGGGATCTCGGCCGTGACAGGGTTGGCCTTCAGCTGGCGGCAGGTCTCGTAGCCGTCCAGGCCGGGCATCATCACGTCCAGCAGGATCAGGTCCAGGCTGGGCGTGGCGGCGGCGATCTGCAGTGCCGTGCTGCCGTTGTTGGCGACCTTGGTGTTGTACCTGTCCTTGAGGAGGCGCGACAGCAGCATGATGTTGTCGGGCGTGTCGTCGACGATCAGGATGGTCGGCCGCAGCGCCTGATTGAGAGGATTGTTCATGAAGTTCATGGGGTTTCCGCTATATCGGGACGCGCATCCGCTGCCTGCGGCAACAGCTGGCGTGCCTCTTCGAATTCGTAACGCGACAGGTGCTGCTCCAGGCGCGCCAGCACCGGGGTCTCGAGCACGCCGGCGAGCTGGCCGCGCACCGTCTCGAAGTAATCGGTGGCGTCGCCGGAGAACTCGGCCAGCAGCTGTCCGAGCTGGGCGATGGCCTGCAGCGCGTCGGCCGGCGCGAGCGTGACGGCCTCCTGCACGGCCGGCGCCGGCTGGATGGCCGCCTGCGCGGCGCGGCCGGCAAAGTACTGGTCGAGCGAGTGCATGGTGGCGTCGACCGCCGCATCCAGCGCGCGCACGCCGGCCGCCAGCCGGCCGCGGTCCGGCTCGGCCAGCGCCAGGCCCTCTTCCACCGCCTGCGCCAGGGTCTGCAGCTCGCGGGCGCCGATATTCCCGGCCACCCCGCGCAGCGTATGCGCGCGCACGGCCGCCTGGGCCAGCCGGCGCGCCTGGTAGTCCTCGCGGATCTGGCCGCCGGCGTCGCGCTGGGTGGCTCGGAAGCGGTCCAGCAGCTGCACGTACAGGGCGACATTGCCGGCCACGTGGCGCAGGCCGAAGGCCGAGTCGATGCCGGACAGGCTCGAAAGACCCGGCAGCGAAGGCCCATCAGACACTTCCGGCGCGAGCGTGCGCGGCAGCGGTGGCGGCAGCTGGGAGCCGATCCAGCGCGCCAGGGTCGCGTACAGCTTCTCCGGCTCGACCGGCTTGCTGACATAGTCCTGCATGCCTTCGCGCAGGCAGCGCTCGCGGATCTCGGCCAGCGCGTGCGCGGTCATGGCGATGATCGGCAGCTTGTCGAAGCGCGCATCCTTGCGCAGTTCGACGGTGGCGGCGTGGCCGTCCAGCTGCGGCATCTCGAGGTCCATCAGCACCAGGTCCCAGGCGTCCGGGCCGCGGTCATGCAGCAGGTCGAGCGCCTCGCGGCCGTTGGCGGCGACGTCCACCGCGATGTTCCGGGCCTGCAGCAGTTCCAGTGCGATCTGCTGGTTGACCTGGTTGTCTTCGACCAGCAGCACGCGCGCCGCCACCTTCCCCATCTCTTCGCTGCGGCCGCGCGCGTTGCTGCTGCCGGGCGGCGCAAACAGGGTGACCAGGGTGTCGACCAGCGCCGACTGCCCGAGCGGCTTGCACAGGAAGCCGCGGATGCCGGCGGCTTCCGCCTCCTGCTGCACCTCCTCGCGGCCGAAGGCGGTCACCAGCACCACCGAGGGCGGATGGCGCAGCGCCGGGTTGCCGCCGATGCGGCGGGCCAGCGCGATGCCGTCCATGCCCGGCATCTGCCAGTCGGTCAGCACCACGCGATAGGGGTCGCCGCCGGCGTCGGCCGCCAGCAGCGCGGCCTCGGCTTCGAGCCCGCTGGCGGCGGTGTCGACCCGCAGCGGCAGCGCCTGCAGGGCCTCGCACATGATCTCGCGCGCGACTTCGCTGTCGTCCACCAGCAGCAGGCGCGCGCCGTCCAGCTCGGGCGGCGCCACCGCCACCCGTTCGGGCTCGCCCGACAGCGGGAATTCGAGGTCGAAGTGGAAGGCCGAACCTTTGCCGGGGCTGCTCTTGACCACGATCTGGCCGCCCATCAGGCCGACCAGCTGCTGGGAGATCGACAGCCCGAGGCCGGTGCCGCCGTATTCGCGGGTGGTCGAGCCGTTGGCCTGGTGGAAGGCGCGGAACAGCTTGCCCTGCTGCTGCTCGTTCATGCCGATGCCGGTGTCGCGCACCGCAAAGCGCAGCGTGACGCGATCCGGCCGGGCCGCGTGCGGCAGCATGGCGCTGGCTTCGATGCGCATGCAGGACAGTTCGAGCTCGCCGGCCGGGGTGAACTTGACCGCGTTGTTGACCAGGTTGATCAGCACCTGGCCCAGGCGCAGCGGGTCGCCGACCAGCATGCGCGGAATCGAGTGCGGCACGTGGAACAGGTATTCGAGCTGCTTGTCGGCGGCCTTCTGGCTGGTCACGCTGGCGACGTTGGCCAGCACGTCGTCGAGGCAGAACGGGATCTGCTCGACGTCCAGCTTGCCGGCCTCGATCTTGGAAAAGTCGAGGATGTCGTTGATGATCCCCAGCAGCGACAGCGCGGCGCGGTGGATCTTGCCGACGTAATCGTGCTGCTTGGGCGAGAGTTCGGTGCGCAGCGCCAGGTAGGCCATGCCGATGATGGCGCTCATCGGGGTGCGGATCTCGTGGCTCATGTTGGCCAGGAATTCGGACTTGGCGACGTTGGCCGCCTCGGCGCGCACGTTGGCCGCCACCAGCGACTGCTCGCGCTCGCGGCGTTCCGAGATGTCGCGCAGGAAGGAGCAGAATTCATAGTCCTCGCTGTCGGCCAGCTGGACCCGCGTGATCGCCAGCTCGATCGGGAATTCGGTGCCGTCGCGGCGCAGCGCATAGGTTTCGATGCGGGTGTCCAGCACCGCGCCGACGCCGCTGCGTTCGAAGCGGGCCAGGCCGTTGCGGTGGGCGGCGCGGTGGCGTTCCGGCACGATGCACTGGTCGAGGTCCAGGCCCAGCACCTCGTCGCGCGACCAGCCGAAGATCCGTTCGGCCTGGGTGTTCCAGCCGACGATGCGGCCCTGGCGGTCCATCCGCACCACGGCGTCGAGGGCGGTGTCGACGATCGCCTGCAGTTTTTCCTGGCTGTCGCGCGCGACCCGGATCGAGTCCAGCAGCTCGCGCGTGCGCGCCGCGATCTTCTGTTCGAGGTCTTCGTTCAGTTCGCGCAGCTGCTGCTCGATGCCGCTCTTCTCGCGCAGCAGGCCATTCGTCACTTGCTCGGCCTTGCGCAGCCGGTTCAGGGTGTCGCGGAAGCTGCGCACCGCCGAGGACAGGCGCCCGATCTGGTCGCGCCGGCCGATGCCGGACAGGTAGATGTCGGTCTCGCCGCGCGCCAGCTTTTCGAGCGCTTCCTGGATGTCGGCGAAGGGCTGGGTCATGCGGCGGCCGACCAGCAGCACGCAACCGACGATGGCCAGGGTCAGGATCAGGTTCGCCATCACCGTCTGCACCATCTGGCGGCGCAGGTCTTCGTCGATCTGGCGGCGCGAGAAGGCCAGCTCGATGGTGCCGACGTGGAAGTTGCGGCTCCCGTCGTGGAAGCTGATCTTGCGCTGGACCCGGATCGCGTTCGGCTCGTCGCTGTCGGCGCCGAGCGCGGCCAGCACCGCGCCGTTCGGCGCCAGCACGTGCAGCATCAGCACTTCCGGCGTGGCGCCGAGCGAATCGACCACCGAGGACACGGCGGCGCTGTTGATGTCGAACAGCGGCCGTGCCAGCGCGTGCGAGAGCACCGAGGCCTGGCGCTCGACGCGTTCCTGCAGGCGCGCGCTGGCCTCCTCGCGCAGGGTCTGCATCACATAGGTGGTATAGACGCCGGTCGACAGCGCGACCGCCAGCACGATGCCGGCGCCGAGGCGGAACACGACGTTCTGGCGCCAGCTTTCGAGTCCGCGGCGCGCCAGCGCGGCCAGTCCCCGGCCCTTTTTCAGGCGTTCAATGCTGGGTTCCGGCATGCGCGCTTCCACTTCCAGGTTGCGGGAACACGCTCAGCTCGCGCTCGCGCTTGCGATAGGCCGGGCTGTTGCGCACTTCCAGGACGGTGTTCCAGATGCGTTCGGCGAGCTGCGGCTGGCGCTTGACGAGATCGTTGGACAGCAACAGGTAATAGGGCTTTTCGAGCAGGGGCGCCGGCAGCACCTCGAGCTGCTCGGCCATCCTGCCGCGCACCAGGCGCGTGGCGTCGCCGCCGCCCAGGGCCGCCGCTTCCACGCGTCCGGACAGCAGCTTCTGCAGCAGTTCGTCGGAGCGCTGGCTGCCCTCGTCCACCAGCACGCCCTGGCGGCGCAGGAAGTCGCCCACCGAGTAGCCGAGCTGGAAGCCGACGCGCCCGTCGAGGTTCTGGAAGGCCTTGCCGTTCCAGTCGACGCGGCTGCCCTTGCGCCGCACCAGCAGGTAGCGGTCGACATGCAGGCGGCGCTCCGGGTCCGGCTTCAGGCCGCCCGGATACGCGCCCAGCTCCAGCCGCTCGGTCGAGAAGCTGGCCGCGAAGGCGCCGTCGACCTGGTTGGCCTTGAGCTGGGCCAGGCAGCGCTTCCAGGGCATGCTCTGGTAGCCGAACTGGATGCCAGCGCGGCGCGCCACTTCGTTCAGCAATTCGAAATTCAGGCCGCCGCCGTCCAGGGTGCGCCAGGGCAGCACTTCTTCGCGTTCGAAACAAAGCTGGACGATGGGCTTGCCGGCGGCCATGACCGGGCTGGCGGCGAGGCCGAGCAGGCAGAAAGCGAAGGCGCCGTTGGTAAGGATGCGCTGCATGTCGGTGGGGCCGGCATTGATGTTGGTTAGAAACAGAACACCAAGTATGCCAGACCCTGTTGAAATTTAGGAAATTTGTGACTGGCAGGCACAAATCGGCGTCGCCGCGCCGCCACGTCTCAGGCCGCGACCGTTTGCCGCTGCCGGTGCAAATCATGCAGCAGCCCATGGCGCAGCCCGGCATCGGTTTCCAGCAGCGTCTCGATCTCGAGCTCCTCCATCAGCGCGATCAGGATCGCCAGCGCGGCGGCGACGTTGCGCGGCAGCAGGCGTCCGAGTCCGGCCAGCGGACGGCCGCCGCCGGTGTGCTCCAGCACCCGGGCGCCCAGGACTTCGAGGTCGGCGCGGCGGATGGCCATCGGGTCCCTGGCGCCGTCGCCGCCGTTTTCACGGGCCAGGCGCGCCAGGGTGCGCACCGTGCCGGAAGCGCCGTACACGCAGTCGCGCGCGTCGGGGCCGTAGTCGGCCGCATGGTCGGCCAGGCGCACGCGCGCCGAGGACACCGCGGCGGCGAAGGACACCGCGTCGATGCGGCCGTTGCCGAAAAAGGTCAGGGCCTGGCGCACGGTGCCCAGCGCCACCGAGCCGGCGCGCGTGACGCGCATGCCCTGCCCCAGCGCGAACTGGGTCGAGCCGCCGCCGATGCCGATCACCAGCGGGCGGCTGCCTTGCGGGGCGGCGCCGGACACGCCCAGCCAGGTCAGCAGGGCTTCTTCCTCGCCCGACAGCACCCTGACCTCGTGGCCGAGGGTCTGCTGGGCGGCAGGCAGGAACAGGTGGGCGTTGCGCGCCATGCGCAGCGTGGACGTGGCGACCGTGCGCACCGCCGCCAGGGGATGCGCGCGCAGGCGTTCGCGCAGGCGCGCCACGCACGCGAGGGCGTCGCGCATCGCGTCCTGGCTCAGGCAGCCGCTGGCATCGAGGCTGGCGGCCAGGCGCAGCGGCACGTGCTCGCCGTCCAGCGCCTGTGGCACGCCGCCGCGGTAACTGGCCACCAGCAGGCGGAAGCTGTCCGAGCCTAGCACCAGGGCGGCGTAGACGGGGTCGGACGTGGCGTGATCGTGATCGCTCATTGCAATGGAAGCTCCATGGAGAACGGCGCCACGATAGCGGCCCGGTATGACGCTTCGATGACAGCGCCGGACAGCATCCTCATGCCTCGGCGGGAATGGCTTGCGCCGGCGGCGCCAGCGCGACGCGGTCGCGCCCGCCCTCCTTGGCGGCGCGCAAGGCTTCGTCGGCGCGCGCCAGCAGGGTCACGCTGCTGTCGTCGGCGCGGATCGCGGTCACGCCGAAGCTGGCGGTCAGGGAGATCATCGCGCGCTCGGTCTTGACCTTGGTGGCCGCGATCGCGGCGCGCATGCGCTCGGCGACCATCGCGGCGTCTTCCTGGCTGGTGCGGGGCAGCAGGATCGCGAACTCGACGCCGACCAGGCGGCCCAGCTGGTCGCTGTCGCGCAGCTGGCGCTTGCAGACCTCGACCAGGGTGCGCAGCACGACGTCGCCGGCCGGGTGGCCGTAGCTGTCGTTGACGCGCTTGAACTGGTCGAGGTCGAACAGCACCAGCGCGGTGGACGGGCCCGGACGGCGCGCCAGCGCCATCCACGGCGCCAGCACCTGGAAGAAGCCGCGCCGGTTGAAGCAGTCGGCCAGCGGGTCCACCACTTCCAGGCGCGCCAGCTGATCCTGCACATCTTCCTTCCCCAGCAGCAGCCAGCCGAAGCCGCCCAGCAGCATCAGGAGGTACAGTGCGGCGGAATACAGCTGGCGCAGCAGCTCGTTGCTCATCCAGCCCCAGCCCGCGGGCGCCAGCAGCACCAGCGCGCCGCGCGCCCCCACCACCAGGGCCAGCAGCGCCGTCGCCAGCGCCAGGAAGCGGCGCAGCATCGAGGCCTGGGCCCAGCCGCGCGCCAGGGCGGCGGCGGCCGACAGATAAAACGCGGCCAGGATCAGCGACGACGCCAGCGCGCGCAGGCCGATCTCGTCGATCCAGTAGCACAGCAGGAAGGCGCCCACGGCCAGCACCAGCGCCGGGGTGGCGATGCTGCGCCAGCGCCGTCCGCCGGCGCGCTCCCACAAGGCCCCGGCTTCCCAGGCCACGCCGGCGATCACCAGCCCGTAGGCCACCGGCAGCGCCAGCCGCTCGGGCACGATGTTCGCGCCGCCGATCGCCAGCAGCAGCCAGCCGGCCGCCTGCATCTGGCGCGACCAGCCCCAGATGGTCAGGGCCGCCGGGCGGCGGCCGCCGCTCACGTTGCCCTCCTGGTGCGGCTGCTCGAAGAAGATCAGCGCGGCGCAGATCGCCAGGTTGCCGAGCGCCAGCGCGAGGACGATGGTGGTGGAATCCATGGCCGCCTCAGTACTCGTGGACCACGGAGGTGGTGCCGTCGCCGACCTTGCTGGCCCAGGCGCGCGCCATGTAATGCATTTGCGCCTCGCTGGGCGGCTCGTGCCAGAACACGATCAGGGTGCCCTTGTGGTCGTGGAGCTGGGTCAGCTTCTCGACGAAGGCCTGGTCGCCCGCCACGTCGGCCAGTCCCATCGCATAGCCATAGACGCGGTCGAGCCGCTCGATGCGGTCGGGCTCCGTCTGGCTGTTGGTGGCGGTGATGGTGGGATGGTCCAGGAACATGGGGTCTCCGTGAGGCTGCGGCGGCCAGCTTATCAGAAACTTATCCTTTGCAACAAGCTAGACTACAGCCATGAACGATCTTCCCAAGCCGCTGGTGCGCACCGAAGGCGACCGCCGCACGCTGGAATTTGCGCCCGGCGACATCCAGAGCGCGATGCGGCTATCGCGCCCGCACAGGCTGGTACTGGCTTACACGCGCGCCATGATGTGCTTCGGCCTGCTGGTGCCCCGTCCCGCGCACATCCTGCTGGTGGGCCTGGGTGGCGGCTCGATGGCCAAGTTCTGCCACCGCCATTTTCCGGACGCGCGCATCACCGTGCTCGAATTGCGCGCCGACGTGATCGCCCTGCGCGACGCCTTCCTGGTGCCGCCCGACGATGCCCGCTTCCGGGTCGTCCACGCCGAGGCCGCCGCGTGGATGCTGGGCGCGGCGCCAAACAGCTTCGACGTGATCGTGGTCGACGGCTTCGACGAGTCCGGCCTGCCGCCCGCCCTGTCCAGCCGCTTCTTCTACGGCGTGTGCCGGCGCCTGCTCCTGCCCGGCGGGGTATTGGTGGCGAACGTGTTCAGCTATGACAAGCGGCGCGGCGAGGTCATCGCGGCGCTGGACGACGCCTTCGACGCCCAGACCTGCCAGCTCGACAAGGTCGCCGGCAACAACCACATCCTGTTCGCCGGCGCCGCCACCCGGTGCCGGGCCGCGCGCCTGCTGCCCCGCCTCCCCTTCGGCTTGTTCAACCGTCTATGCGTGCGCCTGATCCTTTACTGGATTGCACGGCCTACTGTTTGACGCCCGCCACACCTGCGTCGATCCGGCTCTGCGGTGTGACAATTTGTTTGCGGAGATATCGGTTTGTGTGACAAACTGGCGCGCACTTCATGCCTTTAGGCAAGTATTTTTATGGGAAACTGGATGCCGCGTCGCCGATTGCAGCTGTCGCTCACGCTAGCCGCGGCCCTCACGCTCGGGGGCGGCCTGGCCACGACCGCGGTGCTGACGGTGGCGGTCAACCGGCTCGAAATCGACAACCAGTCGCTGGCCTTCGAGCAGGGCGCGAACGTGCGCGTGGCCGCGCTGCGCCAGGGCATGGACGATGCGGTCGAGGTCCTGATCGTCACCAACCAGCTGTTCGCCACCGTGCAGCCGGTGACGCGCTCGCAGTTCCACGATTTCACCACCCCGCTGCTGCTGCGTAACCCCTACATCAAGGCCTTCAATTTCCATCGCGCGGTCCAGGACAGCGAGCGCGCCGAATTCGAAGCCGGGCTGCAGCGCTTCCGTCCCGGCACCATCCTGCGCGAAAACGTCGACGGCAAACTGGTGCCGGCGCCGCGCCGCCCGCACTATAACGTGGTGGACTACCTCGAGCCGATGCAGGGCAACGAGCCGGCCTTCGGCCTCAACGTCGGCGAGAACGGCGAGGTGGCGCGGGCCCTGGCGCGCGCCCATGCGAGTGGACGCGCCTCCGCCAGCGGCCTGCTGCGCCTGGCCCAGGACCCTTCCGGCAAGCCCAGCTTCGAGGTGGTGATGCCGGTCTACGGCCCGGCCGGCCGCCTGCTCGGCGACACCGCGATCATCATCGACGTCCAGACCCTGGCCCGCGCCACGCTGGCGCGCGCCGGCCTGCTGGAAGACGGCAGCGTCCTGCTCACCATGTATATCGGCGCCCAGACCGGGGCCGCCGCCATGGTCTACGCCAACCACGACGCCGCGGAGACTGCCGCGCCGGCGGCGTCGCCGCTGCGCTGGCTGGCGCGTCCCGGGGCGCATGAGGTGGACCGCTTCGTGGCGGCCGGCCAGACCTGGACCGTGGAAGCGCATGCCGCGCCCAAGCCCTACCTGGCCGACCACCTGGCCTCGAGCCTGCTGCTGGCCGGGGGCCTGCTTTCGACCCTGCTGCTGACCGCCTTCGTGCAGGCCGCCGGCCAGCGCACGCGCAAGGTCCAGGAACTGGTGCGCGAGCGCACCGCCGACCTGAAACTCACCAACCAGCGCCTGATCGACGACGTGCTGGCCAGGAAGCGCACCGAAAAGGCGCTACAGGAAAGCGAGCAGCGCTTCCGCCAGCTGGTGGCCATGTCTTCGGACTGGTACTGGGAACAGGACGAGCGCCTGCGCTTCGTCGCCCTGACCGGCCACTTCACGGAAAAATCCGGCATCGCCGTCGGACGCATCCTCGGCAGGACCCGGGCGGAAATCGTGGGCGGCCTGGCCGACAGCGATGCCGGCCGCGAGCACATCGCCGCCATCGAGGCGCGCGAACCCTTCAAGAACCTCGAATACCGCCTGCTCGACGATAACGGCGAGGAGCGCTGGTACTGCGTCAGCGGCCAGCCGATGTTCGACGACAGCGGCCGCTTTACCGGCTACCGCGGCACCGGCAGCGACATCACCGCGCGCAAGCTCACCGAGCAGCGCGTGCACCACGTGGCCCAGCACGACGTGCTGACCGGCCTGCCCAACCGCTCGCTGCTGCAGGACAGGCTGGAGCAAGCGGTGGCCTACGCCAACCGCAGCGGCCATCCGGTGTGGGTGATGCTGATCGACCTGGACCGCTTCAAGTTCGTCAACGACAGCATGGGCCACAAGGCCGGCGACGTGCTCCTGATGACGGTGGCGGCGCGCCTGCGCGGTTCGCTGCGCGACACCGACACCGTGGCCCGCCTGTCCGGCGATGAATTCGTGGTGATCCTGTCGCAGCACGAGGACCAGCCGCTGACGGGCGACATCGTGCAGCGCGTGATGGACTCGGTGGCCCAGCCGGTGATGCTGGGGCCGAAGGAATTCTTCGTCACCTGCTCCATCGGCGTGGCCGCCTACCCGAGCGACGGCACCCCGGCCGAGAGCCTGATCGAACACGCGGACATCGCCATGTACCGCGCCAAGAAGCTGGGCCGCAACAACTTCCAGTTCTATACGCCGGCCATGAACGAGGAGTCGCTGGAACGCGTGCGCATCGAGAGCGCGCTGCGCAACGCCCTCGAACGCAACGAATTCGTGCTGCACTACCAGCCGCAGGTCGATTTGAAAACCGGCCAGATCGTCGGCATGGAAGCGCTGATCCGCTGGAAGCATCCGGAGCTGGGCATGGTGCCGCCGACCCGTTTCATCGGCGTGGCCGAGGACACCGGGCTGATCGTGCCGATCGGCGCCTGGGTGATGCGCACCGCCTGCGCCCAGAACAAGGCCTGGCAGGATGCGGGCCTGGGCAATTTGCGGGTGGCGGTGAACCTGTCGGCGCGCCAGTTCAGCGCCGCCGAACTGCTGCCGGGGATCGAGCAGGTGCTGGCGGAAACCGGCCTCGAGCCGTCCTGCCTGGAGCTGGAGCTGACCGAGAGCCTGTTCATGAGCGACGTCACGCCGGCGGTGGACTTATTGCACCGCATGAAGTCGCTGGGGGTGAAGCTTTCCATCGACGACTTCGGCACCGGCTACTCGAGCTTTTCCTACCTGTCGCGCTTCCCGATCGACGTGCTGAAGATCGACCGCTCCTTCGTCAACGACATCACGCACGACGCCAACGACGCCGCGATCGTCGCCTCGATCATCACGCTGGCGCACAACCTGCGCCTGTCGGTGATCGCCGAGGGCGTGGAGACGGCCGAGCAGCTCGACTACCTGCGCCAGCAGGGCTGCGACGAAATGCAGGGGTATTACTTCTCGCGCCCGCTGCCGGCGCAGGATTTTGAACAGCTGCTGCGCCAGCGCCGGGGCCTGGCGGCCCTGGAAGATGAGCCGCAGGTAGCGGTTGCCTAGCATTTTGTTGAACAAACGGCGCTAAGGCCTTGTATTCTTTGTTTTATCTGCAATTATTTGTAGCAGAAAAAAAAACCTTACCCTACAATAGACTGAAAATATGGCAACAATGCTTTTCAGATAATAATGAGGGATACTATGAACTTCGAGACGGCCAGCCTGAGCGCTGCCCACAGTGCAGCAGACCGCAAGCAGCGCACTGACATGCGTACCCGCGACCTGGTCAACCAGGCGGTTGCGTCGATCCCCACCCTGGGCCTGCAGCGCGCGGCCGAATTCCTGGCGGCGATGAACGTGCCGGCCGAGATCGCGGTGCGCACACTGGTGTATCCGCACCGCCGCCGTTCGAACTGATCAGCGTCTCGGTTCCTGCGCGCTGATGTCGGCCAGCGATTCGCGGCCGCGTTCGGTGAGTCCGTAGCCGCCGCCTTCCAGCGCGGCGATGTGCGACTTGCGCGACAGGAACTGCATGACATCCTCATCCAGCGCGCTCGCGGGCTCCCGCTCGAGCGCACGCAGCGCTTCGATACAGCGCTTCAGGAACAGCACTTCCTGCCCCTTGTCGGTCAGCGACAGCGCGCCATTCTTCGCATACTGCACCAGCTTCAGCCCGGACAGGCGCTTGGCGTTCCGGCCCACGCAGGCGTTGACCTTGTCGGTGCGGGCGCCGCGCCGGATGAATTCGAGGGCGTCGTATTCGTCCCCCGTCAGTTTTTCATTCTTCATTCAAGCTTTCGTTGAGAGCAAAGGTCGCCATGGTAAGGCGGCCCGGGCTTGCCCGCAACTTACTTCAGTGCGCGCATCGCCGCCCACACGATGCCGGCGCCGGCCAGCGCACCCAGCGCCCCCACCGCCAGCGCCACTTGCAGGCGCCGCGAGGCCAGCATCGAGTGCCGTCCGAGATAGATCTTGTTGTGCAGTGTGCTGCCCATGCTGTCCTCCCTGAGAGTGCTTGGCCGATGGACCATTATAAAAACTTTCTCGGAAGGCTATGTGCGCTGTCATACATAAAGCAAGGATTGTAGCCATAAAGCAACATGCTCCCCGCATCCTAACGCGCGCCGGGGGCCAAAGCTGGCTGTTAGGATCAGGTCAACACCTGAATCCCACCACTGCAAACTGTAAGGAGCGCAACATGAATACTTCGACGCCCAAGCCGGATCCCGGCGCCAAAGCCCCGCCGATGATGCACGAAGGCGATATCGGCAGCGGCGAGATCACGCCGGCCCAGCATGAAACGAATGAAATGATCAAGGAGATTCCGCCGCTGCCGCGCAGTGGCGGCAGTCAGCAGGGCAAGCCTTCGGACAAGCCCTGAGTTGATTGAAACGCCCTAGCCGGCCTTGATGGGCGGCTGGGGCGCCCGCGGTTCCTCGATCGGCGCGCGTGCCGGCGCCGGCACGTCGTCCGGATCCGGACTCGGCTGCGGAGGCGGCTGGTTCGGATCGGTCGGATCGGGCGTGGTGTGGGCGCGCAGTTCTACATCGCCCGGCATCGCTCCAGTCATCGGCCCTCCTTCTGCTTCGCCCCGCCGCCGGCGCCCTTCCCTTTGCCGGCCTTGATGGTGGTCTTTTCGTTATGGCTGCTCTTGTCCGGATTCACGCCGGCCCGGCGCTTGGCCAGATCCTCTTCCGACTCGTTGGCCGACTGCTTGTTCTGGTTGCCGCTGGATTTCGATTGGGTCATAGCAAATCTCCTCTGGTGAAAGGCTGACAAACGGATGACGTTTTGGCGCAGACTAGCATGGAAGACCGGGGCCGGCTTTCAATCGTGCGCGAGCTTGGTATGATGGCGCTCTTGCCGTTTCCATACTGGATGTCCCCATGCTGCGCCGCCTGATTTCCTTCGCCGCTCTTGCCGCCGCCTGCGCCGGCGCCCATGCCGCCGCACCCGCGCCCATGAAGCTGGCCGACTACCTGGCGCTGAAGGGTCCGGTGCCCAACGCCAGCTTCGCCTACGGCAGCGCGCCCTCGCAGTTCGCGGAACTCTTCGTCCCCGGCGGCCCCGGTCCCTTCCCGGTGGCGGTGCTGGTGCATGGCGGCTGCTGGACCAAGGAATTCGGCGGCATCACCCAGCTGCGCAACCTGGCCGGCGCGCTGGCCGAGCGCGGCATCGCTTCCTGGAACGTCGAGTACCGGCGCGTCGACGAGGCGGGCGGCGGCTATCCCGGCACCTACCAGGACATCAACGCGGCGCTCAGCATGCTGGCCCAGCAGGCGGGCCGTTATCCGCTCGACCTGAACCGCCTGGTGGCGGTCGGGCACTCGGCCGGCGGCCAGCTGGTGCAGTGGATGGCCGGACGGGCGCGCATCCCGGCCAGCAGTCCGCTGTATCAGCCCGACCCGCTGCCCGTTAAAAACGTGGTGAGCCTGGGCGGCCTGGCCGACCTGCGCCGCGAGCAGGCCCTGATCAAGTCCAGCTGCGACCGCGAGATCGGCCAGCTGACCGGGGCTCCCGGCGACAAGCGGCCGGACGTCTTCGCCGACACCAATGCCGGCGACCTGCTGCCGAACGGCAGCCGCACCATCCTCGTCACGGGGGAACTGGACAAGATCTCGCCGCCGCGCGTGGCGCGCGACTACGCGGCGCGCGCCCGCGCCGCCGGCGATGCGGCCGAGGTCGTGATCCTGCCCGGCGCCAGCCATTACGACGAGGTGGCGGCCAGTTCGCATTCGTGGCCGCTGGTGCTGCAGGCGATCGAGTCGGCGCTTAAAAAGTGATGCGTCTGGCCAGGCGCTGGTCGACCACCACATCGCCCACCGGCACCGCCACGCAGGGCAGCACATAGCCCTCTCGCTTCTCGTCGAAGGATAGCCCCGGCCACTCGACCAGGTAGCGCACGCTGCCGCTCGCCAGGCGGCAGATGCAGGTGCGGCAGGTACCGTTGCGGCAGGAGTTGGGCAGGTCGATGCCGGCCTGCTCGGCGGCGTGCAGGATGGTGCTGTCCGCGGGGGCGCGAACGGTCCATCCGGACGGTTGAAAGGTGATCGTGGCTTCGCTCATGATGGCGATTGTACGGGGCGTTGACGTGTGCCGGAAGATGGGTTCGTTCGCGCACAGACCCCCATCCGGCGCAGCACTACGCTGAGGTTTCCATATGTAAGTAATGCAGGAAGCCAATGAAATACATCGCCGTCCCCACCCTGGCCCTGGTCCTCGGCAGCGTCTGCGCCGTGGCCGGCGCCCAGCCGACCGTGCAGGCACGCATCGCCGCGGCCTCGAACGCCAATGCCCAGACCGCCGCCGCGGCGCGCGCGCAAAGCAGCGCCGTGCAAGCCGCGCCGGCCGTAGCCGCGGCGCCGACGCCGGTCCCGCAAACCACCGCCACCGCGCCCGTCAACGCACCGGTCGAAGCGAGCGAATTCGACCGCCTGCTGCGCGCCCAGGTCCTGCTCGACCGCGCCCACTTCTCGCCGGGTGAGATCGACGGCGCCTTCGGCTCCAACATGAAGCAGGCGCTGTCCGGCTTCCAGAAGGCGCGCAACCTGCAGGTCACCGGCAAGCTCGACGAGGCCACCTGGAACGCCCTGAACCTGGATGCCGCGCCCACCGTGGTCGCCTATACCCTGGCGGACAGCGACGTCGCCGGCCCCTTCCGTCCCATCCCCGAAGACATGATGGAAAAGGCCAAGCTGCCGAACCTGGGCTATGCCAGCGTGCAGGAAGGCCTGGGCGAAAAATTCCACGCCAGCCCGGGCCTGATCGACAAGCTCAACAAAGGCAAGGACCTGAGCCGCGCCGGCGAGCAGATCATGGTCCCGAACGTGGTGGGTACGGCGCCGCTGCCGCCCGCCGCGCGCGTCGTGGTCTCGCGCGAAGGCCGCATCCTGACGCTCGAGGACGCCGCCGGCAGGCCGCTGGCCCAGTATCCGGCCTCGACCGGCAGCGAGCACGATCCGCTCCCGATCGGCAACTGGAAGATCGACGGCGTGGCGCGCAACCCGACCTACAACTACAACCCCAAGCTGTTCTGGGACGCCAAGCCGGGCGATGCGAAAACCAGGGTGCCCGCCGGCCCCAACAATCCGGTGGGCGTGGCCTGGATCGACCTGTCGATTCCGCACTACGGCATCCACGGCAGCCCGGTTCCTTCGCTGATCGGCAAGACCGAATCGCACGGCTGCATCCGCCTGACCAACTGGAGCGCGGCCGAGGTCGCCGGACTGGTGCAAAAAGGGACGGAAGTTGTATTACAGGAGTAAATAGTAGGCTGAAGAAGTATCACGGCAGGTAATACTCGATACCAACAACAAGGAGAACGTGATGAGATGGCTGTTGACCTTCCTGCTCGGCGTCGCGGTCGGCGCCGGCGGCCTGTTTGCCTGGCTGCGTCAGATGCCCCATCAACCCGCGGCGGCGCCCGCCGTGGCCGCGAACACCGGCTCGCTGCCCGCGCCGGCCGGGCCCGACATCGAAAGCACGCTTCCGCCCGCGCCCAAGGTCACGCCGGACCTGACCGAACTTGACCTGCCGCTGCGCCCGTCCACCACGGCCCTGCCCGTGGACAGCGGCGCCGCCGCGCCTGCCCTCCCTGCCGGCAAGCTGATGGTGCCGGTCGACGGCATGGCGCTGGCGAATATCAAGGACAACTTCGACCAGCCGCGCGGCGCCGAGCGCCACCACGAGGCGCTGGACATCATGGCGCCGAAAGGCACCAAGGTGCTGGCCGTGGCCGACGGCAAGGTCGCCAAGCTCTTCACCAGCAAGCCCGGCGGCCTGACCATCTACCAGTTCGATCCGACCGAGAAGTACGCCTATTACTATGCCCACCTCGACCACTATGCGGACGGCATCAAGGAAGGCATGGACATCAAGCGCGGCGACCTGATCGGCTACGTCGGCGCGACCGGCAACGCCGACCCGAACGCGCCCCACCTGCATTTCGCCGTATTCGAGCTGACGCCCGAGAAGCAGTGGTGGAAAGGGACGCCTGTGAATCCCTATCCGCTGCTGGCGCAGTGATCAGCGCTCGATGATCAGCGCTTGGCGCGACGGCGGCGCAGCAGCCCCATCAGCGCCAGGCCGGCAACGCCGGCCGTGAAGGCTTCCGGTTCCGGCACCGCGTTCGGGTCCGGGTCGGGCGTGCCGTTGTCGATCAGGCTCAGCAACAGGTCCGAGCACTGGCCATTGGTCTGGCAGCCGCGGGCTGCGATCTGGCCCTTGTCGTTGATGTCGTTGGCCAGCTTGATGGTCCAACCCAGGCTCGGGTCGATCAGGCTGTTCAGGTCCTGGAACAGGCCGCCGCTGTACAGGAAGGCGTGGAACAGGTTATCGCTACCCATGCCCGAGCCAACCACGCTGCCGGCGGCATTGATGCCGGTCGCGTAAGTGTCGCCGCCGAAGCCGCCGATGTCTTTCACCAGGCCGTTCGTGTACAGGAAGGCGTGGGCAACGGCGTCGCCTGCCAGATATGAATAGCCTGCCACCATGCCCGCGTTGTTGATCGCGTAGCCCTGCGCATAGTTGCCGCCCAGCGTATCCAATATCCGCATATTGCCGTTCGAGTAGATGTAGGCACGGTAATCGCCGCTGCCGTTGATGTCCACGTAGCCGGTGACGGCGCCGGCATCGTTGATGGCATTCGCATCGCTGCCCCAGCCGCCGTTCAGCGGGCCGATTTCGATCAGGCTGCCATTGGCGCCGGTGACGAAGCCACGCTGGAAGCCGCTGGCGGTATCGGACAGGCCGACGACCTGGCCGCTGGCGTTGATGCCATTGCCATAGCTGTTGGTGCCGCCCAGCGTCCCCAGTACCTGCACGTTGCCGTTCGTGAACACAGCGGCCCGGGTGGGTCCATTCGCCGAGCTGATTTCTCCTACCACAGTGCCGCTCTCGTTGATGCCGGCCGCCTTGCTGTTGCTGCTGTTCGCATTCCCCGGATGCAGGCTGGTGGTCGTGCCGCTGGCTGCGACGTAAGCATTGGTATGGTTGCCCGGCGTGTAGGCGTAGCCGACCGCCGTGCCGGCATTGTTGAGGCCGTTCACCTGGCTGGCCGTACCGCCGAGGCCGGCGATAGAGGCAACCGAATAGACAGGTGCGGCGTGGGCTGCCAGCGGCGCGGCGGAAATGGCAAGCAGGACGGACAGGAGGCGCAACTGGCGGGGCATGGCGATCTTCCTTTGTTAAAAAAATTGAAAGTAAGAAATCCCACCCCTGTTCATGTATTTATTGCAACAAGTAAATGTACCCAGGTATCACTTTTGATGGCATACCGCGAATGCACCCTGGTAATAAGAAAGGCTGGCACGCGGCCAGCCTTTTGTGCGCGGCGATCCGCCCTACTCGTCGACGTCCGCCCCCACGTTGATCGCCGCATAAGCCCGCTGCACGGCAATCGCTTCCCTGCCGCCCTTGCCATATAGCTCTTCCGCCGCCTCGATCATCTTGGCGCGCGCATCGGCATAGTTGGTGCTCGAGGTGAACTTGGTCGTGTTGGCCTTGAACCAGATCCGGTAGGCCTTGTCGAGACCGATGCCGCTCATGTTGGCCGGCGCCTTGACCAGGTACTTGCTATAGTAGTCGCTGGCCTTGTCCGCGTTCGAGCCCTGCGAGAGGAAGTAGAACATGCGGTTGTTCGGGCCGCTGCTGTAGTGCACGTCGATGCGCTTGATCGACGTGCTCCAGGCGTCCGGGCTGCTGCCGTCCTTGCTCGGCTTGGTCATCCAGCGCAGCGGCGTGCCGCTCTTGCTGATCTCCTTGCCCAGCACCCAGTCGTTGCCATCAAGCGGAATGGTCTCGCCCTTGCCGCCGGCGCGTGCATAGGCTTCGACGACTTCGCCGTTGATGTCGGAAGCCGATTCGTTCAGTCCGCCCGATTCGCCCGAATAGGTCAGGTTCGAGGTGGCGGCGGTGACGCCGTGGCCCATCTCGTGGCCGATCACGTCGATCGAGCCCAGGCTGGTGAAGCTGGAGCCGTCGCCGATGAACATGCACTGGCAGGTGTCGCTGTAATAGGCGTTGTCGTAGGCGGTGTTGACGTGGGCCGCGATATAGGTGGCGGTGTTGTGGCCGTCCAGCGACTGCCAGCCGAAGATGTTCTTCAGCGCGTCGTAGGTGTTCATCAGGCCCCACATGGCGTTCACCGCCGCGGTCTGGCCATTGGCGTCGGTGGTCGAACCTTTCGGGACGTAGTTCTTGCCGTCGCCCCAGGTATTGGTGTCGTTGACGTAGACGTTGCCGGCGCTGGTGCCGTGGTTGGCGTTGGTGATCGCCATCGCGCCGAACTTGCCGCCGGTGCCGCGGGTATCGTCGATCATCTTGTACTTGCCGTCGACCAGGGTGGTGTTGATCGGCACCTCGCCGTTGTACTGGCTTTTTCCCACGCCGACCACGGTCTGCAGCATGTTCCACTGGTCGAGGATGCTGCCGTCGCGCGCGCTCACCACGGTGTCGTGGTAAACCGGCTTGTCGCCCACCTGCATGCGGGTGTGGACCAGCCAGGCCAGCTCGTAATGGTCGACCACGTCCTCGACGTCGAGCGCGTTGAGTTCGAATTCCTGCTTGTCGCGCGCGGCCGCGGTGCGCTCGGTGCGCATCACCGGATAGACGATCGGCTCGGCGGTGGGCGGGGCGACGTGGCTCGCGTCCGCGCCGAGCGAAGCCAGCGCCCTGGCGATCGCCTGCTTGGCCGTGAGGGCCGGGACCACGCTGAAATCGCCGGCCGGACCGTTGACGGCAGCGGCCGTTCCCGCGTTCTTGCCGAGGCCGATGCGCCGTTCCGAACAGGATTCGGACTGGATGCGGCCGTTCGCATCCAGCACCACCACCGATTCGGAACCGAAGATGGGCACGCCCTTCCAGGTATGGGCCACGCGCGCCACCTGGGTGCCCTGCATGCCGGGATGCGTGACCAGGACCGTGAAGCCGTGGCGCGCATCCAGGCCGCGCTGGGCCCGGCGCGCTTCGAGCTGGGCGACGATCCCGGCCCTGGCCTGCGGCGAGATGGCCACCGGCGCGCTCATCATCGTGTTCGGCAGCGGCGCCGCGGCGAGCGCCGGGCTGAGGAAAATTGCAAGAATTGTGAGGGAACGCTGGTTCATCTCTCGTCTCCAATCGGTTGGGCAGCCGTAAGCAAGCTCTGCTTTGGGCACCATCAGAGTGTGGACGAGGTTCCGTTAAAAGATTTGCTCAAACGCAAAAAGCCCCACAGCGGCGGCGGCCGGTGTGGGGCGTATCGTGAGACGGTACGTTTAGTCCCGTCGCCCCCGCGCAGGCGGGGGCCCAAGTTTATCGGCGTTTCGACTACGCTCGCGGAACTTGGGGGGATGGTGCCGGGGGCACCATCCCGCCTTCGCAATGGGATGGACGCCCCCACCCGAAACGGCATCAGATGTGCCAAAGTGGAAGTGTAA
>NZ_JBHSMZ010000002.1:0-42930 GCF_042656905.1 Massilia aerilata
CACAATAACTCTTCCTTACTGCTCTCTTGCGTTTACAACAGGTTCATCCCGGAAACCCGCGATGAACCTTTTTTTTAGGCGCTTTTTTCCATTTCGCGCCGCCAGGATGCAGCTCGCGCTGCCCGGCTGCGCTTCGTCGCATCTTCCTTCCGCAGCCTGTCCGGCTGGCTACAGTGCAGCCATCCATGGTAAGTTCCACGCTGCTCAACAAGGAAAGCCGATGACGACTCCCGCCCGCGCCCAGCACCCGCTCGACATGTTCGCCCTGTTCCGGCGCTGGCCTGCATCGGTGTGGCGCAACCTGGTCTATACCGCCTTGTGGAGCAGCCTGATCGGCCTGGCCCTGACAGCCTTTTTCGTGCTGATGGGCGCCCGCACGACCATGTCCGGCCCGAGACTGCTGGGCATGACGCTGCTGACCTCGAACACGATCGGCTTCCTGATCCACTTTGCGCTGGCCGCCCTGCGCAAGGCCTTCCCTGCTGCGTGGGCGCGCCGGTCCTGGGCGATGCGCGCCTGCCAGGTGCTGCTGATCGAAGCCTGCGCGGTGCTCGGCTTTACGGTGCCGGACGCCCTGCTGCGCGGCGCCGACCCGGTCTCCGCCCTGCTGCGCGACGGCGCCCTCGCGCCCATGCTGCCGATGGGACTCGTGATCACCGCCCTGACGATGACGATCCTGGCCGTGAACGAAAGGCGCTTTGTGCGCGAAACGGAAGCCGCGCTGCAGCAGCAGAAGATCGCCGAAGCCGGCCGGTTGCTGGCCGAAGCCCGCCTGCGCACGCTGCAGGCCCAGATCGAGCCGCACTTCCTGTACAACACCCTGGCCAACGTGGTGAGCCTGATCGGCAGCGAGCCGGATCGCGCGAAGCACATGCTGGAGCGCCTGATCGACTTCCTGCGCGCCAGCCTGTCGGCCAGCCGCGCCGAGCAGGCGAGCCTGGGCGCGGAGCTCGACCTGGCCGGAGCCTACCTCGACCTGCTGGCCGTGCGCATGGGCGCGCGCCTGCGCTGGCGCATCGAGGCCGGCGCAGACTGCCGCGATGTGAAGATCGCGCCGATGCTGATCCAGCCGCTGGTCGAGAATGCGGTCATGCACGGCATCGAGCCCAAGGTCGACGGCGGCGAGATCGTCGTGCGGGCCGCGTGCGGCGAGGGCCTGCTGCGCATCGAAGTCAGCGACGACGGCATGGGCCTCGGCCTGGCGCCGCCGCGGCCCGGCGGCGGCGTCGGCCTGGCCAACCTGCGCGAGCGCCTGCGCAGCCTGCACGGCCCCGGCGCTCAGCTACAATTATTGGAAAACCAACCCGCCGGCGTGACTTCGCGCCTGCTGCTGCCACTGGACCCAGCGTGACCACCGCCCTGCTCGCCGACGACGAACCCCATCTGCTGTCCTATCTGGAGGAGCAGCTCGCGATCTCCTGGCCGGAACTGAAGATCATCGGCCGCGCGCCCAACGGTATCGAGGCCCTGCGCCTGATCGACGAACTGGCGCCCGAGGTCGTCTTCCTCGACATCCAGATGCCGGGCCTGAACGGGCTGCAGCTGGCCAGCCGCCTGGGCGAAGGCGGCAGCGCCCCTGCCGTCGTCTTCACCACCGCGCACGAGCAGTACGCACTGCAGGCCTTCGACAGCGAAGCCTTCGACTACCTGCTGAAACCGATCCGCCTGGAGCGCCTGCAGCGCACCGTGGCGCGCCTGAAGGAGACGCTGGCCGAGCGCGCGCCCGCGCCGGCGGCGAACCCGGAGGCCGCCGCGCAGCTGGCCGCGATGCTGCGCCAGCTCGGCGTGCCCGTGCCCGGCGCGCCGCCTGCAAGCTTGCCCGCAGCGCCGGCCGCGTCACCGCTGCAATGGATACGCGCGGCCCAGGGCCAGGAGACGCGCCTGATCGCGGTCGACGAAGTGATCTACTTCCAGAGCAACGACAAGTACACCAGCGTCTTCATCGCCGACGGCGAGCACCTGATCCGCACCCCGCTGCGCCAGCTGCGCGAACAGCTGGATGCCGATCGATTCTGGCAGATCCACCGCGGCGTGATCGTCGCCGCCCGCCACGTGGCCGGCACCCGCACCGACTTCCGCGGCCGCCTGCTGGTCAGGCTGAAGGGCCGGCCGGAAGAGCTGGTGGTGAGCCGGAATTTCGCGGACCTGTTCCGGCAGATGTAGGGGATTTTCCAGCCGGGCAATCGGAACAGGCGTATTCGCGCCTTGGGTTACCATGGGTGCGTTGCCGTCAAGCAAGGACCGGGATGTCCACGTTTCACGTACCTACTTCGAATCTTCGCCGCATTCACCTCACGCTCACCCTCGCGCTGGTCCTGGTCGCCGCGCTGGGCATCTTCTTCGTCCGTGAGGTCGTCGCCCTGCAAACGGCGATGGACAAGCTACGCGACAACGACCAGGCCCGTGTCGAAGTACGCAGCGTGCTGGTCGACCTGCTCGATGCGGAAACCGGACAGCGCGGCTTCATCCTGACCGGCCAGGAAAGCTATCTGACGCCATACTATCGCGGCAAGAACCACATCCGGGAAAGCATACGCCGGGTCCAGCAATCGGCCGGCGCCGAGGATGAGCGCGTGAAGGATCTCCCGAAAATCCTGCAGCTGGCGGAACGCAAGCTGGAAGAGCTGGACCGCACGGTGGTGCTCAAGAAGCAGCAAGACCACGCCGGCGCGCTGGCGGTCGTGATGGGCGGCTACGGCAAGGCCACCATGGACGAGGCGACCCAGCTCATCCAGCGCAACATCGAGCAGCTGCGGCGGCAGCGGGACGAGAATATCGACCGGCTCGATGCACGGCTGCGGCGCGCCGCCGTCCTGCTGGTCCTGATCCTTGCCACGGTGTCGGCGCTGGCCGCGCATGCCTGGCGCTCGCTGTCGAAAGCGGTCGCCGTCAACAACAGGCTGGCCCAGACGCTTTCGCGGGAGGCGTCCAACGATGCCCTGACGGGTCTGCCGAACCGACGCTTCTTCGACCGCTGGGCGCGCCAGCTGGTCAACCGGAGCCGCCGCGACAAGGGCGCGTTCACGCTGCTGCTGATCGACCTCGACGGCTTCAAGAAGGTCAACGATACGCTCGGCCACCTGGTCGGCGACGATGTCCTCAAGGAGGCCGCCCGGCGGCTCCAGGCGAGCCTGCGCGGCGGCGAGCTGCTCGCGCGCCTGGGCGGCGACGAATTCGGCCTGCTCATCGAAGGAACGATCGCCCGCACCGACCTGGAAAAGCTGGGACGCCGGCTGATCGACTCGCTGTCGCCCAGGCTGCACCACCGGCTTGCGGATGGCGCGGTCGGCGCCAGCATCGGGGTCTCGTGCTTTCCGCATAACGGCGACGATATCGACGCCTTGACCGAGGCGGCGGACGGCGCCTTGTACCGGTCCAAGGAAGGCGGCCGCGGCATGGTGTCGTTCGCGCACATCGGCAGCAACGACATGATCAAGGCACGGCCGGACGGCAGAGCCTGAACATCACTTGCCGGTCCCGACGCCCTGGTTGCGCAGGATATCGCAGGCCGTCCCCACGTGAAAATAAAAATTCGGCAGCGCGAATGTCAGCAGATGGCTCTCGCCGCTGAAGCTGCGCCTTTTTTATCGCGGCGGGAGGAAGCGGAAGGTCGGCTCGATGTTCATCGCGTGCAGGCGGCGCACGATCTCTTCCAGTGTCGCGTCCTTCAAGAGTACGCCATCCGCCGTGCCGGCCTTTGCCTTTGCAGGGGCCTTGGCCGAAGCCGGGGCCTGGACCTCGAGCGCGAACGGCTCCGCCGCCAGCGCCTCGCTCGCCGCGCTGGACGCCGGCTCCACCGGCGCGGGTGCCGGCGCGGGCGCCTGTTTCTGTTCGAGCTTGTGCAAGGCCTCGCGGAACTGCTCGTCGGCGATGCTGTCCAGGCCTTCCAGGAAGGCCGCCTGCCCTTGCAGCGGCGGCGCCATTTCCAGCCCCGATTCCTCGGCAAAGGACGCGCCCATGCCCGGATGGATGAAGGCCGCCCACTTGCCGCTGCGCGGGTTCAGGCAGGGCGGCAGGTAGACCGGCGCGGTGGCGGCGTCGGGCGCCAGCTCGGTCTGCGGAAAGTAAGTCCGCTGCAGCAGTTCCAGGAATTCCTGCGCCTCGCCGGCCGGCACCGGCGACGCCAAGGAAAGCCACAGGCGATAAGCGCTGGCGCCGTCGATGCTCACCGCCGGCGCCGGCAGGCCGAGCTCCGCCTGCAGCGCGTTCGCGACCCGGCACAGGCGGTCCCAGTGCCCCGCTTCGCCATCGCCGAAGACCTTGCGGAAGGGGATGGCAAACGCGCGCGCCAGGCCGTCCGCCGTGGTCAGCTTGATGGCGAGCGTGGTCTTGCCGGCGACATGGGCGGCCAGCGCTTCGCGCGTTACCGCTTCGGGCGCGAGGTAGAGCCGCGTCAGTTCTGCGATCAGTTTTTCCATAATCCTCCTAGTTCATTCCGCCGCGGCGGGCGGCATTCTTGCCGAGCGCCGCCAGGTCGAGGTCCGCGTCGCCGTGGTCGATGGCTTCCTTCAGCACGGCCTGCAAGGCGTCGCCGAAGGCCAGCGGCAGGTTCTTGCCCTGCCCCGCCTCCACTGCCAGGCGCACGTCCTTCTGGCCCAGGGAAAGCTTGAAGCCGGCAGGGCTGTATGCTTGCCGCGCGATCATGCCGCCATAGCCTTTATACACGGGCGAGCCGGCAAACAGGGTGGTGGTGATCAGGTCGATGAAATTCGCGGGCGGGATGCCATGCGCACCGGCCAGCGCCGCGCCCTCGCCCATCGCTTCGATCGCGCAGGCCAGGGTCAGGTTGCAGGCCAGCTTGACGGCATTCGCCTGCTCGGGCGCCTCGCCGAAGCGCCAGGTCTTCTGGCCCATCAGGTCCAGCAGCGGCTGCACGCGCGCGATCAGTTCGTCGCTGCCGCCGGCCAGGATGTTCAGCTTGCCGGCTTCGGCCACGTCGACGCGGCCCAGCACCGGCGCGGCCACGTAGCCGACGCCCTTCTCCACATGCAGCGCCGCCATCTCGCGCGCGAACGCGACGGAGACCGTGGCCATGTTGACGTGGATGCTGCCGGGCGCCATCGCGTCCAGCACGCCGCCGGCGACCATCACGTCGCGGGTCGCGTTATCGTCGGCCAGCATGGTGAAGACGACGTCGGCGATGCCGCATTCGGCGGCCGTGGCGGCCGGCCTGGCGCCCTTCGCGGCCAGGGCCTGCACGGGGCCGGGGTTGCGGTTCCAGACGTGGACGATCTGGCCTGAACGCAGCAGGTTGGCGGCCATGTGCTGGCCCATGCTGCCCAGGCCGATGAATGCGATGGTCATCTGGGTATTCCTTACGTTAGCGCTGATACCGTCGTTCCCGCGGAGGCGGGAACCCAAGTCATATTAAACCAGCAATCCGGCAAGCACGCTGCGAGCGCGCCTGTCGGGTGCGCTCAGGGACCGTCCGCCGCCGCCCGCAGCGGCAGGCAGCGCCAGGGTTCGACCATGTCGTAGTAGCGGTTGCGCACGCCCACCTGATAGCACACCTGGTTGCCCGCCACCTGGTCCAGCGGCAGCCAGGCGACCGGACGCTGGCCGTAAGGCTCCAGCCGGTCGACGGCGACGACGTCGTCGATCCGGCTGTCGGCGCGCGGGCGGAACTGCACCACCAGCCGCTGCCCTTTCGCCAGCGGGGTGTCCAGCTGGACGGCGATGCCGACCCGGCCGGCTTCGCGCACCAGAAGGCCGCGCGGCCGCGGCATGCGGTCGATGGCCGCTGCGAACGCCTCGCTCCCTCGCTTCAGTTCCAGCGCATGGTCGTTCAAGACCAGGTTGATGTCGAATCCGGCCCGCTGGAAAGCGCTGCGATACAGTTCGTAGCCTTCGAGCTCGGGCGGGAAATCCGGTTGCGCAAGCGCCGCCAGCACGCGCCGCGGCGCCTCCTTCCCGTAGCGCTTCACGAAGACCTCGATCAGGCCGGCGCCGAGCGGGTATTGCAGCCGCCAGTCGAGCTTGCGCTCCAGCGTGCGGTTGTCGAGCACCTCGTCCTGGCTCAGCAGATGGCGCCGGAACATGGCCGCCACCGCCAGGCTTTCGAGCCGGCGCATCTCCGCATCGTCCCGGTAGGCCGGCTCCGACCAGTGCGCGAGCCCCTCGTTGAACAGGGACATCCTGTCGAGTCCCCGTCCACGCTCGCCGCCGGCCAGCCAGCTCGCGATCACGTGCACGGTTTCATGGACCAGCGTGTTCTGCCAGCCGGGCTCCAGGTTGACGCGGATGCGGTTGTGCCTGGCCAGTCCCGCCGTGTGCTTGATGCTGCCCGCCAGGTCGACGTCGATCAGCGGCGCCTCCCCGATCTCGACCGACAAGGCCTGGGCGGCGGCGGTGAAGGCCTTGTCGGCCTCCTTCAACTCGCGCTCGTCGACCTTGCGGCCGGCGGGAACGTTGAACGTATAGTGCGCGGTGACGACTTTCCTGGACCGCTGGTCCGCCGCCATGGCGGCCACGGCAACGGAGGCGCCGCCGTCCGGCTCGTCCTTGTCCTTGTCCCGCGCCAGGACCATGGCGACAAGCAGGGCAATCAAGCCGCCGGCGCACATCACGATCACGAACGCCCGTTTCTGCGCCAGCCGCGCCAGGCGCAGCATGCCGGCCCCGCCGGCGCCGGCGAACAGCAGCCAGGCGGCCGCCAGGCAGGCCGCGGTCAGCGCGGCCACGGACCACACCGTGTCCCCGGCCCATCCCTGGGTCGACCAGCCATCCGCGATCAGCTGGGTCGGATCGAGCGCGGTGCCGGCGCGCGGCCAGGCGCCCCTGAGCAGCATCAGGGCCGCGGCGCCGATCGCCAGCAGCGCCCAGGCAAGGTAGCGCAGGAAGCCGAACAGCAGGCCCAGCGCCAGGCCGGACGCCAGCAGCAGCGCATAGCGCAAGCCCAGCCAGGCCAAGGACGCCACGGCGACTGGTTCGTCGATGGAATGGCGCAGCCAGGCCTGCAGCGCCCAGCCGAGGATGGGCGTGGCCGCCGCATAGACGAACAGGCAGGCGCCCGCCACCATCAGCTTGGACAGGAAGACCTCGCTGCGCCGCACCGGCAGGCCATCGAGAAAGGCCAGCGTGCCATCCTCGAGTTCGCGCGCCAGCAGGCCGCTGCCCATGGCGAAGGACAGCAGCAGCGAGAGGAAGGCGCTCTCGGTCCAGCGGGTGCCGGCAAACAGCGTGAAGCTGCGGTGCCAGGTGTACAGGTCGCCGGCCGCGAGTTCGAGCAGGTCGAGCAGGACCAGGACCACGAGCAGCCAGGCGAAGGGCCGCATGCCCGCCCACTCCTTGGCGATCAGGACACGCTTCATGGCAGCGCCTCGCGCACGGCGCCCAGGCGATAGCGGCAACCCAGGGCGGAATCGAAGGCCTCGGCCATGACGAACACGCGGGTGCCGGCGGCAAAGGTGGCAGGCAGCACGCCGCTGGCCGCCGCTCCGGCCCAGTAGGCCGTTTTCGGGTCGACGTAAGCGTCCCCCGGACTCAATGCTTTGTAGCGCACCGTCAGGCCGGCCGGGGTAGCGCCGGTGATCCGGTAGCGCAGTTCGGACATCGCGCCGGCCAGCCGGGTCGCCTCTACCCGCAGCACGGATGGCTGCGCCGGGCCCTGGTTCTGCCCCTGATCCTGGCGCATCGCCAGCGCCAGTTGCGGCAAGGGCAAGCCTTCCCGCGCCAGCAGATCGGCCGTGGCGGCGACCCGCACCAGGCTGCGCGCGTCGTCGCTGGTCGGCTGTCCAAGTGCCGCGCGCATCAGGCTGCGGTAGCGCGCCGGGCCGAGGCGCTCATGCAGGATCTGCACGGCGCGCCATGCGTAAGCGCTGCCCAGGCATTCGCCGAGCACTTCGTCGGTCGTGTCGGCCTCACGCAGGGCGGTTTCATCGTCCATGCCGTGCGCGCGCAAGAGCCGCGAGGCGAAGTCCGCGCGGCGCCGCAGCAGCGCCGCGTAGCCCTCGGTCCGTTCGGCTTCCCACCAGGCGCTGAAGCCGCGCAGCAGCCAGGTACGGTCTTCGCGCCACACATAGGCCGGCGACTGGTCGAGGATTTCGGCGATCCTGACCGTCTCCCGCAATTGCTGCAGCGCCAGCTCGGGCGCGCCGAGCGCGGCCCGCACCACCAGCTGGTTCGGACGGGCCTTGCCGAAGCTGATCTCATGCGCTTCACGCCAGGCATCGGGCACCAGCGACACCGGCGCCAGCTGCCGCAGCCCGAGCCAGGTCCGCACGGCCGCAAGATCGGACGACATCTGCGCCGCCAGTTGCGCCGCCGGCATGCCGCCGACATCGCCGCGCCAGCCGACATGGACGACGGGATCGCCCCGGCTGGAGACGGCCTGTTCCAGGCGGAAGGGCGGCGGCGGTTCGCGCTTCTCGAGCAGCGTCGACAGTCCGGCGACGAGGCCGAACGCGAACGCCATCAGGGTCCGCGCACGCGACGACATGCGCCGCGCCAGCACGACCGCGAGCGCCCCGCGCGCCGACACCGCCAGCATGATCGAGACGCCCATCAGGCCGAGCGCCAGCCCGGCGGTGATGGCCAGTTCGCGCCAGGGCGGCGGCGCCCCCAGCAAAGCCATCGCATCGCCCGCGACCAGGAAGGGCGGCCATTCCGCCATGGGCTGCTGCACGCGCTCGCTCAGGGTGGCGACCAGAAGCAGCAGCAGACCCCAGACGACGAAGCGGAAACGCAGGGTCAGCGCGATGGCGAAGGCGCCGGCATACACGAACAGGAGATAGACGATGCTGCGCAGGGCGACCAGGCCGACCAGGCCTGCGCGCAGGTAGACCTGGTCGCGCACGACATACAGCGCGATGCAGAAGGCCGGCACGAAAAACAGCATCAGCGCGCCCCAGCCGGCCAGCCATTTCGTCAGCAGCACCCTGCCGCGGCCGATCGGGAGCGTCTCCAGGAACAGCTGGGTGCCGAGACCGTATTCGCGCATCACCAGCCGGTTCGGCAGCACGACGGCCGCCAGCGTGCCGAACATCACGACCTGCGAACGCCAGGCCTGCAGCGGCGAGACCGCGCTTTGCGCGGCGATCCACAGCAGGGCGAAGATCGCGCCGCCGATCAGGTGCAGCAGCAGGACGAAGCGCCAGTGCTCGCGCCATTCCTTGCGGGCCAGCGCCATCATGCCGCGCGCAGCTCGTCGGTTCGGGCAAAGGCCAGGAAGATGTCTTCGAGGCCCAGTTCCTCCACCGCGGCGCCGGGCGGCAGGCTGGCGCCCTCCCATGCGGCGGCGTCGGCGCGGTAGACGTCGCCCCGTACCCGCTCCCATCCCGGCTGCTCGAAAGGCTGGGCCAGTCCCGCGATCCGCCTGACTTGCGCGCGCAGGCTGCGGACCGTCCCTTCGAAGCGCGTCGATCCGGCCTGGATGATGCCGACCCGCTGCGCCACCTGCTCCACCTCGCCGACCAGGTGCGAGGAGAACATCACCGTCGTGCCCTGCTCGCGCTGCAGTTCGATCAGCTGGTCGTTGAATTCGCGCCGCGCCACCGGATCCAGCCCGGTGGTCGGCTCATCCAGCAGCAGCAGCGGCGGCCGCGAGGCGAAGGCCAGCGCCAGCGACAGCTTGGTGCGCGTGCCGCCCGACATGGCCGAGGCCTTGCGGTCGGTCGGGATGTCGAGGCGCCGCAGCAGGCGCTCGAACTCCTCCGCGTCCCAGGTCGGATAGAACTCGCCGACGAAGCGGCCGAGCTGGCGCGCCTTCATCCACGGATAGAAATGCGGCTCCTGTGGCACGAAGCCGATCTTCTGCTTGAGCCGGACCGGCACGGACTTCACCTGCTCGCCGAACAGCTCGATGCGGCCGGCATCCGGCGGGCTCAAGCCCATCAGCAGGCGCAGCGTGGTGGTCTTGCCGGCGCCATTGCGGCCCAGGAAACCATAGATCTCGCCTTCCGGCACGGCCAGGTTCAGCTCGTTCAGGGCGAGCACCTTGCCGAAGCGGTGCGTGATTTGTTCGAGGCGCAGCAAGCAGGTCATCGTGTGTCGGGCAATGGGAATGTTTCCATCGTAATACAAATCGCGAGAAGTTGTATCTCTTGCAACGTCGAATTTACAAAATTATGATGCTGCGTCGGCAGGAGCGCTGCGCCACGCGAGTGTCCTTCACGTTAAGCTGGAGGTGCAATGGAAATCGCCGCCGCCACCTGTGTCCTCCTGCTGGTCGCCACGACCTTCATCCACTACGAGGTGCTGCGCCTGCTCACCGCCGGCCTTCCCGTATTGCGCATCCGGCCGCGCGTGCAGCTGATCTTCGTGATCGTCGGCGCGTTCGGGGCGCACTTCCTCGAGATCCTGCTGTATGGCGGCGCCTACTATGTGCTGGCCACCTGGTTCGACATCGGCAGCATGGGCCAGCCCGGACAGCTGCCGTTTTCCCGTTGCCTCTACTTTTCTGCCGAAACCTATACTACGTTGGGTTATGGGGATGTGCTGCCGCATGGGGACTTGCGCCTGCTGGCGGGGCTGGAGGCGCTGAACGGGATGCTGCTGATCGGGTGGACCGCGTCTTTCACTTTCCTGTCGATGGAACGCTTCTGGGGCCAGGGCCAGCGGTAAAGCAGGCTTTCCCGCGGCTCGCGCTCGAGCTTACTTACCGAGGGTCGCCGGCACGATCATGGCGATCGTCGGTTTACGTATTTGCATGACCCCACGATACGCTCGCACCGGGCGCCATTGCATTCTCGAGCGCGGCCCGCAGCATGTCCAGGGAATAAGGTTTCGGCAGCGTATCCACGTCTCTCAGCGGCGTCGCGCTGCCAAAGCCGCTTGCAAGCAAAACACGTAGATGCGGAAAGCGGGCTTTTGCCAGCTGGATCAAGTCGTCGCCCTGGATGCCCGGCAGCTGCTGGTCTGCGATCAGCAGCTGGATATCGGGCGTAAGTTGTTCCAGCGCCGCCTCCGCGCTGCCGACCGCGACAACCTCGTAACCAAGGAACTCCACCATGTCGCGCGTGTTGTTGCGGATGTCGGCGTCGTCTTCCACCAGCAGCACCTTGGTGTCCAGATGCGCCGCCGGTGCGGCCTGGTGCCCGATGCCCGCCGGCGCCGGGACGGCGGCTTGCCGCTGCTTTTCGTTTGCCAGCACATGCCGGATCTTCCTGGCCAGGCTCTCCTTGGTATAGGGCTTGCCGATCAGTTCAACGCCGCGATCGAGGCGGCCACCATGCACGATCGCATTTTCCGTGTAGCCCGAGGTGAACAGCACCGCAAGCCCTGGAAGACGTTCTTGCGCTTTGCGCGCAAGTTCGGGACTGCGCAAGGGCCCCGGCATCACGACGTCGGTGAACAGCAGATCGATGTGGGCGCCGCTGTCGATGACGGTCAGCGCGGCGCTGGCCTCATTGGCCTTGAGCACGCGGTAGCCGAGCGTGGTCAGGATATCGACTGCCGTTGCGCGAACGGCGTCGTCGTCCTCGACCACCAGGACGGTTTCGCTTCCGCCAACGACCGGCTGCGTTTCCAGCGGCACATAGCTATCTTCCGCATCGCGCGAGCGCGGCAGGTAGAGCTTGACGGTCGTGCCTTCGGCAATCTCGCTGTAGATCTTGATGTGTCCGCCGGACTGCTTTACCAGACCGTAGACCATCGACAGGCCGAGGCCGGTGCCCTTGCCTTCCGCCTTCGTCGAAAAGAAGGGCTCGAAAGCCTGGCGCATGACTTCCGGCGACATGCCGCTGCCGGTATCGCTGACGGCAATCGCCACGTACTGGCCGGGCGCAACATCCGGGTGGGTGGCGCAGTAAGCGCTGTCGAGCAGGGCATTGTTCACTTCGATCGTCAGCTTGCCGCGCCCGTCCATCGCGTCACGCGCGTTGATGGCCAGGTTGAGAACGGCATTTTCCAGCTGAACGACGTCGACCGAGGTGCTCCAGAGGCCGCCGGAGACGACGGTTTCCATCTCGACTTCCTCGCCCAGGCTGCGCCGCAACATGTCTTCCATGCCCGTCATCAGGCGGCCAATCTTGACCACCTTCGGCTCGAGCGGCTGCTTGCGTGCGAAGGACAGCAAGGAACTGGCCAGTTTGGCGCCGCGTTCGACACTGGCCAAGGCATTCTCGACCCTGCGGCGAACGGCCGGCATGGCATGCACGTCCCCTGAAATCAGCTGCAAATTACCGGAAATAACTTGCAAGAGATTATTGAAGTCGTGCGCGACGCCACCGGTCAGCTTGCCGATGGTTTCCATTTTCTGCGCCTGCTGCAGCGCGGCTTCGGACTGGCGCATGGCTTCCGCGTGTTGCAGCTCGGCCGTGATGTCCCTGCCGATCGCGTGGATGAAATGGGTGTCGGGCACGGCCGTCCAGGACAGCGTGCAGTAGGTCCCATCTTTCCGGCGGTAGCGGTTCTCGAAACGGAAAACGTGGGCGCCGCTGCTGAGGGAGCTGACCCTGTCGATAGTGGGCTGCAGATCGTCGGGATGCACGAGATCGAGGAAAGAGGTCCCGGCCGCCTCCTGCTCGGACCAGCCCAGCGTCGACGTGAAGGCCGGGTTGACGGCCGTCAGCCTCGCGTCGAAATCGGCGATCAGCATGATGTCTTTCGACAGGCGCCAGATGCGATCGCGCTCGGCCGTGCGCACCGAAACCTGCTCCTCCAGTGTCGCGTTCAGGCGGACGAGTGCTTGTGCGGTCGCTTTCTGGTCTTCGATATCGGTGTTGCTTCCGATCCAGCGAACGACCTCGCCACCCTGGTTATGGATCGGTACGCCGCGCACCAGGTGCCAGCGATACGCGCCATCGTGCCGCCGGATGCGGAACTCGACTTCGTATTCGCGCCCTGCCGCGAGCGAGGCCGACCAGCGATCCACCACGGTGGGAATGTCATCCGGATGGATGATGCTTGCCCAGGCTTCGCCATCGAGCTCGCCTTCGCGCGCGCCCGAATACTCGTAGACGCGCTGGTTGAACCAGTCGAGCTGGCCGGTCGCCGGCGCCGTCCACACCTGGTGCGGCATGGCGTGTGCAAAGGTGCGGAATTTTGCTTCGCTTTCGCGCAGCGCGGCTTCCGTTTGCACCTTGACCGTCGTTTCGACGACGACGGCGAGCACGCCGGCAATCTCACCGCTCTCCTCGACAATCGGAGAATAGTCGAGGTTCATCCAGACCGGCTCCGGCTGGCCGTTTCGATGCAGCGTCAGCTGCTGGTCGACGTAACTGAGCGTGTCGCCGCGCATGACCACCTTCATTACATGATCATTGAAGTCCGCCACTTCAGGCCAGCCTTCGCGCACCTTCGATCCGAGCAGCCGCGGGTGACGCCCGCCTGCAAAGCCCGAATACGCATCGTTATAAATCATGAAGCCGTCTTCGCCCCACAGGGTGACGATCGGCACCGGTGAACGCAGTATTGCGCCGACGGTCGTCTTCAGGACCCCTGGCCAGACTTCGATCGGTCCCAGCGCGGTTTGGCCCCATGGGAAGTCGCGTATCAGTTCCGCAGTGTTACCGCCCTGGTCGAGGAAGCTGAAGGTATGAGAGGACATGTACGAGATTCCGATGGGCCAAAAGGCCCAATTTTACGCGTTCATGGTCGTAAGTACGAACCGCGCAGCGGCCAGCACGAAAAAAAACCGGAACACGAGGTTCCGGTCTTCGATACAGCCAGCAGCCCGATCAGCGCCGCAGTCAGCGTTTCCTCGGCGCCGGCAAGTCGGTACAAACGCCCTTGTACACCTCGGCCGCCATGCCGATCGACTCGCCCAGGGTCGGGTGCGGGTGGATGGTCTTGCCGATGTCCACGCCGTCCGCGCCCATCTCGATCGCCAGGGCGACTTCGCCGATCATGTCGCCGGCATTGGTGCCGACGATGGTGCCGCCGACGATGCGGTGGGTCTCGGCGTCGAACAGCAGCTTGGTGAAGCCTTCGGCGCGGCCGTTGGCCACCGCGCGTCCGCTTGCGGCCCACGGGAAGTGGCCCTTCTCGACTTTCACGCCCTTGGCCTTGGCTTCGTCTTCGGTCAGGCCGACCCATGCCACTTCCGGATCGGTATAGGCCACCGACGGGATCACTTTCGCGTCGAAGTAGGCTTTCTCGCCGTGCGCGGCTTCCGCAGCCACGTGGGCTTCATGCACGGCCTTGTGCGCCAGCATGGGCTGGCCCACCAGGTCGCCGATCGCGAAGATGTGCGGCACGTTGGTGCGCATCTGGCCATCCACGCCGATGAAGCCGCGGTCGGTGACCGCCACGCCTGCGTTCTCGGCGCCGATCTTCTTGCCGTTCGGGCTGCGGCCCACGGCCACGAGCACCAGGTCATAGGTCTGCGGTTCGGGGGCGGCAGCGCCGGCTTCGGCGGCTTCGAAGCTCACCTTGATACCCTCCGGCAGCGCTTCCACGCCGACGGTCTTGGTCTTCAACATGATGTTGTCGAAGCGGTGCGCGTTGTACTTCTGCCAGACCTTGACGGCCTCGCGGTCCGCGCCCTGCATCAGGCCGTCCATCATCTCGACCACGTCGATGCGCGCACCCAGGGTCGAGTACACGGTCGCCATTTCCAGGCCGATGATGCCGCCGCCGATCACCAGCATGCGCTTCGGCACCTGGCGCAGTTCCAGCGCGCCGGTCGAATCGACGATGCGCGGATCTTCCGGCACGAAAGGCAGCTTCACGACCGAGGAACCGGCAGCGATGATGGCCTTCTGGAACTTGACCACCTTCTTGGCGCCGTCGGCTGCCGTGACTTCGATGTGGTTCGGGGAGAGAAAACGTCCGACACCCTGCACCACGTTGACCTTGCGGCCCTTGGCCATGCCGGCCAGGCCGCCGGTCATGGTCTTGATCACGCCATCTTTATACGCGCGCAGCTTGTCGATGTCGACGTCCGGCTTGGCGAAGCTGACGCCGAGGTCGGCCATGTGCGCGGTTTCGTCCATGATGTGCGCCACGTGCAGCAGCGCCTTGGACGGGATGCAGCCCACGTTCAGGCAGACGCCGCCCAGGGTCGCGTACTTCTCGACCAGCACGGTGTTCATGCCGAGGTCGGCGGAGCGGAAGGCGGCCGAGTAGCCGCCCGGACCCGCGCCCAGCACCATCATTTCGCATTCGACGTCGACCTGGCCGCTGTAGCTGGCGGCGTTCGGCGCCGGCACGGCGTTCGGTGCGGCTGCGTCAAGCTTGTGGGCCGGTGCGTAGGAGTCGGTCGGGGCGGCGGCGGCGGTCGGGGCCACGGCTTGCGCGCCGATCTGCGCGGCCGGTTTATCGGACGATGCAGCAGGCGCAGCGGCCGGAGCAGTGCCAGCGCCGGCTGCTTCGTCCAAGAGCAGCAGCAGCGAGCCCTCGCCCACCTTGTCGCCGACCTTGATCTTCACTTCCTTCACGACGCCGGCGTGGCTCGACGGGATCTCCATGCTGGCCTTGTCGGACTCCACGGTCGCCAGCGACTGGTCGACCTTGATGGTGTCGCCCGGCTTGACCATCAGCTCGATGACTTCGACTTCCTTGAAATCCCCGATGTTCGGGACCTTGACTTCAATGGTGCTCATCTTGTCGGCTCCTTACAGCAGCGTCTTGCGCAGGTCGGCCAGGACGTCGGCCAGATAGGCGGCAAAGCGTGCCGCACCGGCGCCGTCGATCACGCGGTGGTCGTACGACAGTGCGATCGGCTGCATCAGGCGCGGCTGGAAGGTCGAGCCGTCCCACACCGGCTTCATCGCCGACTTGGACAGGCCCAGGATGGCCACTTCCGGTGCGTTGATGATCGGCGTGAAGTTGGTGCCGCCGATGCCGCCCAGCGACGAGATGGTGAAGGTCGCGCCCTGCATGTTGGCCGGCGACAGCTTGCCGTCGCGGGCCTGCGCGGACAGCTCGCCCATTTCGGTGGCGATCTGCGAGACCGATTTCTTGTCGGCGTCCTTGATGACCGGGACCACCAGGCCGTTCGGGGTGTCGGCCGCGAAGCCGATGTTGTAGTACTGCTTGAGGATCAGCGCGCCGTTCGGCTCGTCCAGCGAGGCGTTAAAGGCCGGGAATTTCTTCAGTGCGGCGACCGAGGCCTTGATCACGAAGGCCAGCATGGTCAGCTTGACCGGCGACTTGGCTTTCGCATAGGCGGCGTTGGAATCGACGCGGAAGGCTTCCAGGTCGGTCACGTCGGCTTCTTCGAAGTGCGTGACGTGCGGGATCATGACCCAGTTGCGGTGCAGGTTCGGACCGCTGATCTTCTTGATGCGCGACAGCGGCTGGACTTCGGTCGGGCCGAACTTGCTGAAGTCGAGCGACGGCCATGGCAGCAGGTTCATGCCTGCGCCACCGCCACCGCCGGCGGCGGCCGGTGCGGCGGTCGGGCCGGCGGCCATCACGCCCTTCACGAAGCCCTGCACGTCCTGCTGGGTGATGCGGCCCTTCGGACCGGAACCCTTGACCTTGCCGAGGTCGACGCCCAGTTCGCGGGCGAACTTGCGCACCGACGGCGAGGCGTGGGCGTTGGCGAAGCTCGGCGCCGGGCCAGACGATGCTGCGGCCGGTGCAGCTGCAGCTGCCGGTGCTGCTGCCGGTGCGGCGGCGGCAGCGGACGGCGCGGCAGCAGGAGCCGCTGCGGCAGGCGCCGGCGCGGCGGCGCCACCGGCTGCCGTTTCAACCAGCAGCACCAGCGAACCCTTGGCGACCTTGTCGCCCACCTTGACCTTGATTTCCTTGACGGTACCGGCGTGGCTGGACGGGATCTCCATGCTGGCCTTGTCCGATTCGACCGTGATCAGCGACTGTTCGACCTTGATCTGGTCGCCCGGCTTGACCATCACTTCGATGACTTCGACTTCCTTGAAATCGCCGATGTCCGGCACGGTGACTTCGACGATGCCGCCCGATGCCGCCGGCGCGGCTGCGGCAGGCGCCGGCGCCGCGGCCGGAGCCGGTGCAGCGGCTGCAGGTGCCGGAGCGGCAGCCGGCGCCGGGGCAGCGCCCGCGCCCTCAGCCTCTTCCAGCATCAGCATGACCGAACCTTCGGCAACCTTGTCGCCGACCTTGATCTTGATTTCCTTGACAACGCCGGCATGGCTGGACGGGATCTCCATGCTGGCCTTGTCCGATTCCACCGTGACCAGCGACTGGTCGACCTTGATGGTGTCGCCCGGCTTGACCATCAGCTCGATCACTTCCACTTCCTTGAAGTCGCCGATGTCGGGGACTTTGACTTCCACAATGCTCATGTTGGGTAGCTCCGTTTTTATTAGTTAGCTGTAAAACCGTCGTACCCGCGCAGGCGGGTACCCAAGTTTCTGTGGTCTGCCACGAACTTGGATTCCCGCCTTCGCGGGAATGACGGCTTCTCGAGCATTACTGGGTCACAGGATTCGGCTTGTTCGGATCGATGCCGTACTTCGCGATCGCGTCCTGCACCACCGACGCCGGGATCTTGCCTTCCTCGGCCAGGGACTTCAGCGCGGCGACCGTGATGTAGTAGCGGTTCACCTCGAAGAACTCGCGCAGCTTGACGCGCGAATCCGAGCGGCCGAAGCCATCGGTGCCCAGCACCTTGTAGGTGCGGCCATTCGGGATGTAGGCGCGGATCTGCTCGGCGAACATGCGCATGTAGTCGGTGGTCGCGACGATCGGGCCTTGCGTGTCCTTCAGCAGCTGGGTCACGTACGGCAGGCGCGGCGCCTCGAGCGGGTGCGTCAGGTTCCAGCGGTCGGCATCCTGGCCGTCGCGGGCCAGCAGGGTCAGCGACGGGCAGGACCAGACGTCGGCGGCCACGTTCCAGTCGTTCTTCAGCAGCTCGGCGGCGAATTCCGACTCGCGCAGGATGGTGCCGGAGCCCATCAGCTGGACGCGGTGGGCGGCGTTCTGGTCGCCTTCCTTGAGCAGGTACATACCTTTGAGGATGCCCTCTTCGGTACCCGGCTTCAGGCCCGGCTGCTCGTAGTTCTCGTTCATGATGGTGATGTAGTAGAAGACGTCTTCCTGCTTCTCCACCATGCGCTTCAGGCCGTCCTGGATGATCACCGCCACTTCGTGGCCGTAGGTCGGGTCGTAAGGAATGCAGTTCGGGACCGTGGCCGCGATGACGTGGCTGTGGCCGTCCTCATGCTGCAGGCCCTCGCCGTTCAGCGTGGTGCGGCCGGCGGTGCCGCCCATCAGGAAGCCGCGGGCGCGGATGTCGCCTGCCAGCCAGACCAGGTCGCCAACGCGCTGCATGCCGAACATCGAGTAGAAGGTGTAGAACGGGATCATCACGCGGTTGTTCGACGAGTAGGACGTCGCCGCGGCGATCCACGAGCACATGCCGCCCGCTTCGTTGATGCCTTCCTGGAGGATCTGGCCGGCCTTGTCTTCGCGGTAGTACATCACCTGGTCCTTGTCGACCGGCTCGTACAACTGGCCCTGCTGGTTGAAGATGCCGATCTGGCGGAACAAGCCTTCCATGCCGAAGGTACGCGATTCGTCGACCAGGATCGGCACGATGCGCTGGCCGATCTCCTTGTCCTTCAGCAGCGCGGTGATCACGCGCACATAGGCCTGGGTGGTCGAGATTTCGCGGCCGGCGGCGGTCGGCTCCAGCACGGCCTTGAAGGTTTCCAGGGCCGGCACGGCCAGCTTCTCGTCGGCCTGCTCGCGGCGCGACGGCAGGTAGCCGCCGAGGGCCGCGCGGCGCTCGTGCAGGTACTTGATTTCAGGCGCGTCGTCGGACGGCTTGAAGAAGGGGATCTCGGCCAGCTTGTCGTCCGGGATCGGGATCGCGAAGCGGTCGCGCATTTCGCGGATGGCTTCGTCGTCCAGCTTCTTGGTCTGGTGCGCGGTGTTGCGCGCTTCGCCGGACTTGCCCATGCCGAAGCCCTTGACGGTCTTGACCAGCAGGACGGTCGGCGAGCCCTTGTTCTCTTGCGCGTTCTTGAAGGCGGCGTAGATCTTGTGCGGATCGTGGCCGCCGCGGGTCAGGCGCCAGATGTCGTCGTCGGTCATGTTGGCGACCATCTTCAGCAGCTCGGGGTGCTTGCCGAAGAAGTGCTTGCGCACGTAGGCGCCGTCCTTGGCCTTGTAGTTCTGGTATTCGCCGTCGACGGTTTCCATCATCACGCGCTGCAGGATGCCGTCCTTGTCCTTGGCCAGCAGGGCGTCCCAGCCCGGGCCCCAGATGACCTTGACGACGTTCCAGCCGGCGCCGCGGAAGTCCGCTTCCAGTTCCTGGATGATCTTGCCGTTGCCGCGCACCGGGCCGTCCAGGCGCTGCAGGTTGCAGTTGACGACCATGACCAGGTTGTCGAGCTTCTCGCGCGCGGCCATGCCGATCGCGCCCATCGATTCCGGCTCGTCCATCTCGCCGTCGCCGCAGAAGACCCAGACTTTACGGGCTTCGGTGTCGGCGATGCTGCGGGCGTGCAGGTACTTCAGGAAGCGCGCCTGGTAGATCGCCATCAGCGGGCCCAGGCCCATCGACACGGTCGGGAACTGCCAGAAGCCCGGCATCAGTTTCGGGTGCGGGTAGGAAGACAGGCCCTTGCCGTCGACTTCGCGGCGGAAGTTCAGCAGCTGTTCTTCGGTCAGGCGGCCTTCGAGGAAGGCGCGCGCGTAGACGCCCGGCGAGGAGTGGCCCTGGATGTACAGCAGGTCGCCGCCGTGATTCTCGCTCGGCGCTTTCCAGAAGTGGTTGAAGCCGATGCCCAGCACGTTGGCCAGCGAGGCGAAGGACGACAGGTGGCCGCCCAGGTCGCCGTCGGCGCGGTTGGCCTTGACGACCATCGCCATGGCGTTCCAGCGCATCCACGAGCGCAGGCGCTCTTCATATTCGAGGTTGCCCGGGCAGTGCTCTTCGAGGTGTGCCGGGATGGTGTTGACGTAGGCGGTATTGCTGGAGAAGGGCATCTGCGCGCCGCGGCGGCGGGCCAGGTCGACCAGGCGCTCCAGCAGGTAGTGGGCGCGATCGGTGCCTTCGAATTCGATGACTGCTTCGAGAGCGTCGAGCCATTCCTTGGTCTCGAGCGAATCCGGGTCATTGGCGGCCTGGGCCGTCAACTGATCGAGTTGAGCTGACATTGCTACGTCTCCTTGAGTGTGGTGCCCCACCCGATCCCGAGATCGCCCGGACGTTTGGTGGCGAATAAGGTATTAACAGACTATCCCTAAATTAAAGCCTGTCGATTCTACCAGTGGAGCACTTATTTTTCAAAATACGATATTCAATTTCATAATATGGAAAATGCCCATGCATCGAGGATGCACGTCGCCCCCGCGAACATACCGTCGTCCCCGCGAACATACCGTCGTCCCCGCGCAGGCGGGGACCCAAGTTTTGTTCGCATTACCGGAACGCCGGCAAACTTGGATCCTCGCCTTCGCGGGGACGACGAGGGAAACGCAACCGAGCAGCTACACCCATAAATATGACAATGAACGCAGCCGCGCGGCGCGCGATTCCGGACGCGCACGTATAATTTCGTTTTTGTCCAGACCGAGCCCCGCCATGCCCGCCCAACTGATCGACGGAGTCAAACTTTCCCAACAACTGCGCGCGGACATCGCCCGCCGCGCCGCCGAACTCACCGCCCAGGGCCGCCAGCCCGGCCTGGCCGTGATCATCGTCGGCGACGATCCGGCCAGCCACGTCTACGTGCGCAACAAGGTCAAGGCCTGCGGCGATGCCGGCTTCCATTCGGTGCTGGAAAAGTACGAAGCGGATTTCGCGGAGCAGGCGCTGCTGGACCGCATCGCCGCGCTGAACGCCGACCCGGGCATCCACGGCATCCTGGTGCAGATGCCGCTGCCCAGGCACATCGACCCGTCGAAGGTGATCGAGGCGATCGCCACCACCAAGGACGTCGACGGCTATTCGGTGCTGTCGGCCGGCGAGCTGGTCGCGAACCTGCCGGGCTTCCGTCCCTGCACGCCCTACGGCTGCATGAAGCTGATCGAGACCACCGGCATCGACTTGCGCGGCAAGCATGCGGTGGTCATCGGCCGCTCGAACACGGTCGGCAAGCCGATGGCCCTGCTGCTCTTGCAACAGAACGCCACCGTGACCATATGCCATAGCGCGACCCCGGACCTGGGCTATCACACCCGCCAGGCCGACGTCGTCGTCGCCGCGGTCGGCCGCCGCAACACCCTGACCGGCGACATGGTCAAGCCGGGCGCGGTCGTGATCGACGTCGGCATCAACCGCGACGACGACGGCAAGCTGTGCGGCGACGTCGATTTCGCCAGCGTCAGCGAGGTGGCCGCGCACATTACGCCGGTCCCGGGCGGGGTCGGCCCGATGACGATTACCATGCTGTTGATGAATACCCTCGAGTCCGCGGAACGCGGGCTCCCGAAAAATGAAGCACAGCCTGGCCAGGCGCAGGGAATGGATCCGAAGCCCGGCCTGGTTTGAACCCTGGAAGGAATACCACGATGAGCGATACCACCAGCAATCCCCTCCTCGACTTCACAAGCCTGCCCCGCTTCGACCTGATCAAGCCGGAACACGTGACGCCGGCGATCGAGCAGCTGATCGCCGATGCGCGCGGCGTGGTCCAGCAGCTGGAAGCGCCAAGTGACAGCGTCAGCTGGGACGGCTTCGTGGTCCCGCTCGAGGAGTCGACCGAACGCCTGGGCCGCGCCTGGGGCGTGATCAACCACCTGAACCACGTGATGGACACGCCCGAGCTGCGCGCCGTCTACAACGAGAACCAGCCGAAGGTGACCGAGTTCTGGACCGAGCTGGGCCAGAACGAGGCGCTGTTCGGCAAGTACAAGCAGCTGCGCGGCAGCACCGAATTCGCCACCCTGAGCCCGGCGCGCAGGCGCATCGTCGAGAACGCCCTGCGCGACTTCCGCCTGGGCGGCGCCGAACTGCCCGAACAGCAGAAAGAGCGCTTCGCCGAGATCCAGGAGCAGCAGGCCGCGCTGTCGACCCGCTTCTCGGAAAACGTGCTGGACGCGACCAACGACTTCAAGCTGCTGGTCGAAGACGAAGCCGAGCTGGCCGGCCTGCCGGAAGATGCGAAGGCCGCCGCCCGCGCCGCCGCCGAGCGCGATGGCAAGTCCGGCTGGCAGTTCTCGCTGCACTTCCCGTCCTACTTCCCGGTGCTGCAGTTCGCCGATAGCCGCGCGCTGCGCGAAAAAATCTACCGCGCCAACGCCACCAAGGCTTCCGAGATGGGCGCCGTGTTCTCGGAAGTCGAGAAATGGGACAACACGAGTAACATCGCCCAGCTGCTGAAGCTGCGCGACGAAGAAGCCAAGCTGCTCGACTTCCGCAGCTTCGCCGACGTCTCGCTGGAGCCGAAGATGGCCGAGAGCCCGGAGCACGTGATCGCGTTCCTCGAAGACCTGGCCCGCCGCGCCCGCCCGTATGCCGAGAAAGACCTGGCCGAGCTGCGCGCCTTCGCGAAGGATGAACTGGGCATCGAAGAGATGCAGGCCTGGGACGCCACCTACGCCTCCGAAAAGCTGCGCGAGCAGCGCTATGCCTTCTCGGCCCAGGAAGTGAAGGAGTACTTCCCCGAGCCCAAGGTCGTGGCCGGCCTGTTCGGCGTGATTTCGAAGCTGTTCAATGTGAGCATCGCGCCGGACCAGGCGCCGGTCTGGCATCCGGACGTACGTTTTTATCGCATCGAGCGCGACGGCCAGATGATCGGCCAGTTCTACCTGGACCTGTATGCGCGTCCGGGCAAGGGCCAGGGCGCGTGGATGGACGACGCGCGCGGCCGCAGGCTGACCACGGGCGGCATCGTGCAGACCCCGATCGCCTACCTGACCTGCAACTTCACGCCGCCCGCCACCGTCGATGGCCAGCTGCAGCCGTCCCTGTTCACGCACGACGAAGTGACGACCCTGTTCCACGAGTTCGGTCACGGCCTGCACCACATGCTGACCGAAGTCGACGAGCTCTCGGTGTCCGGCATCTCCGGCGTGGAATGGGATGCGGTCGAGCTGCCGTCCCAGTTCATGGAGAACTTCTGCTGGGAGTGGGATGTCCTGCAGGGCATGACGGCGCACGTGAAGACCGGCGAGCCGCTGCCCAGGGAACTCTACGAGAAGATGCTGGCGGCGAAGAACTTCCAGTCCGGGATGCAGACCCTGCGCCAGGTCGAGTTCTCGCTGATCGACATGCACCTGCACTACGACTTCGACCCGAACAGCCAGAAGACGGTGCAGGATCTGGTCGACGAAGTGCGCACCAGGTTCTCGGTGCTGATTCCGCCTTCGTTCAACCGCTTCCAGCACAGCTTCGGCCATATCTTTGCCGGCGGCTATGCAGCGGGTTACTATAGCTACAAGTGGGCGGAGGTGCTGTCGGCCGATGCCTATGCGGCTTTCGAAGAAGCGGTGGAGGCGGGCGGCGGTGCGCTGGACGAGACCGGCAAGCGCTTCCATCGCGAGATCCTGTCGGTGGGCGGCTCGCGTCCGGCGCTGGAATCGTTCAAGGCCTTCCGCGGCCGCGAACCGCAGATCGACGCGCTGCTGCGCCACAACGGTATGCAGGCGGCCTGACAGCCTGCATTTGGAGCGAGTGATGAGGAATGGGCGGGACAAGAGCGGCGCAGGGCGCGGGTGGCGGATGCTGCCGGGATGGATGCTGCTTGTGTGCCTGCCTGCTTTCTCCCAGATGTATAAATGGACCGATGCCCATGGCACGGTCCATTACACCGATACCCCGCCACCGCCGTCGCAGAAGGCCAGCCGGATCAAGGCGCCTTCCGCGGGCGGGCCGGCGCAGGCGCCCCTGCCCTACGAACTGGCGCGCGCCGTCAAGGCCAGCCCGGTCACCCTGTACACCACCACGCAAACGGCTTGCGCCGGCTGCGACCAGGGCCGTGCGCTGCTGCGCGCACGCGGCGTCCCCTTCACCGAAAAGACCGTCGACAACGACGAAGACAAGGAACAGCTGCGCCAGCTCACCGGCAAGCTGGAACTGCCGCTGCTGCTGGTCGGCAGCCGCAAGCTGGCCGGCTTCCAGGACGCCGCCTGGCAGGATGCGCTGAACGCGGCGGCCTATCCGCGCTCGGCCCAGCTGCCGCGCGGCTACCAGTACGCGGCGCCCCAGGCAGCGGCCACCGCCACCGCCGAGGTGCCGGCGCCGCCCGCGCGCGCGAAGAACGCGCCGCCGGCCAACGATGACGCCGACGCCGCTTCGCAAGCCGCGGAACAGCAGCCGCGCCGTCCGGCGCAAAAGCCGCGCAATGCGCCGCCCGGTTTTCAATTTTGACGCATAGCACGCCCATGACCCGGATCGACTTCCATACCAATATCCCCGACAAGCTCGGTTACGCATGCCGGCTGGCGCGCAAGGCCTATGCCGCGCGCGGCAAGGTCGTGCTGCTGGCCGAGACCAGCGACCAGGCCGACCAGTTGAACGAAGCGCTGTGGACCCTGTCCGGCACCGATTTCGTGCCGCACGTGATGGCCGGCGACCCGCTGGCGCCGGAGACGCCGGTGATCGTCACCTTCGACGAGCGCGCCGCCCTGCCCCACCACGACATGCTGGTCAACCTGACGCGCCGCACGCCGGAAGGCTTCGACCAGTTCGCGCGCGTGTTCGAGATCATCTCGACCGACGAGGAAGACGCCGCCGCCGGGCGCGCCCGCTACGTCGCCTATCGCAAGCAGGCATACCCGCTGACCCATTTCGTCGCAGGCCAGTCATGACCGATACCCCATCCTTCGACGAGATCCCGGTGCTGACCGAGGTGGTGGCCGACAAGGCGCCGGTGCCGGCGATCGTGCCGGGCGTGCCGTCGAGCGCTGCGGACGCCGTTGCGGAGGACGCGCCGCCCGCCGATGCGGCAGCCGATGCGCCGGTCGCGGAGGAACTCGAGGCGATTCCCGTGCTGGACGCGCTGCCCGAACGGGCGGCGGCTGAAGCCGCCCCGGCGCAGTCCGCGGCCCTCGACGACGAAGCCTGGCGCGCGCTGGAAGAGCGCCTGGTCACGCGCGTGCTGGACCGCCTGCAGCCGCGCATCGACGTGGTGCTGGAAGACCAGGTGCGCGACCAGATGGCGGTGGTGCTCGACCACGTGGCCGAGCGGCTCGGCGTGGAGCTGCGCTCGGCCCTGCAGCAGTCGATCGAGCACGTCGTCGCGCGCGCCGTGCAGCAGGAACTGGCGCATCTGATCGCGCGCCAATCCTGAGCGTTTCCCGCCTTGTTTGACCCGCCGCGGGGCGGTGTTGCACCGGCCCTGTGCGTGCCCCAGCTTTTGCTTTACCAAGCGCGGACAGTGATGTACCTTTTCCCGGCGTATGAACGCAATCATCTGGAGAGGACATGCAGGTCACTATGAAATTCACCCTGATCCCGGCCGCCGTCGCGCTGGCCTTCGCCGGCTCCGCCTGGGCCCAGCAAGTCGTCAAGATCGGCCACGTGGCGCCGATCTCCGGCCCCAGCGCCCACCTCGGCAAGGACAACGAGAATGCGGCGCGCATGGCGATCGACGAACTCAACGCCAAGCCCTTCACCATCAACGGCCAGAAGGTCACGCTGCAGCTGATCTCGGAAGACGACGGCGCCGATCCCAAGCAGGGAACGGCGGTGGCGCAGAAGCTGGTCGACGCCAAGGTCAACGGCGTGATCGGCCACCTGAATTCGGGCACCACGGTGCCGGCCTCGAAAATCTACAACGATGCCGGCATCGTCCAGATCTCGCCGGCCACCACCGCGCCGGCCTATACCCGCCAGCGCTTCCCGGGCGCCTTCCGCGTGGTCGCCAGCGACGCCAAGCTGGGCGGCACGCTGGCCAGGTATGCGGCCGACACGCTGAAGGTGAAGAACATCGCCGTCATCGACGACCGCACCACCTACGGACAGGGCGTGGCCGACGAATTCGTGAAGGGCGCCAAGGCCGCCGGCATGAAGGTGACGGGCCGCGAATTCACCAACGACAAGGCGACCGACTACACCGCCATCCTCACCTCGATCAAGGCCAAGAAGCCCGACCTGATCTTCTTCGGCGGTATGGACTCGGTGGCCGGGCCGATGCTCAAGCAGGTCAAGGCGCTGGGCATCCCGGCCACCTTCATGGGCGGCGACGGCATGTGCACCGAAGCGCTGGGCCGCCTGGCCGGCGACGGCCTCGGCGAGGGCAAGGTCTACTGCGCCGAAGCCGGCGGCGTCAAGGGTCCGCAGGAGAAGGTGATGGACGACTTCCGCGCGCGCTACAAGAAGAAGTTCAACCAGGACGTGCAGCTGTACGCGCCTTACGTGTACGACTCGGTGATGGTGATGGCGACCGCGATGCAGAATGCGAAGTCGGCGGATCCCGCGAAATACCTGCCGGCGCTGAAGGCGATCAAGTACGAGGGCGTGACCGGCACCATCCAGTTCGACCAGGCGGGCGACATCAAGGACGGCGCGCTGACCCTGTTCACCTACAAGGGCGGGAAGCGGACCAAGCTCGACGTGGTGCGTTAAGCCTGTCTGGACCGCGCATGAAAAAAGCGCCCTGTTCCTGGGGCGCTTTTCCGTTGAGGAGCCGAGGCGGATTATTTCTGCGACAGTACCCACTTCACCAGGCTGCGGGCTTCGGCCTCGCTCACCTGCGGATTGGCCGGCATCGGCACCGGACCCCATACGCCCGAACCGCCCTTCATGACCTTGGCCACCAGCTTGTCCTCGGCGCCCTTCTGACCCGCGTATTTCGCGGCGACGTCCTTGTAGGCCGGGCCGACCAGCTTGTTGCCGATAGCGTGGCACGCCATGCAGTTCTTGGCCTTGGCCAGGTCCGCCTGCGCGAAGGCGCTGGTCGACACCAGGGCGGAGACCGCCATCAAGATCATCAGGGACCGTTTCATTCCGTACTCTCCAAAGTTTAATCCTGTGCAAATTCTATCCTGTTTCCCATGTGTAGGGGCCGGGGATACATACCGTAACGGCTGATACACATTTCGGTTGACCAAATGGTAGGATTGTTGCTGCTGAAAAAGGATCCCATCATGCCCCTCATCCTCCTGCTCGTCGCCCTGGTCGCGCTGCGCTTCTTCGAAGTCTGGAAATTCGCCCAACTCTCCTGGTGGTGGATCGTCGCCCTGGCGGTGCTGGCCTTCATCTGGTTCGAGTTCATCGAAAAGATGCTCGGCCTCGACAAAAAGAAAGCCCACAAAGAAGACGAACTGCGCCGAAAAGCCCGCGTCAAGCAAACCTTCGACAAACGTAAATAAACCTCAAACCGGGGTCAGACCCCGATTTTGGGAAATTGCCAAAATTCGGGGTCTGACCCCGGTTTTAGGAAATTGTCCATATCACATGAACCTGGAACTGCGCCAGCTGCGCTACTTCGTTACCGTCGCCGAGGAGTTGCATTTCGGGCGGGCGGCGGCGCGGCTGCATATGACGCAGCCGCCGCTGTCGCAGGCGATCGCGGCGCTGGAGGATTTGCTGGGTGCGCCGCTGTTCGTGCGTAACCGGCGCACCGTCGAGCTGGCGCCGGCCGGCAGCGCCCTGCTGCCCGAGGCGCGGCGCCTGCTGCTCGAGGCCGATGCGCTGCCGGAACTGGCGCGAAGGGCGGCCGCCGGCGAGGCTGGTCGCCTCGCCCTGGCCTTCGTCACCTCCTGCGACTACAGCGTGCTGCCCTCCTTCCTGCGCCGCTACAGCGAGCGCTACCCGGACGTGCACCTGAACCTGCTGGAGGCGACCTCCGACGTGCAGGCCGAGGAACTGCTGCGCGGCCGCATCGACGCCGGCCTCCTGATCCCGCCGCTGCCCGACAAGGCGCTGGACGCACTCGATTACATGAAGGTGCTCGAGGAGCCCCTGATCCTGTGCGCCCCCACGGGCCTCACCACAAGCGACCCTGTCCGCCTGCAGGACCTGCCCCGCCTCCCCCTGATCGTCTTCCCGCGCGATATCTCGCCGGCCCTGCACGACGCCATCCTGTCCTGCTTCCGCGCGGCCGGCATCACGCCCGTCATCGGCCAGCTGGCGATCCAGATGCAGACCATCGTCAGCCTGGTGTCCGGCGGCATGGGCTTGGCACTTGTGCCACAATCCGTGTCTAAGTTGATGCGGCCCGGCGTAGAATACCGTGCCCTCGCGGACCCGACCCCACTGGTCGAGACCGGCATCGCCTGGCGCCGCGACAATCCGTCGCCCGTGCTGCAGGGCTTTCTGGAACTACTGAGGAATCACTGACCATGCTCGTCCACCCAAACTGGGACCCCGTCGCCTTCAACATCGGTCCCGTACCCATCCACTGGTACGGCATCATGTACGTCATCGCCTTCGCCCTCTTCATCATCCTCGGCCGCGTGCGCATCAAGACCCAGCCGCACATCCAGGCCCAGGGCTGGACCAAAGAGGACCTCGACGACATGCTGTTCTACGGGATGCTCGGCGTGGTGATCGGCGGGCGCCTGGGCGAGGTGCTGTTCTACCAGCCGGCCCACTTTGCCGCACACCCGATCGACATCTTCAAGACCTGGCAGGGCGGCATGTCCTACCACGGCGGCTTCATCGGCGTGCTGGTGGCGATGGCGCTGTGGGCCCGCAAGCGCAAGCGCAACCTGCTCGACGTGTATGACTTCATCGCGCCGATGGTCCCGATCGGCTATGCCTGCGGACGCCTCGGCAACTTCATCAACCACGAGCTGCCGGGCCGCATGGCCGATCCGTCCCTGCCCTGGGCCATGCAGTGGCCGGGCATCACCGACCACCTGGTCCACCCGTCGCCGCTGTACCAGATGCTGGTCGACGGCGTCCTTTGCTTCGTGATCATGTGGCTGTTCGCCCGCAAGCCGCGCCCGCGCCTGGCGGTCGGCGCCCTCTACACCCTGCTGTACGGCTGCGCGCGATTCTTCACCGAGTACTTCCGCGTGCCGGACTGGGAAACGACCTTCCTCGGCCTGCCGATCACCTCCGGCCAGGTCTTGTCGCTGCCGATGATCGTGGCCGGCCTGCTGATGCTGGGCTGGGCCTACTCCCGCAAGGGAAACGGCACGCGCGCCGTTCACGCATAAATAACAGCGACGACGCATGCGCCGCCGCCTCCTGATCGCCGCCGCCGTCCTGGCACTGGGCGGCTGCGCCGGTACGCCGCCGCAGGACAAGGCCGGCGAGCTCGCCGTCGGCAAGTTCAAGAGCGCGCTGCAGGACGGCGTGCTGCTTCTGCGGCCCGCGCGCGGCTCCATGCAGGTCGTCACCGCCCAGGGCCAGGCCCGCATCGAGCAGCCGCTCGCCAACGAAGCGCACACGCGCTTCCTGGTCGGCTCGATCTCCAAGTGGATCACCACGGTGGCGGTGCTGCGCCTCGTGGACCAGGGCCGCGTCGACCTCGACAAGCCGATCACCTTCTACCTCCCCGAGCTGCCGCGCGAAAGCGGCCGCGTCACCGTGCGGCACCTGCTGTCGAACACCAGCGGTATCCCGAACGGCCTGGCGCAGGCGCTGAAGCAGGACCGCGCCGCTACCGAAAACTCGAAGCTCACGCCATCCCAGGGCGCGCTGCGTTACGGCGCCGGCGCCCCAGGCTTCGAGCCAGGTACGAAATTCGACTACTCGTTTACCAACTGGGTGCTGGTCGGCGCCATCGTGGAAAAGCTGACTGGCCTGGACTTCCAGCAGGCTATAAAGACGCTGGTGCTGCAGCCAGCCGGCGTGCGCGACACCGGCTTCGCCAACGATGCCTGGACGTCCATGCCGCAGGCCGCCCTCGCCTACGACAAGGAAAAATCGAAGCGCAAGATGAGCGCGATGCCGCCCATGGTCGCCGCCAGCGGCACGGTCTACAGCACCGCTGCCGACCTGGTCGCGATCGCCGACGCCGTGTATGCGGGCGATCTGTTGTCGGGCAAGTCGCGCGCCGAACTGCTCACCGTGCAGCATGCAGAAGAAAACTATGCGCTGGGCGGCAGGGTCCGCGACATCGGCAGCGGCGCAGCGAAACGCAGGGTGATCTGGAATGGCGGCGTCATCGGCGGCTACAAGACCCTGCTGGTGTATGCCCCGGCGGACGGCGCCGCGGTGGTCCTGCTCAACAACACGGACATCGACCAGTCCGACCAGAACAAGCTGGCGGAAGCCCTGCTGGACGAACTCTTACAGGCGCACTAGGCGTTCTCCTGCAAGCGCCTGGGAGGCCGTCCGCTGGCAGCATCCCGATGCGCTCCATGGGTTAGATGGAGCACTGTTCGTGACCGCATGGGAATCTATCGTGGTCCCATGAAGCCCGCCATCTCACCCAGAAAGCTGTACGCGATGCAGCGCATGTCGACCGCCCTGAGGCGGGCCGCCGCGGCGCGTCCGTTCGGCGCCGCCACCGACCAGGCGCTGCGCTGGGCCGCAGCCTGGGGCATGTGCGCCGGCATCCGGCCGCCGCATACCCGTTTGCGCATCCGGCGCGACACGCTGTCAGGCGCCTGCTGAAGCGAATAAAATAGGCGGATGGACATCCACCAGCTGAAGTCATTGGTCACCATCGCCCGCTGCGGCACCGTCGCCCGCGCAGCGGAACTGCTGCACCTGAGCCAGCCGGCGATCAGCGCCCACATCAAGCAGCTCGAAGAGGAGCTGCGCGTGCGCCTGTTCGACCGCCACGCCAAGGGCATGCAGCTGACCGCCGCCGGCGAGGCGGTGTTCGGCCATGCCAAGCGCGCCCTGCACGCGGTGGACGCGATCCGCGACGAAGCCAATACCCTGAACGGCGAAGTGGCCGGCGAGCTGGTGATCGGCACCGTCAACGATCCGGCCTTCCTGCGCCTGCCGGCCTTCCTGCGCCACATGCGCGAAGCCGCGCCCCATGTGGTGCTGTCGCTGGTGCAGACGACGTCGGGCGCGGTGCTGAAGAACATCGAGGACGGCGTGTTCGACGCCGGCTTCGTCGAGGGCAATCTGGACGGCATGGCGTTCGACGCGACCCTGCTGCGGCGCGCCGAGTTCGCGGTCGGCTACCCGGCCGCCTGGCGTGACCGCGTCGAAGCAGGCGGCCTGGCCGGCGCCCTCGCCCTGCCCTGGATCGGCACCTCCGACGACTGCTCCTTCTTCCGCCTGACGACGGCGCTGTTCGCGAAGCACGGCCTCCCCTTTGCGCCCGCCATCCGCACCGACGACGAAAGCCTGCTGCTCGAACTGGTGGGCCAGGAAACCGGCCTCTCGCTGATCCGCCGCGACCTGCTGGAAAAGCCCGGCGCCGCGGATGCCGTGCGCACGCTGGACGGCCTGACGGTGGACGCCGGCGTGCATTTCGCGAGCGCCATCGATCCCGCCAAACCGAGCCTGCTGCGTGTCGCCCGGCGTGCAGTGCAGCGTGCCTGGCAAGACTGACTACACGACCACGTTCAAGGCGCTGACAACCCTGGCGCTGCCGCCGGCGTACAGGCCGGCGATGCGCCCTTCCTCCAGCCGCAGTTCGACCGCGATGCGCGAGGGCGAAGGCTCGCGCATGAATGCGCCCTGCCGGATCTGCATCGAGGCTTCGCGAACGCCCAGGCGGTCGTACAGGTAGCAGGCCAGCGGCCCGGCGGCCATGCCGGTCGCGGCTTCCTCTTCGATGCCGTAGGCCGGACCGAACATGCGGGCGGTGGCTGCGAACTCGCCGTCGCCGGTGGCGAAGACGTAGTAGCCCACCGCGCCGAAGGCTTCGCTCACAAGCGCGATCTCGCCCATGTCGGGCGCCAGCGCGGCGAGCACCGCGCTCGAGCGCGCATGCACCAGCACGAAACGGTTGCCGGTGCCGACCACGCAAGGCGAAGTCAGGACGTCCGCGGGACCGAGCCCCAGGCTGGCGAGGATGCGGGCGCCCGTCACGTCCGGCGGAAAATCCGCCTCGTCGACGTAGGTGGGGGCGCGCTGCTCCATGAAGGCCTGCTCGCCGCGCAGCACGATGCGGCGCTTACCGTCGATGGTCTCCTTGGAAGACTCGGGACCGCTTACCAGCCCGCGCTGGGACAGCAGCGCGAAGCTGGCGATGGTGGCGTGGCCGCAGTGGGCGATCTGGCGGCTGGGGGTGAAGAATTCGAGCTTGAAGCCGGCCATCTTCGAGGCCGAGACGAAGGCGGTTTCGGACAGGCCGGCCAGCCTGGCGATGGCCTGCTTCTGCTGCGCGGACAGGCCGTCGGCGTCGAGCACGACGCCGGCCGGATTGCCGCCGCGGCCGCCGTCGACGAAGGCGTTCACGATGTTGACGATAGCTGCCATGACTGCTCCTTTGTTGAGGGAGCAGCTACTCTACGGGACGCCACGCGGGCGCGTCCAATCAGGTTTTGCGGCCTGCCCTCAGGATTCCTGAAGGAGCCGTTGTTCGATGAAGCGCCATTCCGCCGGCTCCACCGGCGTGACCGACAGGCGGCTGCCCTTCGCCAGCAGGCGCATGCCTTCGAGTTCCGGATGGCTGCGCAGTTCGGCGAGCGGCACCAGGCGCGTGGTGCGCAGGTGGCGGATGTCGACGCTGTCCCAGCGCGGGGTCGCCGGCGTGGCCTTTGCATCGAAATAGGGGCTGGCGGCGTCGAACTGGGTGGCGTCCGGATAGGCGTCGCCGACGATTTCCACGACGCCGGCAATGCCGATGTTGGCGCAGCTGGAGTGGTAGAAGAAGGCCTGGTCGCCGGGCCGCATCTCGCGCATGAAATTGCGGGCCTGGTAGTTGCGAACGCCGAACCAGGCGACCGTTTTATTCCTGGCGGCCGCCACGTCGTCGATACTGACTTCATCGGGTTCGGATTTCATCAACCAGTAGCGCATGCGCTTCGCTCCATAAAACGCGGACAATAAAAAAGCGGCTGCGCATCGAGTACGCAGCCGCTCCGAATTATGCCCCGCCTGTGCCGTTTTTGCCGGCATCCCGAACCTAAGCGGCTCAAGGTGGTCACAGTCAGCTCAATTTCGGGTTCGTCAAACTAGTGACGATCACGCCCACCAAGCATATCCCGCAACCTATGCGAATGAATGGTTCAAGGAATATATGGCAAATCTCGAACACCGCAGGGTAGACGGCAGTTTACTACGATGAACTGCCATGTCAAACGAATTCCGGCTCAGGCGAGATTTTCTTGCGGCGCCAGAGCCTGATCCAACACCGAATGCATGGCTTCCAGTTTCTGCTTGACTTCCAACATGGACTGGTCCCCGAGCGGGCCTTGCGGCGACTTCACGGACAGGAATTCGGCGGTCACCGACAGCGCGGCCATGACGGCGATGCGGTCGGTGCCCTTCACCTTGCCCGAGTCGCGCAGCGCACACATCTTGGTGTCGAGGTAATGCACGGCTTCGCGCAGCGTCTGCTGCTCGCCCTCGCGGCAAGCCAGGCGGTAGGCCTGGCCCATGATCAATACGTCCAGGTGGATCATCGTGCGGCCTCGGCGTCGTCGGGATTGGCGGATGCGTCGTCGCCGGCGCCATCCTCATCGGCACCGGCCGGTTCGAGCTGGACCAGCATCGCTTCGACTCTTTGCTGGGCCTGCAGCAGCCGGTGCTTGAAATCGAGGTTTTCGGCGCTCAGCAGGGCGTTGGCCTGGCGCAACAGGTAGTTCTCGCTACGCAGCGACTGGGTCAGCTGGGCGAGCCGATCGATTTTATCGGACAGTTCTTGGAATTCGGAAATCATCCCAACACTATAGGAGCGGGAGCGATTCTTCGTCAACAGGATGCGTTCCGTGCGCAGGATTTAAAAAATGGGTGGTAGGCTTCGGCGCTTTCTTGCGCCAGGCCAGGCCGTCAGTTTGCGAAACCACAAAAAAGTCTGCCGAATCGCCAACATGGCCGCTTGAAATGCCCCATTATCGTCCCTATAATTAGCACTCGTTAGTGAGGAGTGCTAACAGCCCCTTACCCGCCGCCGAAACCGGGGCGGTTTTCAAACGAACAGTCAATCAACACACAAAGGAGTTTTGCATGAACCTTCGCCCATTGCACGATCGCGTGATCGTGAAGCGTCTCGACCAGGAAACCAAAACTGCGTCCGGCCTGATCATCCCCGATGCAGCGGCCGAGAAACCGGACCAGGGTGAGATTCTCGCCGTGGGCAACGGCAAAGTGCAAGAAAACGGCAACGTCCGTCCGCTGGAAGTGAAAGTCGGCGACCGCGTCCTGTTCGGCAAGTACTCGGGCCAGACCGTCAAGGTCAACGGCGAGGAACTGCTGGTCATGCGCGAAGAAGACATCATGGCCGTCGTGGCCCAGTAATCAGTCCAACACTTTCCTGAATACGGAGAACTAAGAAAATGGCAGCTAAAGACGTAATTTTCGGCGATGTGGCACGCGCCAAGATGGTTGAGGGTGTGAACATCCTGGCCAATGCAGTCAAAGTCACCCTGGGCCCGAAAGGCCGCAACGTGGTGCTGGACCGTTCGTTCGGCGCCCCGACCGTCACCAAGGACGGCGTCTCGGTCGCGAAAGAGATCGAGCTGAAAGACAAGCTCATGAACATGGGCGCGCAGATGGTCAAGGAAGTCGCTTCGAAGACCAGCGACAACGCCGGTGACGGCACCACCACCGCGACCGTGCTGGCACAAGCCATCGTGCGCGAAGGCATGAAGTTCGTTGCCGCCGGCATGAACCCGATGGACCTGAAGCGCGGCATCGACAAGGCCGTCGCCGCCACCGTCGAAGAACTGAAGAAGATCGCCAAGCCGACCACCACCTCGAAAGAGATCGCCCAGGTCGGTACCATCTCGGCCAACTCGGATGCATCCGTTGGCGAGCGCATCGCCGAAGCGATGGAAAAAGTCGGCAAGGAAGGCGTCATCACCGTCGAAGACGGCAAGTCGCTGAATGACGAACTGGACATCGTCGAAGGCATGCAGTTCGACCGCGGCTACCTGTCGCCTTACTTCATCAACAACCCGGACAAGCAGGTTGCCGTTCACGAGAACCCGTTCGTCCTGCTGTGCGACAAGAAGATCTCGAACATCCGTGACCTGCTGCCGGTGCTGGAGCAAGTCGCCAAGGCCGGCCGTCCGCTGGTCATCGTCGCCGAAGACATCGACGGCGAAGCGTTGGCGACCCTGGTGGTCAACAACATCCGTGGCATCCTGAAGACCGTCGCCGTCAAGGCCCCGGGCTTCGGCGACCGCCGCAAGGCCATGCTGGAAGACATCGCCATCCTGACCGGTGGCCAGGTCATCGCCGAAGAAGTCGGCCTGACCCTGGAAAAAGTCACCCTGAACGAACTGGGCCAGGCGAAGCGCATCGAAGTCGGCAAGGAAAACACCATCATCATCGATGGCGCCGGCGCCGCTGAAGGCATCGAGGCACGCGTCAAGATGATCCGCGTCCAGATCGAGGAAGCGACCTCGGACTACGACCGCGAAAAACTGCAAGAGCGCGTGGCCAAACTGGCCGGCGGCGTTGCCGTGATCAAGGTTGGCGCTGCCACCGAAGTCGAAATGAAAGAGAAGAAAGCACGCGTGGAAGACGCGCTGCACGCCACCCGCGCTGCCGTCGAAGAAGGCATCGTTCCTGGCGGCGGCGTGGCCCTGCTGCGCGCCCGCGCTGCAATCCAGGTCAAAGGCGACAACCCTGACCAGGACGCAGGCATCAAGATCGTCCTGCGCGCCATGGAAGAGCCGCTGCGCATGATCGTCCAGAACGCCGGCGAAGAGCCGTCGGTCGTCGTCTCGGCCGTCCTGGCCGGCACCGGCAACTACGGCTACAACGCCGCCAACGGCACCTACGGCGACATGGTCGAAATGGGCGTGCTGGATCCGGCCAAGGTCACCCGCTCGGCGCTGCAGAACGCAGCCTCGATCGCCGGCCTGATGCTGACCACCGACTGCATGGTCTCGGACATCGCCGAAGACAAGCCGGCCGGCGGCATGGGCGGCGGCATGGGCGGCATGGGCGGCATGGGCATGGACGGCATGATGTAATCAAGCCGGACGGCTTTCCAGCCAACCGAGTAGTAAAGTAAGGCCCGCGGGGTTTGCGCCCCGCGGGCTTTTTTGCTTTCAGCGCGCCGCGATGCCGTCCAGGATCAGGTCGATCCCTGCGAGGAAATCGGCGCGGTCGTCGTGCTCGCGCATAGGAACGATCATGCTGCGCACGAAGGGAAAGGCATCCTCGTCGAGTGCGGACCAGGCGCTCGACACCGCATCGAAAAAGCTGGCCCGGACCAGGCCCTGCGCGCGCGCATATTCCGAGTTGGCCGCATTCTGCCCGGCCACGCCCAGGATGAAGTTCAGCAGAGACGATGCCGCCAGCCAGAGTTCCTGCTCGGCCACGCCAAAGGTCCGCATCTGCCGGCCGATCGCTTCGAGGATGCGCACCATCGGCATCTTCATCGGCGAGCGCGCAAGTTCCGCCCCCACCCAAGGATGCGCGTCGATCGCATCGAACAGGCCCAGGCCGAGGATGCGGACGGTCTCCCGCGGCGGCGCGGCGGTGACGGCCGCATCCATCGCACGGGCCACCATCGCGTCGCAGGCGGCGCTCAACAATTCGCCTTTGTTCGCCACATGCCAGTAGATCGCGCCGGCGCCCGTCGCCAATTCTTCCGACAGCGCGCGAAAGGTCAGTCCGCTTTCCCCGTGTTCATCCAGCAACGCGATCGCCGCCTCGACGATGCGCTCGCGCGACAGCGATGCCTCGCCGCGCTGGGTGCGGCGTGTGTTCTTCACCATACTCTTCTTGACATGAATGGAATACCGTTCCAATAATACAGTGGAACAACGTTCCATTAAATAGATGAGGAAATAAAAGATGACAACTTCGATCGCAATCGCCGGCGCCGGCCTCGGCGGCCTGGTGCTGGCGCGGGTCCTGCACCTCCACGGTATTGCCGCGACGGTGTATGAGGCGGATGCAGCGCCGGATGCGCGCACCCAGGGCGGTATGCTGGACATTCACGAACACGACGGGCAACTGGCGCTGCGAGCCGCCGGCTTATACGAGGCCTTCCTGGCGCTGGTCCAACCCGGCGCCGAGACGATGCGCATGCTGGACCGCGACGGCGCGGTGCTGATGGAGGAAGCCGACGACGGCCACGGCCGCCGTCCCGAAATCCTGCGCGGCGACCTGCGCAGGCTCCTGCTCGACTCCCTCCCCGAAGGTGCCATCCAGTGGGGCCGCAAGCTTGCGACGGTCGACGCGCTCGGTGGCGGGAGGCACAAGCTGCGTTTCGCCGATGGCAGCAGCGCCGAGGCGGATCTGCTGGTGGGCGCGGATGGCGCGTGGTCGAAGGTGCGCCCGCTCGTATCGAAGGAAAAGCCGGTCTACACCGGCACTGTCTACGTCGAAACCTGGCTGGCCGACAGCGACGTACGCCACCGGGCCAGCGCGCAGGCGGTCGGCGGCGGTTCGCTGTTCGTGCCCTCGCCCGGCAAGGCGATCTTTGCGCACCGCGAGCCGGGCGGCGTGCTGCATACCTACGTTGCCCTGAACCGGCCCGAAACATGGATCGCCGAAATCGACTTCGCCGACAAGGACAGCGCCCTGGCGCGGGTCGCCGCGGAGTTCGAAGGGTGGGCGCCGGCGCTGCGGGCGCTCATCCTCGATGCCGACTCGGCGCCCGTGCCGCGACCATTGCACGCCCTGCCGGGCGGGCACCGCTGGGAACGCGTGCCCGGCGTCACCCTGCTCGGCGACGCCGCCCACTTGATGCCGCCGTCCGGCGAAGGCGCCAACCTTGCGATGATCGACGGCGCCGACCTGGCGCAAGCCATCGTGGCGCGTGTCGGCGATACCGAAGCCGCGCTCGCCGCCTACGAAGAACGGATGTTCGCACGCAGCGCCGCGGCGGCCGTGGACGCGGAAGCCTTGCTGCATGCCTGCCTGGGCGATGGCGCGCCGCAGAGCATGCTCGACATGTTCAACACGGGACGGGCCGGCGAATGAGGCGCCGGAGGACGCCGCTTTGCCGCATACTGGGTCCCCCATTCCGCCTGGAGCCTGCCATGCCCGCCATTAAACTGGACGAACTGGAAAACGCGGCGATCCTGGTCGAGGACGGCGCAGGCAGCGCCCACGCGCTCGTTGCGCGCGACAGCGGCATGATCCACCTGCTCAACGACGAGTACATGGACGAGGAGGCGCCGCTGCCGGGCGATATCGAAGCGGGCGGCAACTATGTCCCGGTGCCGGCCGCCAGCGAACTCGGCCTGGGGCGCGAGCTGATGCGGCGCTTCGGCATAGGCCATCTGCAGGGCGACCAGCAGCGGCTGCAGGATATCTTTGCGCGCCAGGATCCTTACGACCGCTTCTCCCGCCTGCTTGAGGAGCGTGGATTGCTGGATGCCTGGTACGGTTTCCGGGAGAGGGAAACCCGTGCCGCGCTGGAGGCTTGGTGCCGGCAGCACGGGTTGATGTTTCAGTGATCCCCGGCAGCGCTTAGCAGATCGACCCATAGGTACTCTTGCCGGTTGGTACATCGAGACCAAAATAGCAAGAGTATCCATCGGCCTTATCCCAAATACAGGTGAGGTGCCCATCGACACCTTCCGGTCCTTCGCCGTTGGCGGAACCGAATCGCCGAGGCTATGAGCGCTCCCAAAGTCCAACATGAAGGTGATCATCATGTTTTGGCCAAGGCACTACGTGTGGACTGCCAACGATCGCGCGCAGCTCCTTGTCGTTGAAATAGATGACTTTCACCAGCAGGTGCTGCAAAAACAGACGGACCAGCTTGACCGTGGCTTCTCGGTCGTAGATCACATCCCTGTACGAACAGCGCGCAGCTTGGCCGGTTATATGGTCTTTCCGCACAGGGCGAATGTCCATCTCAATGCCCTTCCTGTGAGTGGCGTGCTCGGACTTGATCCCATTGGCAAGGCTGATGTTTCCGATCCCGAATTTCCGGTCACACATGGCCTGCCACTCTCGCTCGACCACTTCACCTTCGAAAAACACAGGCCGATCTCGTCCAGAACGATCCCTCCGCCCTCACGCATCACCTGGTCCATATGCGACAGCATCACATTCTCCAGGTGGCCCACGGTGTGGCCTCCGGCGGTAGAGACAGAAGAACTTCTGGGCTGCGTTACACCCCAATGGGCCGAAGTCAATTCGATCCAGCCCTGATGGCCCGAGTCGGCCGATTCGCCCTTGATGCCATCGATCTGCATATGCGTCAGCTGCCATTTCCGATCTCCTCGTGGTTGAGTGCATCGGCGATTCTTGCTTAGCAGCCTCTGCCGTAGGTTGAGGAGACACAATCCAACAGGCGTTTCGATCTGACGACGGTTTTGATTGACGCTCTGTCGAACAGGCAATTAAACTTGCGCTGTTTTCATTTTTTGGGTCCATCCATGGGCACTTGTTCGAGCGATAGTTGTTGCCAGTCCGACCCTGGCGCATTCTCGGCAAGATAACGCAGGCTCCCCGTCTCCTGCCGTCATCCTGCCGCGGATGATGGTATCTTTTCTACGCCGCCCCTTTCGGCGCATTCACGTTCCAGCAACACATGCATTGCAGGCCAGCCATCGCTGCTGGCCGCGCCGGCTTGCGGCCGTGCGCATCCCGACGGCGCAGTCTTCGCAAGGAAAGTGAATGTTCGAGTTTTTCAATGGCCGCCAGATGGCCGCCGGCCGCGGCGAGCGCGGCTTCAACCGCTGGGACTGGTTCCTGCTGCCCCTGGTGCTGGCCGTATTGGCCGCCGCGGCCTATGGCGCCATGCAGATGGCGCGCCCCTTCGTGCTGGGGCAGCCGACGCCGATCTCACTGGACGTGGTCCAGCTGCCGTATTACCTGCTGCGCACCATCCTGCGCATGTTCATGGCGCTCGGCTGTTCGCTGCTGTTCAGCTTCGTGTTCGCGGCCGTCGCCGCCAAGTACCGCGCCGCCGAGAAGATCCTGATTCCGCTGCTCGACATCCTGCAGTCGGTGCCGATTCTCGGCTTCCAGGCGATCGCGATCGCGCCCTTCATCGCCCTGTTTCCCGGCAGCCTGCTGGGCGTGGAGTGCGCGGCGGTCTTCGCGATTTTTACTTCGCAAGCCTGGAACATGGCGTTCAGCCTGTACCAGTCGATGCGCACCGTCCCCGACGAATTGAACGAGGCGGCGCGGGTCTTCTGCCTGTCCGGCTGGCAGCGCTTCTGGCGACTGGAACTGCCCTACGCGATGCCGTCACTGCTGTGGAACATGATGATGTCGATGTCCGGCGGCTGGTTCTTCCTGGTGGCGGCCGAGGCGATTTCCGTGTCCGGCCAGGACATCAAGCTGCCCGGCATCGGCGCCTTCATCGCCGTCGCCATCGAGCAGGAAAACGGGCGTGCGGTGGCCTGGGCCATCGTCGCCATGCTGGCCGGGATCATCCTGTACGACCAGCTGTTCTTCCGCCCGCTGCTGGCCTGGGCCGACAAGTTCCGTTTCGAGGAGTCGCAGGGCGAGACCGCGCAGCGTTCCTGGCTGCTGGACTGGGGGCGCCGCAGCCGCTGGGTGAGCCGGCTGGCGGACCGCTTCTGGGCCGCCATGCGCGCCACCCTTGGCTGGTTCGGCACGGCCGGACGCCCCGCCGCGCCCGCGCGTGCGCCCGGCCGCTGGCAGCGCGCGCTGCCGCGCCTGTGGGACATCGGCCTCGCCATCGTGGTGCTGGCCGCCACGCTGCGCCTGATCGTCTACGTGCACAGCGTGGTCGGCTGGAGCGAAGCCGGGCACGTGGTCCTGCTCGGCCTGGCGACCCTGACCCGGGTCATGCTGCTGATCGGGCTGGCCTCGCTGTTCTGGGTGCCGGTCGCGGTGTGGATCGGGCTGCGGCCGCGCTACTCGCAGCGGGTGCAGGCGGTGGCGCAGTTCCTGGCCGCCTTCCCGGTCAACCTGATGTTCCCGCTGGTCGTGTTCCTGATGGTGAGCCTGCACCTGAACCCGAACATCTGGCTCAGCCCCCTGATGGTGTTCGGCACCCAGTGGTACATCCTGTTCAATGTGGTGGCCGGCGCGTCGACCATTCCGACCGAGCTGCGGCTGGCGGCGGACAACCTGGGACTGCAAGGCTGGCTGCGCTGGAAGCGGGTGTACCTGCCGGCGGTGTTCCCGGCCTACGTGACCGGGGCGATCACGGCCAGCGGCGGTTCCTGGAACGCCAGCATCGTGGCCGAGTATGTCACCTGGGGCAAGACCACCCTCGCCGCCCAGGGGCTGGGCAGCTATATCAAGCAGATGACCGACGCCGGCGACTTCCACCGGATCGCCCTCGGCATCGGCATCATGTGCATCTTCGTGATGCTGTTGAACCGCTTCTTCTGGCGCAAGCTGTACGTGCTGGCCGGACACCGTGAAATCTGAGGAAAGCAACATGACACAAGACATCCTGATCCGGCTGGAAGCGGTCGGCAAGTCCTTCACCAGCGCCGACGGCGCGCCGCGCCGCATTCTCGACGGCGTCGACTTCACGCTGCGCCAGGGCGAGATCGTGGCGCTGCTCGGCAAGTCGGGCTCCGGCAAGTCGACCCTGCTGCGCATCATGGCCGGCCTGGTGCCGGCCGACGGCGGCAAGGCCGACTATGCCGGCCGCGCCATCGCCGGCCCGGCGCCCGGCGTGGCCATGGTGTTCCAGTCCTTCGCGCTCTTTCCCTGGCTGACGGTGCAGCAGAACGTGGAGCTCGGCCTCGAGGCGCAGGGCGTGGCGCCGGCGGAACGCGAGCGCCGCGCCGACGCCGTGCTCGAACTGATCGGCCTGGCCGGCTTCGGCGGCGCCCTGCCGCGCGAACTCTCGGGTGGCATGCGCCAGCGCGTCGGCATCGCGCGCGCGCTGGTCACCAATCCGGACGTGCTGCTGATGGACGAAGCCTTTTCCGCACTCGACGTGCTGACCGGCGAGACCCTGCGCAACGACATCCTGGCGCTGTGGGACGGCAAGCAGATTCCGACCCGCGGCATCGTGGTCGTGTCGCACAACATCGAAGAAGCGGTGATGATGGCGGACCGCATCATCATCCTGTCCAGCGACCCAGGACGTATCGTCAGCGAAGTCAGGGTCGACCTGCCGCGGCCGCGCGACGCCGACAGCGCGCGGGTGCGGGCCCTGATCGACGAGGTCTACGGACTGATGACGACGCGACGCGCGGCGCCCGCCGTGCCGGCCGGCGTGCCGGCGCCGCAGCCGGACTTCGGCCTGCCCGATACCGACGTCGAGCGCATCGAGGCCGTGCTCGACCTGGTTGCCGAGCCGCCCTTCGACGGCCGCGCCGACCTGCCGCAACTGGCCGAGGAAGCCGAGCTGCCCGACGAAGAACTGTTCCCGACCTTCGAAGCGCTGGCGATGCTGGGCCTGGCCCAGGTCGAGAGCGGCGACATCATGCTCACGCCGCTCGGCAAGCGCTACGCCACTGCGCAGCAGGCCGAACGCCAGGAAATCTTCGGCCGCCAGGTGCTGGCCCACGTGCCGCTGGCGGGGCGCATCCGCACCGCGCTGGCGGAAAGCAGCGGCGGCACGCTGTCCGAAGAACCCTTCATCGAGCTGCTGGAAGTGGGCATGAAGGAAAACCGCGCCCGGCGCACGCTGGGCATCGCCGTGGAGTGGGGCCGCTACGGCGAATTGTACGAGTACGACTTCCACTTGAAGCGCCTGAAGCTGCCGGAGGACGAACAGGCTTGAGACGCGGCGATAAGTTGCTGTGGGACTATGCTGGGTGTAAACTGACTGAATGCCTATCCATCCTGCCCGCCTGCTCGGCGCCACCGCCCTCGCCCTCTGCGCCCTTGCCGCCTGCAAGCGCGAAGCACCGCCGCCGCCCAAGCCGGCCGCCGTCGAAGCGCCCGCCGCGCCGGCGCGCACGCGCGACCAGGCCATCGCCGAGCTGATGGCGGTGCCCGAGCTGAAGGCATGGTCGGCGCAGATCGAAAAGGATTCGCGCGGCAAGGTGCACGGCGCCGTGATCGAGGACGATCCGACGCCGCGCGTGATCGAGGGCAAGCCCTACTACCAGCTCAGCTTCGTGGAAAACCGCAAGCAGAACGTGCACCGCCGCGCCAGCTTCCTGGTCGCGAAGACCGGCGAGGAAATCCTGGTCGAGGATGCGGAAAGCGATACGCTGCAGTCGCTGGCTGAGTGGCGGCGGAATATCAAGCGCGTGGAATTAAAGTCCAATTAACTTGGGTCCCCGCCTTCGCAATGGGATGGACGCCCCCACCCGAAACGGCATCAGATGTGCCAAAGT
>NZ_JBHSMZ010000003.1:0-18565 GCF_042656905.1 Massilia aerilata
GTTTAATTCGTTGATTCTATTAAACTTTTCGTGCGCTGCAGAAGCAGGAGGCGAACTATAGCAAACAGACATGGGGTCTTGCAAGCCCTTCTGTTGTGCTGCCGGCGCAGTCTGGCATACGACTTGCTCGATCACATCCTGTGCCCTGTGTGCCGATATCTTTTGTTCCATTCCGGTACAGGTGCTACATTAGAGAACAGTCGATTTCCAGCAGAGCCGCAAGACAGGGCCACACAGGAGACATGGAATGGCTTACGAATACCCGGCAACAAGCCTGCCCGGCGCCGGCGTGCCCGCATGGACCGCCGACATGGAAGCTATGGTCGTTGGCTCGCACCGCCGTTCCCAGGAATATGGCCTCTGTCCCGGCGCGCGCCCCGACTTCAGCCCGCTGAGCGGCTCCGGCCTGTCGATCCTGCTCGATCAGAACCGCATACTGCATACGCATGCGGTGCCGGCCATGGAAACCCTGTACCAGCAGATCGTCAACACCCACAATATGGTGTTGCTGACCGACGCCCATGGCGTGATCCTCCATTCGCTGGGCGACGCCGACTTCCTCGAGAAAGCCAACCGTGTGGCCCTGACGCCGGGCGTGGCCTGGTCCGAGGAAAGCAAGGGGACCAACGCGATCGGCACCGCGATCGCCGAGCGGGCGCCATCGACCATCCACGCCGACCAGCATTTCCTGGCCGCGAACCACTTCCTGACCTGTTCCGCAGCGCCGATCACCGACCACCGCGGCAACGTGGTCGGCGTGCTCGACGTCAGCGGCGACCGGCGCAGCTACCACAAGCACACCATGGCCCTGGTGCGCATGTCGGCGCTGATGATCGAGAACCAGATGTTCGCGGCCACCTTCGAGAACGCGATCACCCTGCACTTCCACGCGCGCCCCGAATTCATCGGCACCCTGATGGAAGGCATCGCCTCCTTCACGCCGGGCGGACGCTTCCTGGCCGCCAACCGCGCCGCCCTGTTCCAGCTCGGGCTGTCCTACCCCGCCCTGCAGGCGCATACCTTCAGTTCCCTGTTCGGCCTTCCCGTCTCGGCCCTGTTCGACCATTACCGCACCGCGGCGCCGGGCCTGCTCGACCTCTGCATGCACAACGGCGTGCGCGTGCGCGGCCGCGCCGAGCTGCGCCTGACGAACGGTGTGCACGTGCTGACCGGCGCATCCGGCGCCGAGCCGGTCCAGGCGCCGCCCGCAGCCGGCGTTCCCGCCGTGATGAAGGCGCCGCGCCGCCTGTCCGGCCTGCGCTACCTGAATACCGGCGATCCGCAGCTGGAGCAGGTCATCGCCAAGGTCAACAAGGTACTCGGGCGCGATGTCCCGATCCTGATCATGGGCGAGACCGGCACCGGCAAGGAATTGCTGGCCCAGGCCATCCACAACGATTCGCCGCGCGCGCAAGGCCCCTTCGTCGCGGTCAACTGCGCGTCGATTCCGGAAACCCTGATCGAGTCCGAACTGTTCGGCTACGAGGAAGGCGCCTTCACCGGCGCACGCAAGAAGGGCGCGTCCGGCAAGATCCTGCAGGCGAACGGCGGCACCCTGTTCCTCGACGAGATCGGCGACATGCCGTTTTCGCTGCAGGCGCGCCTGTTGCGGGTGCTGCAGGAGCGCATGGTCACGCCGCTCGGCAGCGACAAGTCGATTCCCGTGAACGTGGAGCTGATCTGCGCCACCAACCATAACCTGCGCCGGCGCATCGCCGAAGGCCTGTTCCGCGAAGACCTGTATTACCGCCTGAATGGGCTGGTCGTGAAACTGCCGCCGCTGCGCGAACGCACCGATCTCGAATGCGTGGTCAGGAGGATCCTGGCGTCGGAGACGGAAGGCGGGCCGCATCGCATCGCCGACGAGGTGCTGCGGCTGTTCCGCCGCCACAAATGGCCGGGCAACTTCCGCCAGCTGACCAACCTGCTGCGCACCGCCGTGATCATGGCCGGCGACGAAGAAGAGATCGGCCTGCGCCACATGCCGGACGACTTCCTCGACGATATCGAAGAAGCCGGCGCCGAGGCCGCGCCGAGCGCCCAGCAGATGGTGGCGAGCGGCGCCAGCCTCGAAGACATGGAACTGACCGTGATCCTGAAGTCGCTCGAGGCGAACGGCGGCAATGTCTCGGCCACCGCCCGCGCCCTGGGCGTCTCGCGCAACACCATCTATCGCAAGCTGCCGCATCTGAAATAGCGCTCACACCGCCGGAAATCCGGCCGACTGCCAGGCCTCGCCGCGCTTGCCGACCGTGAGCAGGTCGACGCCCGGCAGGCGCGCCGCCAGCGTGTGCGCCCTGCGCGCGCCCATCACCATGAAGGCGGTGGACAGGCCGTCCGCTTCCAGTCCTGTCGGCGCGAGCACCGTGACGCTGGCCAGCTCGAGCGGCGAGTCGCCGGTGGCCGGGTCGAAGATGTGGTGATGCAGGCGGTCCGCCGTGAATGCCGCCGCATAGTCGCCGGAGGTGGCGACGCAGCGTCCATCCAGCGCCACCCGCGCGGCCAGTCCCTCTTCCGACAGCGGATCGCGCACGCCCAGCGTCCACGGACGCGCGCCGGCACGGCCCAGCGACGCGTATTCACCGGTATCGACCAGCGCGTGGCCGATGCCATGCCGGCGCAGCGCCGCCAGCGCCAGGTCGGCCGCATAGCCCTGGGCCAGGCCGTTCAGGGTGATGGCCATGCCGGCATGGCCCAGCGCCACCCGCCGCGGGCCGGACTGCACCCGGGTCCAGTCGACCAGGCTGCGCGCAAGCAGGCGCTCGCGTTCCGGCGGCAGGCCGGCGGCAGCGCGGAAGGTCCGCCACAAGGGCTGCACGGTGATGTCGAAGGCGCCCAGCGTCAGGCGCGACAGCGCGCGCGCATGCGCCAGCACTGCCAGCAGGTGCGGATCGGGATCGTCCAGGGTCTTGTCGCGGTTCAGGCGGTAGACCTGGCTGGCCGGATCGTAAAGACTCATCAGCCCATCGATGCGGCGCGCTTCCGCCAGCGCCGCCGCCAGCGCCCGCTGCGCCAGCGCCTCGTCCGCGTGGCGCACGCTGACGCTGACCGTGGTGCCGAAGGCCAGCCCGGCCGCGGTGTGCAGGCGCAGCGGCGGCTCGCCTGCCGCGCCGGCGCCGGCGATGCTGCCCAGCGCCGCGGCGATGAAACTCCGTCGATGCATCATCCCCTCCTCTTGATCGTCGTCTCGTGCACGGGCACGATGGGAATCGTGCGGGCGCGCTTGCGTTCCAGGATGCGCGGCGCGCACAGGGCGTCGCTGTCGTGGATGGCGACGCAATCCAGGCACTGGAAGCATTCGCCGTAATCCACCTTGCCGCTTGGCGCGATCGCGTTGTAAGCGCAGCGGTGGCGGCAGGTCTGGCAGGGCGTCCCGCATTCGCCGCGGCGTGGAATCCAGTCGAGCAGCCGGATCCGCCCGAGCAGCGCCAGCGCCGCGCCGAAGGGACACAGGTAGCGGCAAAAGAATTTGTAAACCACCATGCCGAGCGCCAGCAGTCCGCCGGCATACAGGACATACGGCCAGGCGCGCACGAAATTCAGCGTGATGGCGGTCTTGAAGGGCTCGGCCTCGACCAGCCTGTCGGCCAGCGCCGGCGCGAACACGGCGGCCAGCAGAATCGCGGCCAGCAGCCCATATTTGAGCTGCTTCAGGCGCGCATCGAAGCGCCGGCGCACGGCCAGCTGTGGCACTCGCAGTAATCGTCCCGCCGCGCCCGCAAACTCCTGCAACGCGCCGAAAGGACACAGCCAGCCGCAGAAGGCGCCGCGCCCCCACAGCAGCAGCGAGATGAGAACGAAGCCCCACAGCAGCATCGTCATCGGGTCGAACAGCAGGAAGCCGAGGCCGCGGCCCTGGCGCAGCGCCTGCATTGCACCGGTGATGTTCACGATCGACAGCTGGCCCTGGGCTGCGTAGCCGATGAAGCCGATCACGAACAGCAGCCAGCCGCGCCGCAGCCAGGCGAAGCACGCCGGCCGCGCCACCAGGCGCCGCTGCAGCAGCAAGCCCACTGCCAGCAGGACCAGGCTTGCCGACAGCACCGCCAACTCGATGCGCCGGTCGCGCCAGCTGGCCTGCCAGGAGCGCGCCCCATCCGGCGGCGCCAGCACATACGCCGCAGGCAGCCGGTAAGTAAAGGGAAGCTCGCGCACGATCCGTTCGGGATAGACGATGCCCTTGCTGCGCGTGAGCGGCAGCGCGAAGTCCAGCGGCCGCGCCGGATCCAGGCCGGCCTGGGCGATCACGCGCAGCGCCATCATCTCCGTCGCCGGCAGGCGCAAGCCATCGGCCAGTTGCAAGTCCGGGTCGAGATCGCGCATCCCGACCGGCAGACTGTCCTGGCGCAGCAGGATCCGCTGCGGCACGCTGCCGCGCACGAAGTCCTCGTCCATCAGGCGGTGGCGTCCGGCGCTCAGCACCAGCAGCGCATGGTCGCCCGGCTCCAGGCGCGCGCGCAGGCGGGTCCAGCTGCGCGGCGCCAGCAGATTGCGCCCGGCCGAAGGCACCGACACCCAGGCCAGGTAAAGGTCGACGAAGGCCAGGTCCGGCCGCGCCAGTGCTTCCGGGTCCAGCCCAGCACCCTCGCTGCCGGCGAACAGGCGCTCGGCCTCGCGGTTGCTGACGCGCAGATGGCGCAGCAGGCCGTTGTCCAGCATCTGCTGCAGCGTCAGCGGTTCGAACCAGTCCTCGCGGATGCGCGCGAGCCGGCTCGGATCGCGGCCCTTGGCGAAGCCCAGCCTGGCGCGCGCCACCGCCAGCGCGGCCGCCAGCACGCTCTGGTTGATGATGCGCACCGAGGCGGTGGCCTTCGACACGCCGTCGAGCTGCACGCGCTGGCCGTCGCGCCGCGCATCCCTGGCGGCATGGGCAGGGACCACGTCGATCCCCTGCCCCAGCGACAGCCCCGCGTACTGGCGCAGGAACTGGTGCAGCGGCGCCTCGCCCAGGCCGTCGAGGAAGACCGGCTCGTGCTGCGACAGCAAGGCGACGTCGAGGAAGCTGCCTTTGGCATCGATCACCACCAGCAGGTTCGGCGGCACGCCGGCGAAACCCGGCACCGGCGCCAGCTCGGCCGATTCGAAGGCATAGCCCACCAGTTCGGTGGCGGTGCCGTTCTGCTTGAACAGCGGCCAGGCGGGAAGGTCCGCCGCCTTTTCGCCGACCACCAGCGGCGCCGGGAAGCGCCGCGCCAGCGCCGCCCGGTCCAGCACCGCGGCGCGTGCGCTCACCGTCAGCAGCAGAAGCAGGCAGAGGAAGAGGCGCATGCCGATGGCTCAGAAGAAGATGATGCCGCCGGCCGAGGCGCCGTTCAGGCGCGCGGTGGCGCCGCCGAAGCCCTTCGACCGGGTCTGCCCGGCTTCGAGCACCAGCGTGATCACGCTGTTCAGCGCGTAATAGGCGCCGGCGGTCAGGTTGGCGTTCGACTTCAGCCCGGCCGCGCCGGGCGTGGCGTCGTCGTTCGCGCTGCGGCCCCAGCTCAGGCCCAGCTTGAGCGCATCGGTGGCCTTGAAGGTTCCCTGCACCAGGTAGTTCTTCGACTTCGTGTCGCCCTGGTCGGCGTCGGACAGGATGCCGAGGCCCCGGCCCTGCTGCACGTTGAGCAGCAGCCCCGCCGCGCCCATCTGCAAGGACGCGCCGGCCTCGAAGCCATGCATGTTCAAGTCGGCGTCGCCCGGGGCCACGGCCTCGAAACGCTGGCCCTTGGCGCCGAGCCAGGCCTTGAAGCCGCCCTGTTCGTAGCGCAGCTGGGCCTGCACCTGGGGCGAGGCACGGCTGCTGTAGCGCGGGCCGGCGATCACCGGGGTGTCGGCCACCGGGTTCATCACGCCGATGTCGGCGCCGATCCCGGCATCGGATTTGGGCGTGCTGTAGACGATCTGGCCGTAGGTGCCGAGGTAGGTATAGCCGGCGCCGATGTGGCCCAGCGTGACGCGGCCGCGCTGGGTCGCCTGCACCGGCGCGCCGGCGCCGACCAGGGTCATGTCGCCGAGGATGGCGTTGGCGCCGAAGATGCCGTAGTCGCGCCCCAGCTTGAAGCTGCCGAGATCGGCGCGGCCGAAGGTGAAGTAGGCCTGGCGCACGTCCACGTTGCTGTTCTGGCTGATCGCGCTGTCGGTGGCGGTGGCAGCGTAGATGCCGATCTTGGCCGTCACGTCGTAGCCGCCCTGGTTCGAGGTGGCCGACGCCAGCAAGCCATTCGGCAGCAGGCCGTTGCCGATCGTGGTGCGGCGGTCCTCGCCGCCGCAGCCCAGCGCGTGGCCGCCCAGCGCCAGTCCGCCTACCTCGTCGCCGTGGCAGGACACGCCCGTGTAGTAGGCGTTGACGATGCCGCCCATTCCCACCGTCCAGTCGCCGGCCTTGATGTCGACCGCCAGGGCCGGGCGCGCGCACGCGGCCACCATCATCATCGCGCAGATCTTCTTCATTGTCTCCTCGCTTTCTTTTAATGTGTGAGCACATCGGTTCGATGTACCCGAGAGCGATGGCAATTAGCGTGCCGGGCCGCAGGAGAGAGATTCACGGGGCAAAGCCGGCCCGCGCGGGCCGCGCCTTGTGCCTTATCGGATCAGGCGGCGCGGCCAGGTGTCATTTTTTGGGTCGCGTCGTGCGGACACTCGCCGCAAAAAAAACCGGCGGCCAAAGCCGCCGGAAACATGGACCCCACGTGTCCTGTGTCTCGATCAGATCTTGGTGGCCAGCTTGAACACCCAGACCGAGCCGCCCTGCTCGAGGAAGTTGACCTTCTTCGCGACCTCGCCGCCCCACAGCGGCACCGCGCCGCCCCAGCCGGACACCACCGCCACGTACTGGGTGCCGCCCTCTTCCCAGGTCACCGGCGGCGCCACCACGCCGGAGCCGGTCTGGAACTTCCACAGCGCCTTGCCGCTCCTGGCGTCGACCGCCTTCAGGTAGCCTTCCGGCGTACCGTAGAACACCAGGCCGCCGGCGGTGCTCATCACCCCGCCCCACAGCGGCGCGTTGTTCTTCACTTCCCACACGATCTTGCCGGTCTTCGGATCGACCGCGCGCAGGGCGCCGATGTAATCCTCGTTGAGCGGCTTGATGGTGAAGCCTGCGCCGAGGAAGGCGCCGCCCTTCTTGTACGAGATCGGCTCGTTCCAGATATCCATGCCCCACTCGTTGGCCGGCACGTAGAACAGGCCGGTCTGCGGGCTGTAGGCCATCGGCATCTGGTTTTTCGCGCCCAGGAAGGCCGGCGCCGCGAACACCGCGTTGCCCTTCTTGCCATCCTGGCCCTTGGTCGGATCGCTGGGGCGGTTGGCCGCGATGAAGTTGGGACGCCCGGTCTTCAGGTCGATCCCGCTGGCCCAGGTGATCTTGCGCACGAAGGGGAAGGCGTTGGTCAGCTTGCCGTTCTTCGCATCGATCACGTAGAAGAAGCCGTTGCGGTCCGCCTTGCCGCCATAGCGCCTGCCGTCCATGTCGAAGGTGACGAATTCATTGGCGCCGTCGAAGTCCCAGGAATCGTTGGGCGTGCTCTGGTAGGCCCACTTGATCTGGCCGGTTTCCGGATCCAGCGCCAGGGTCGACGAGGAATACAGGTTGTCGCCGGGGCGCAGGTGGCTGTTCCAGGGCGCCGGATTGCCGGTGCCGAAGTAGGCCAGGCCGGTGGCCGGGTCGTAGGTGCCGCCCATCCAGGTCGAGGCGCCGCCGGTCTTCCACAGCTCGCCCGGCCAGCTCTTGTTGACGGTGCCGGTCACACCTGCTTCGATCTGCTTGCCGTCCTTGTCGTAGCGGTAGCCCATGTGGCCCTCGACGGTCGGGCGCACCCACAGCAGCTCGCCGGTCATCGGGTTGCGGCCTTCCACGCGGCCGACCACGCCGAACTCGCCGCCGGACACGCCCGTGATCAGCACGCCCTTGGCGATCAGCGGCGCCGCCGTCATCGAGTAGCCGGCCGCGTAGTCGTCGACCTTCTCCTTCCACGCCACCTTGCCGGTGTTCTGGTCGAGCGCCACCAGCTGGGCGTCAAGGGTGCCGAAGATGACCAGGTTGCCGAACAGCGCGGCGCCACGGTTGACCACGTCGCAGCAGGGCATGATCCCGTCCGGCAGGCGGTGCTCGTACTTCCACAGCTTGTTACCGGTCTTCAGGTCGATCGCGAAGATGCGCGAGTAGGACGCGGTGACGAACATCTTGCCGTTGGCGATGACCGGCTGCGACTCCTGGCCGCGCTGCTTCTCGCCGCCGAACGAGAACGACCATACCGGCACCAGCTGGCCGACCGTCTTCGTGTTGACCTGGGTGAGCGGCGAAAAGCGCTGGCCTTGCGAACCCATGCCGAAGGACAGCACGTTCTTCGTGTCCTTGTCGGCCTTGTCGAGCATGGCGGTGGTGACGTCGGCCGCCCGCGCGAACGCGAACGGCAGCAATCCTGCGAGCAGGACCATCCTGGTTGTTGTCTTCATGATTGTCTCCTTGTTGTTGTGTTGTGCTGCTTGAGCTGCGCGCATTCCTCGTCGCTGAACAGGCGCGAGCGCGTGAGGAAGCGCCGGCCGGTGCCGTTATCGAGCGAGAACATGCCGCCGTTACCCTCGACCACGTCGATGATCAGCTGGGTGTGCTCCCAGTAGCCGAACTGCTCCAGCCCCATGTAGAAGGGCGCGCCGTCCAGGTTGCCCAGGTAGACGTCGCTGTCGCTCAGGTTGAATTCGCCGGCGGCATAGCACATCGGCGCGCTGCCGTCGCAGCAGCCGCCGGACTGGAAGAACATCAGCGGACCGTGGCGGCGCCGCAGCTCGCCGAGAAAGGCCAGCGCGGCGGGCGTGGCGGTCACGCGATCGATCGACGTGGTCATGGTCATCGCCTCAGAAGAAGCCCAGCGCTTTCGGGCTGTAGCTCACCAGCAGGTTCTTGGTCTGCTGGTAGTGGTCGAGCATCATCTTGTGGTTCTCGCGCCCGATGCCCGACTGCTTGTAGCCGCCGAACGCGGCGTGCGCCGGGTACAGGTGGTAGCAGTTGGTCCACACGCGCCCGGCCTGGATCGCGCGGCCGACGCGGAAGGCGCGGCTGCCGTCGCGCGTCCACAGGCCGGCGCCCAGTCCGTACAAGGTGTCGTTGGCGATGCGCAGGGCGTCGGCTTCGTCCTTGAAGGTGGTGACGGAGACCACCGGGCCGAAGATCTCTTCCTGGAAGATGCGCATGCTGTTGTCGCCCTTGAACACGGTCGGCCGCACGTAGTAGCCGCCGGACAGGTCGCCCTCATGGGTGGCGCGCTCGCCGCCGGCCAGCACTTCGGCGCCTTCCTGGCGGCCGATGTCCATGTACGACAGGATCTTCTCCAGCTGCTCCTGCGAGGCCTGGGCGCCGATCATGGTGCCGGCGTCGAGCGGGTTGCCGGCCTTGATCTTCGCCACCCGGTCCAGCGCGCGCTCGATGAATTTTTCATAAATCGATTCCTGCACCAGCACGCGCGATGGGCAGGTGCAGACCTCGCCCTGGTTCAGCGCGAACATGGCGAAGCCCTCCAGGCACTTGTCGAAGAAGTCGTCGTCGGCGTCCATCACGTCGGCGAAGAAGATGTTCGGCGATTTGCCGCCCAGCTCGAGGGTCACCGGGATCAGATTCTGGGCCGCGTATTGCATGATCAGGCGCCCGGTGCCGGTCTCGCCGGTGAAGGCGATCTTGGCGATGCGCTTGCTCGAGGCCAGCGGCTTGCCTGCCTCCAGGCCGAAGCCGTTGACGACGTTCAGCACACCCGCCGGCAGCAGGTCGGCCACCAGTTCGATCAGCACCATGATCGAGGCCGGGGTCTGCTCGGCGGGTTTCAGCACCACGCAGTTGCCGGCGGCCAGGGCCGGCGCCAGCTTCCAGACCGCCATCAGGATCGGGAAATTCCAGGGGATGATCTGGCCGACCACGCCCAGCGGTTCGTGGAAGTGGTAGGCATAGGTCTCGTCGTCGATGGTCGAGATCGCGCCCTCCTGGGTGCGGATGCAGCTGGCGAAGTAGCGGAAGTGGTCGATCGCCAGCGGGATGTCGGCGGCCATGGTCTCGCGGATCGGCTTGCCGTTGTCGATGGTCTCGGCGGTCGCCAGCAGGTTCAGGTTGGCTTCCATGCGGTCGGCGATCTTGTTGAGGATGTTGGCGCGCTCGGCCGGCGAGGTCTTGCCCCAGGCAGCCTTGGCGTCATGGGCGGCATCCAGCGCCAGCTCGACGTCCTCGCTGCTCGAGCGCGCCACTTCGCAGAAGGGCTGGCCGGTGATCGGCGTCACGTTGGGGAAGTACTCGCCCCGGACCGGCGCCACGAAGCGCCCGCCGATGTAGTTGTCGTAGCGTTGACGGAACGGATTGGCGACGCCCAGTTTGCTGATGTCCGCAAGATTCATGTCATCCTCTTCTGTGTTGGTTGTATGGCCGTCGATGCGACGGTGTGTCGGTAGCACCTCTCCTGAATCGCAAACGCCGTGCCAGCCCTGTCTCCGCGCGCCGCGCCCCTGCGGCAGGCGGATCACGCCCGAGGCCGGCGGCCCGTTCTGGTACAGCTGTCCCAAACTGGAACAGGCGTGCTGCACAGCTCAAGGGATCACCATGCCCCAGGGCTGCTGCCCGACCGGGATATCGGCCAGCTTCGCCGCGGCCGCGGTGTCGATCACCGATACGCTGTCCGAGCGGCCATTGGCCACATACAGACGGCCGCCGTCCGGCGTCAGCGCCATGTTCCAGGGCCGCTTGCCGACCGCGATCGTGGCGCTCACGGCCATGCGCAGCGGATCGATCGCCATCACGCTGCCGTCCGCCCCGTTCGACACATACACCTGCCGGCCGCCAGGCCCGACGGCGATGCCGGCCGGGTTCCTGCCGGCGGCGATGCTTGCGACCGCGCGCCTTTCGGCCAGGTCGAGCACATACACCTTGCCGGCCAGTTCGCATGCCACATAGGCCTGCTTGCCGTCCGGGGTGAAGGCGATGCCGCGCGGGCGCAGGCCGACCGCGATCGAGCCCACCTGGCGGCGCGCCGCCACGTCGATCAGGTCGACCTGCTCGGCGTTTTCGGCCGAGACCAGCAGCCAGCGCCCGTCCGGGCTGAACACGGCATGCTCGGGATTGCGGCCCTCGACCTTGATGTCGGCCACCAGCTTGCGCGCGGCGGTGTCGACCAGCGCCACGCTATTGCTGTCCTCGACCGCCACCGCGGCCCAGCGGCCGTCGCTGGAAACGCTGACGCCCTCGGGCGAGCTGCCCAGTGCGATGCTGGCGAGGGTCGCGCCGCTGGCGGCATCGAGCACCAGCAAGGCGCTGCCGGCGGCGTCGGTGATGTAGAGCCGGCTGCCGCCCGGGTCGGCGGCAATGCCGCGCGGCCGTTTGCCGGCCGCGAACTCGCGCACCACGGCGCCGGCGCCGACATCGATCACGCTGACGGTGCCGGCCTTTTCGTTGGGGACGTAGGCGAAGGGGGCGGCGGTCGCGCCGCCGGCGGCGGCCATGCACAGGAATAGAAAGCGGTAACTTGACGGGTTCATGATGTCCTTTCGGGATGGAAGTCCGGATGGATTTGCAAGCCCCGTGCCACCGAAGCGGACGGCAGTTTTTCTGCATGGCAGGTATATTGCTTGCCGGGATAGTCAGCGCCCGGCCAAACAGGGCGGACCGTCACCTCATGGAGACCAGATGAAGCAACACGTATTTCGCTTGAACGCCGTCGCGGCCCTGTTTGCCGCCACGCCCCTGCTGGCCAGCGCCGGCCCGGCATCCAATCCGCCCGACGCCGCCGATGCGCCGGCCGCGCCGATCAGCGTGGTGGTGGTCAGCGGCAGCCGCAGCGAGCATTTGAGCTTCGACTTGCCGGCGGCGATCGACGTGGTCGGCGCGGAGCGCATCGGCGCCGCCCAGCCGCGCGTCAACGCATCGGAAGCCCTGGCCGCGGTGCCGGGGCTGGTGGTACAGAACCGCCAGAACTATGCGCAAGACCTGCAGGTCTCGTCGCGCGGCTTCGGCGCCCGCTCGGCCTTTGGCGTGCGCGGGGTGAAGCTGATCGCGGACGGCGTGCCCGCCACCATGCCCGACGGCCAGGGGCAAGCCGCCACCTTCAACCTCGACATGGCCGAGCGCATCGAGGTGCTGCGCGGTCCCTTCTCCACCCTGTACGGCAACCATGCCGGCGGCGTGGTCCAGCTGTTCACGCGCGACCCGAAGGGCGCGCCCAACATCGAACTGAACGTGGCCGGCGGCAGCGACGGCCTGCGCAAGACCGACCTGAATGCCGGCGGCAAGCAGGGCAGCTTCGGCTGGCTGCTCGACGCCTCGCGCTTCGAGACCGACGGCTACCGCGCCCACAGCGCCGCCACCCGCGACCAGGCCTATGCCAAGCTGGTTTTCGACGCCGCGCCCGGCGCCCGCCTGACCCTGACCGCGAGCGGCCTGCGCCAGGACGATACCCAGGACCCGCTCGGCGTCAGCTGGGCCACCTGGCAGCGCGACCCGCGCGCCGGCGAGATCGACACCACCGACACGCAGGCGCCGCAGCGCACCCTGGCCGACCGCTACAACACACGCAAGAGCATCGACCACCAGCAGCTGGGCCTGAGCTGGGACCAGCGCTTCGGCGACGACCGCCTGCACCTGAGCGTCTACGGCGGCAACCGCCGCGTGATCCAGTACCAGTCCTTCTCGAAAGGCTTCCAGGCCCCGGTCACGCATTCCGGCGGGGTGGTCGACTTCGACCGCGACTTCTACGGCTTCGACGCCAACTGGATGATGGCGCGCCCGCTCGGCGACGGCACCTTGCGCACCACCCTCGGCCTGGAAGCCGGCAAGTCGCGCGACGGGCGCCAGGGTTTCGAAAACTTCATCGGCAACGAGTTCGGCGTCAAGGGCAAGCTGCGGCGCGACGAGGAAGACGATGTGCGCAATGTCGACCCTTACCTGCAGCTCGAATGGGAACTGGGACGCTGGGTATTCACGGGCGGCCTGCGCCGCAGCCAGGTGAGCTTCGACGTGGCCGACCGCTATCTCTCGAACGGCAACGACAGCGGCAGCGTCGACTACCGCCACACCACGCCGCTGCTGGGCGTGCTGTACAAGGTCACGCCGGCGCTGAACGTCTACGCCAGCGCGGCGCGCGGCTTCGAGACCCCGACCCTGAACGAGTTGTTCTATTCGGGCTCCGGCGCCGGCTTCAATTTCGGGCTGGGCGCCGCCACCAGCACCCAGCTGGAAGCGGGCGCCAAGGCCATGCTGGCCAGGGACGTGCGCCTGAATGCGGCCCTGTTCCAGGTGCGCACCAGCGACGAGCTGGTGGTCGACGCCTCTTCCGGCGGGCGCACCAGCTACCGCAACGCCAGCGCCACCCTGCGCCAGGGCCTCGAACTGTCGCTCGACGCCGAGCTGCGCGCCGGTTTCTCGGCAAGGGTGGCCGCCACGCTGCTGCGCGCGATCTACGACCAGGCCTTCACCGGCGTGGCCGAGGGGAACCGCCTGCCGGGCGTGCCGAGGACCAGCCTGTTCGGCGAGCTGGCCTGGAAGGATGCGGGCGACCGCTACGGCGCCGCGCTGGAGACGGTCGCCAACGGCAAGGTGTATGCGGAGGACGCCAATGCGGCGCAGCCGGCGCCCGGCTATGCGCTGGTCAACGCGCGCGTGCAGGCGAACCAGCAACTGCAGGGCTGGCGCCTGCGCGAGTACGCGCGCGTGAACAACCTGCTGGACCGGACCTATATAGGCTCGGTCATCGTCGGCGACAGCAACAAGCGTTATTACGAACCGGCGCCGGGACGCAACTGGGTACTGGGCTTGAGCGCCCAGTACCAGTTCTAGGTTTCAGGGTTTGACCACCCGCACGCCGTAGCGGGTGAAGATGGCCTGCAGTTCGCCGCTGCCGGCCATCTCGTTCATGGCCGCCTGCAGCCGGCGCGCCAGCTCCAGATTGTCCTTGCGGACCGCCATGCCGACCGCCCAGCCGGCGCGCGGCAGACGCTCGAAGGCCGCCTCCTGGACCGGGAAGGCGGGATCGCCGCGCATCACCGATTCGATCTCGGAGCGCGTCGCCAGCACGGCATCCAGCGCGCCGCCTTTCAACTGCTGCAGCGCATCAAGCGCGCTCGGGTAGATGTGCACCTGGTCGCGGAAGCGGCCATTGCCCTCGCCCAGCACCACCATGCCCGCGATCGACACCTTTTCGACGCCGATCCGCTTGCCGGCCAGCGCATCCAGGCCGTCGAAGGACGGCATGCTGGCTGCACTGCGCACCAGGCGCACCGTCTCGACATGATAGGGCGCGAAGATTGCCACCTGCGGATTCGCCGTCATCAGCGTGCGGTCGACTGGCACATGCAGCATCACGTCGGCCGGACCGTAGCCCAGGTAATGCCCCTTCCACACCATGTTGCGCAGGTCATCGCCCAGGTCGTCGCCGGCATTGAAGGGCAGCAGGCTGAGTTTCAGGCCCAGCTTGCCCGCCAGCGCGGCGCCGAGGTCGACGTCGATGCCCTGCCTCTTGTCCGAAAACGGCGCCAGCTCGTTGTACACCGCCACCTTGAGCGTGCCGGCTTCGCGCGTGGCGGGCGGCGCCTCGGCGGCGGCCGCGGCGCCCACGCAGCTGGCCAGCAGCAGCCCGCACAAGGCGCGGATCCTCAGGCGCGCGCTCATTCGACGCTGCGGCGCGCTTCGAGGTAGGTCTTGATGGCCCACATCGCTTCCTGGTTGAACACGCCTTCGAAGGGCGGCATGTAGACCGCGCCGTTGCGCACCTTGCCGTGCCGGATGCTGGCCAGGAAGTAGCCGTCCATCTCCTTGTAGCAGGCTTTCTTCTTGGTTTCGTTCTTCATGCCGTTGCAGTCGCGGTCGAGCAGGCGCAGGTCGGGTGCGATCCCGCCCGACACCGCTTCCAGGCCATGGCAGCGCGCGCAGTTCTGGGTATAGGCGGAGGTGCCGATCTTCAGCGCCAGCTGGTTGTTGCGGTAGGGGTTCTCGTCGCGCCATTTGTCGCCCAGTACCGGCAGGCCGGTAGTATCGACGGCCTGCGGGACGACATTGCCGTGGGCACTGGCGAGCAGCGAGGTCAGTGCGACGGCGGCCAGCACGGACGCGGCGCCGAGGATGCGGATGGGGTGCTTCATGTTGTCTCCTGAGGTTATCGGTGTAAGCCTTCAAGAGCAATCCGCATGCCAGACCTTGTCAGCGCGCTGTCAGGCGCTTTGAGGCGCACGGCGGCGGCGCCAGGTGTGACAAATTGGCACAGGTGTCACGCCGGCCGTCGCGACAGGGCCTGTGCCGCCGATCCGGGATACAGGCGTTCCAGGGTCTCGACCGTCATCGGCCCCAGCACCGCTTCCACCAGGCGCACGGCGCCTGCATCGTCGGGCGCCGCGCGCACCGACTTCCACAACTGCGCGAGCTCGGCCTCGCGGCGCGTCAGCACCGCCTCGACTTCGGCCTGCCAGAAGGCCGGCGCCTCCCCTTCGACGAAGTTGCCGCGGCCGCGGCCGAAGTGGGCCACCGCCAGGTAGCGCAGCACCGCGCCGAGCAGCAGGGTGCGCAGGAAGGCGTCGGCGAACTGCACGCTCGGATGATCGCGGTCGGTGCTGGTATTGAAGCCCCAGGCGGCGCCGGCCATGGTGAGCGCGCCGACGATCGCGCCCAGCAGCGCGCCGCCGCCGAGGGTCAGGCCGCCGGCCATCAGGTCGGCCGAAAGGCCGGTCGCGGCGCCCGAGACCACCGCGCCCAGCAGGCCGGCCTGGGCCTTGTCGATGGGCGCCTTCACCGCGAAATTCTCGCGCACACGCGCATTGATGCGGCCGGCCTGGCCGGGGTCGAGCCGGTGCAGGCGCAGCAGGCCGCCAGTGGTGTCGGCGATGCGCCGCTCCAGCCGCTCGACCAGGCTGGCCATCGCGGCATCCTGGCGCTTCTGCTCGTCCTTGCCCAGGCCGACGGCCTTGAGCGCGGATTTCAGCAGGCCGGGCTTGGTCTCGCCGTCGATCGCCTGGCTGTCGCGCGCGGCGCCGGCCAGCATCTGCGCGCCGAGCCTGGACGAGGCATCGAAACGCTGCAGATTGTCCGTCTTCCATGCCGCCAGCAGGCGCGCATAGCCGTCCTGCTTGCCGGCCTCGACCAGCTTGCCGACCCGCTCGTAGAACAGGTCTTCATGCACCCAGCAGCGGGCGAAGGCGTCCAGGGCCAGTACTTCGCGCACGATGCCGAACTGGTCGAGGTAATCCTTCCAGCGGCGCTGCTCCGCCTGTTCCTGCTCGTCCGGGCGCGGCGGACCGAGCTGGTTCAGCAGGACCACCACCGGTTTGCCCAGCCATTCGAGGATCTTCATCTCCGGCGCCAGGTAGCCGGCGTCGCGCGGATCCTCCGACGAATTCACCAGATACAGCACGACGTCGGCCGCGTCCTTCGCGGCGCGCAGGGCCTGCTGGCTGAGCCAGAACGGGCGGTCGCGGTAGCGGTCGAGCACCTCGCGCAGGAACCAGCCGATCGGATTGCCGGCCATGGCCAGCCGCTTGCGCAGGCGCACGGAATCGCCGAAGCCTGGCGTGTCCCACAACAGCAGGCGGTCGCCGGCGGCGCTGGTCTGCAGCAGGTGCGCCTCGGCGAACACGGTCACGTGGGCAGCGTCGCGCACCTCCCCCACATCCACGCCCACCAGGGTGCGCGCCAGCGTGGTCTTGCCGTTGTTCGTGTGCGATACGAGGGCGAACTGGATGTCGACCGGCTGGCTCATGGCGCTCCCGACACGCTCAAGCCGCTGCCCAGTTCGAGCGGATGCCGCTCCGGATGCAGCAAGTTGACCACGGTGGCCGGGCTATGGTGATAACGGCAGAATTCATGCCACAGCGCGGTGCGCTCCACTACCCGCGCATCGAAACCCGGCTGGCCGGCGCCACGTTCGGACAGGCCCGATTCGTCGAGCAGCACGGCGATGCCGCGCGGTGTGCCGCGCACCAGGTAATCGAGGAAGGCGCCATGGTTTTCGCGCTCCGGCGTGGCGGCCAGGTTGAACAGCACCGCCGTGACGGCGACGTCCGGATCGTCCAGGCGGGCGTCGCGCAAGGTATCCTGCGGCTCATCGCCGTACTGCGACGAAGGCCGCAGCATCAGTTGCGCCTGTTCGCCCAAGACCATCGCCGCGACCGATGCAAGACCCTTGTGGCGGGCTTCGTCGACGGTGAAGCTGTATGGGATCACGCGCAGCACCGCCGGACCGGACACGCCGATGCGGTCAGCCAGAAGGCGAAAGTATGGCTGGCCGAGATCGAGCGGGAAGTTGCGGGCCAGGCGTGACGCACGCAGGCTGGAGACAATCGCCAGCACGAGGCGCGGCAGCACGACCAGCAGCAGCAAGGTGGCCGCATACAGATGCACCCAGCGCGCACCGCCGGCCGGCGACGGTTCCTGCACGAAGCGCAGGGCCTGCACGTCGGCCAGCGAGAAGCCCTGCAGCTGGAACACGGCCATCGCCGGCGCGAACAGGAAGGACAGCAATGCGTGCACCTGGGCGGCGTCGAGGAAGGTGCTTTCCCAGCCGGCGGCATATTGGTTCAGCAGGGCGCGCGCATACAGGGACGCAATGGCGCCGAGCGCGAAGGCGGCCGCCGCCAGGTGCACGGTGCGGCCGAGACGCAGCTTGGTCAGCTTGGCCGCCAGCTGCGACCAGTCGCCGAGGTATTGGGTGATACCGGCGGCGAGCGGCGCCGGCAGCTTGCGCGGCAACGCATCCTTGCCGACGGCAAGGCGGCGCAGCAGGCGCGGGCTGGCCCAGCCGGTCAGCTTCGCCGGCATCAGCGCCCATACGATGAGGGCAAGGTAGACCAGCAGGTTCCAGGCGAGGATCAACAGCAGCGGCGCCGACAGCAAATCGACGCGGTGCGGATTGCCGATGCGGTCCAGGCCCGCGCCGGCCAGGAATCCGAGGATCGGCAGCAGCAAGGCAAGGAAGGGCATCAGCGGGCGCCGATGGCGGAAGGAAGCGAAGGCCGGCGTCCGTTCGGCCAGGCGTTTGAGGATCAGGTCGGCGCGCTGTCCGATGAAGAGGTCCAGCGTGGCAGCGCTCTTGCCTTCCGAGGCCTGCCAGTTGGCCAGCTCACGGGCGCTGCGGCTGGCATACAGGCGATCGTCCTCGGAAAGGATTTCGCGTTTGGTGTCGGCGGTTTCGATGGCCCGCATCATGACGACATCGCGTGCAGTCCGCTCGTTCATGGTTCCCCTGCGTATGGTGGTTTTAACAAGCTTGCAGGGGCATTGTGCCTGAGTTTGGGATCGTGCGACCGCACGATCGGCGGCTTTGCTTCAGACGCGGAAAAGCAAAAAGCCCGTCCAGACTTAACTGGACGGGCTCTGCATAATAATTAGCCTGACGATAACCTACTTTCACACTGGTTGCAGCACTATCATCGGCGCAAAGTCGTTTCACGGTCCTGTTCGGGATGGGAAGGGGTGGTACCGACTTGCTATGGTCATCAGGCATAAACTGTACGGGTGTCGTGGCATGTGCGCACGCCACCCTGAATCCGGAAGAAGTAAGTTTTACTTGGTAATCTGTTGTGTCAACAAACAGCTGTCATCGACCTGGCTTTGACTGCCAAGGTTATAGGGACAAGC